>CAINXC010000761.1 GCA_903854655.1 uncultured Verrucomicrobiota bacterium | reverse complement strand
GCCACCACCGGGACGGGCTTGCCGAGCTTGACCAGTTCCACGGCCTGGGCCTTGAAATCACTGCCGTACCTTTGACGGGTTCTTGTGTTCATGAGGTGCTTGTTCCCTTAACGTGTGGTCCAGGATTTTAGCGCACCTCAAAACGCCGTCACCACCTTTCACATGATCATCGGCATCGCGTCGCTTATGGGGCATGACATGAGCGTGGTGTGCCGCAAGTGGGCCGTGGCGCAGCCAGAAGAGTCTCTCGCGCCAGACAAGGATCTTCGCTCCGTCCAAACCTCGACCACCGCTGACTGCGCGGAAATGGTGCGATGACGGGCTCCAATCCTGCCCGGCGCTACCACCCGGTGACAGGCGCTCATCTTCGGTTTGGCGTCATGGGCTCGGCAGCCAATGGGGCGGCCGAAGCGCTGAAGCAGACCTGCCGGGAGCTGGGCCGCGCCGTGGCGAACGAGCAATGCTGCCTGATCACCGGCGCTTGTCCGGGATTGCCGCACGAGGCGGCGATGGGAGCCAAGGCCGCCGGCGGCCATGTCATCGGCATCTCGCCTGCGAGCAGCCTTCAGGAGCACATCGAGGTTTTTCACTCGCCCCACGTCGGCTACGATGACATGATCTACACCGGCCTCGGCCTCATGGGACGGGAGCTGGTTAATATTCATTCCAGCGACATCGTGCTCATCGTCGGCGGGCGCTGCGGCACGCTTGGGGAGTTCGCCATCGCCTATCAGGAAGGCAAGCTCATCGGCGTGCTGGAAGGCAGCGGCGGCATCGCCGCCGCGCTGCCGCAGATGGCCAGGGCGATCCGCAAGGAGACAGGCGCGGAGATCCTTTATGATCGCGACGCGGTGAGTCTTGTGAGGAGGCTGTTGCAGCGCTTCCATGAGACCAGTCAAGCGGCCGGCGGACAATGGGCGGGCGCGCGGGCGCAATCCGGCTTGAACTCCGGTGAAAGGGGCGCGCTGGGAGCCGGCTCTGAGCTCGGCGGTTTGGACCAACAAGTCCCCGCAATATCAGCGCAGTCTCTCGCATGGGACGGCCAGCAAATTGTCTGAGGCGAGTTAGAGTCAGTTCGACTGCAACCAACAGACGAAATGATTCATACCTACGTGCCAATATTCGACGTTACGCCATTGCTGCCGGTTCAGCGCTGCGCCCGCTCCGAGACAGCAAAGCTCCGCAGCGGCCTTTCGCGTGGCACGGTGGCAAATGCTCCGGGGTGAACACCCCATGGCGTCCACGGCTTTAGTGGGCGCGAGCTGTTCTCAGGACGAATGACGAGGGGCATTGGACCTCGCTTGCGGTTTTCACATCGCAGACTATTTCCCCGTCGCCTGCCAGGTGGTTGCAGGCCATGAATACGCTAGATTGCGAGTTTGGAGTTGAGCTGAAGAAAACGCCAGGGGTGTCCTTGTCACCCAGGCTCGCGAGGAGCACCATGAATCCCGATTCATTGCCTTATACTGAAGCGGATCGCCTCGCGGCGCTTCGCCATTATGAAATCCTCGACACGCCCCCCGAGGCTCAATTCGATGACCTCACCCGGCTGGCCGCGCGCATCTGCGAGGCTCCCGTGGCCTTGATCGCGCTGGTGGACAGCAGCCGCCTGTGGCTCAAATCAAGGTTCGGCCTTGACGCCGGCGAACTGCCGCCGGGTGCTTCGGCCTGCGGCGAGGCCATGCTGCGCAAGGGGCTCACGGTGGTCTCTGACACGTCCCAGGACACTGGATTCACGGATAGTCCGCTGGTCAACGGTGGCCCGCCCATGCGATTCTACGCGGGAGCCCTGCTTGAATCGTGCGACGGCCTGCCGCTCGGAGCGTTGTGCATCCTGGATGGCCAG
>CAINXC010000760.1 GCA_903854655.1 uncultured Verrucomicrobiota bacterium | reverse complement strand
GCCACCACCGGGACGGGCTTGCCGAGCTTGACCAGTTCCACGGCCTGGGCCTTGAAATCACTGCCGTACCTTTGACGGGTTCTTGTGTTCATGAGGTGCTTGTTCCCTTAACGTGTGGTCCAGGATTTTAGCGCACCTCAATCGATGGTCCTGGCAAGGGCGGGACTTTCACCTTTGCTGCCCACGACACCTTCCTTCTGGGGCGGCATCCCGACTGTCATGTGCATTTGCCCGATGACAAGGGCTACACGATTGAAGAGCAAATCACCGATGAAGCGAAACACGGTGGTTTCCAGCTCCTGGCGTATGACCCGAAACCAGGTAGATTTCCGGATCACGACCCCGAACCCGAAAAGGCCAGGGAAGCCGAGTTTGCGATGCGTCATGGGCACTGTTTACCAAGCTGAGCACCAGAGGTGGGGCATCGACCTTGCGGTAAAGGTGATAAAGGCACGACTGTCCTCGGACTTGTCATTCGTCGCCCAATTTGAACGAGAGGCAGAGACGTGGGCAAACATTGGTCTGCATCCATATGTGGCCACCTGCCATTACACCCAAGGCCTTGGGGGAGCGCTTTGTGTGTTTGCTGAGTTTGTTGAAGGCGGAAGTTTGCAGGACCAGATTAGGGACCGGTCGCTTTATCAAACAGAGGATGCCGCCGTTGTGTCCACCATTCTTCATATATCGGCGGGAATGGCACTGGGCCTGGATTGGGCGCACCGGCACGGGCTTGTTCATCAAGATGTGAAGCCTGGGAACGTGCTTTTGACGCCAGACGGATCACCAAAGGTTGCTGACTTTGGCCTAGCCAGAAGCCTGCAGCCCGATGGGAGGGCATTGGCTTCGGGGTGCACCCCAGCCTACGCTTCGCCCGAACAGTTGTCCGGCGGAAGCGTCTCGGCTGCTACGGATGTGTGGAGCTGGGCCGCATCCGTGCTACACATGTTCATGGGTGATGTGCGCTGGGAAAGTGGGCTAGCTGCTCCCGCAGCGCTCTCCGACTATTGTTCGCGGCATCGCCGAATACCAGGCCTTCCCCAGATGCCACAGGGCGTGGCTGGTTTGCTTGCGTCGTGCTTTCGTGGCGATCCCAGCGTGCGTCCTCAGAATTGCCTCTTGCTTGCGCAATCAGTCAGTGAGATTCACGAGCAACTGTTTGGAGAGCCAATTGAATTCGCTGAGTATGGAACGCCGGAACTCGCGGCTGACTCCCTGAACAACCGTGCCGTTTCGCTGATTGAAGCACGACGCTTCGGAGAGGCGCAAGCGATTCTTGGCGGTCTCGTCAGCTCAAAGCCTGACCATGTGGAAGGAAACTTCAATCTCCTGCTGATGCTTGTTGGCAATGGGCAGATGGACTGGGCTCAGATGAGAGCAAGGTTGGCATCACTCGGTGCTAGCCGGTCAGATGATTTGGTTGCCGAACTTGCGAGGAGCGTCGAGTCGGCCCTGCGCAACCGGATCAAGGCCCCACCGGAGGTTCTCAAATGTCAGAGTTTAGCTGACAGCTTTCCATTTGCGTTAGTGCGACCGAGATCTGGCGCAGAACACCATTATGAATCCGAGAGGTTCCATCGTTTGGTCACAAAGGCGGCGGGTGCGCTCGAAACTGGAAATGCGCACGAGGCTCGCCGCTATCTGCGTATGTCGATGGACATCGAAGGCTTTTCATCGCACCCGAAATTGCGGGAATTGGTCGCAATCCTCGGATCATGAGAAAGGAGGGGATTGCTCGCTTCGGTCGAGAGAGCGCCGGCTCCCACGGATCACCCTCGAGAGGGCGCTCGCAGAGGTTGTGGGTGGAGAGCGAGCCATCCTCGTGGAACCCGAGGGGGGCAAGGCATTGCAGAAAAGGGCGCGGTTGTCGTTGGTGGGGGTCGTTGTCCCCATTCGTTAGCCAGGATGCGAACGCCACTGCGTGGAGCAACCGGGAGCCCCATCGGTTGAATGGAACCGCATGAAAGGCTTGCCAGGATTCCCTGCGTTGATGCACATTGTGGTAGTCTTTTGTTCATGAAAACCATCGCCTGCCTCATCGCCTGCTTCGCCAGCCTCGGATGGTTGCGCGGGGAATCGCGCTTGTGGACCAACGGCGCGGGCAAGCAGGTGACGGCCGAAATGCTGCGGGTGGACAAGGATCAGGTGGTTTTGCTTCTGGCCAACGGGCAGCAGGCAAGCATCCAGTTGTCCGCATTGTCCGGTGCTGATCAAGCCTGGATCAAAGGACATCCGGCGGAAGCGCTGGGTGGTGATGCCGGCAGGCTGCCGTGGGACCGGCGGTTTTTGCCCGGGATGGTGCAGGAGTCGCTGCTGGACATGAACATCAAGGTGGTCAAGGAGACGGACGGGGACTGCATCTATGAGAGCGGGCACTTCCGCTTCAAAACCACGGCGAGGCTGGGTGTGCTGGTGATGAACGAGGTGTGCCGGGCCTTTGAGAGCACCTATGAACTTGTGCGCCGCATGCCGTGGGGTGTGATGCCAAAGCCGGAAGAGGGGCGCACCAAGTTTCAGGCCGAGCTGTTTGAAACCCGTGCCGAATACCTGGCCACGGGCGCGCCTCCATGGTCCGGCGGCGTGTACGTGAGGAAGGACAAGGTGTTCCGCATCCCGTTCGAGGAACTGGGGCTGACGCGCGCACCAAAAAGCAAGTCGTCCGGCTACGCACGCAGCGGGGCGATCAACAACGACACAATCACGCATGAGATCACCCACCAGATCATGCATGAGTACCTGCCGTTCGCGCCTGTATGGCTGCTGGAAGGGACGGCCGAGTACACGGCGCACCTGCCGTACAGCAGCGGACAGTTCAACGTGAACGGCGCGGTCCAGGCCTTCAAGGACATGCACGAGGCCCAGCGCAAGCCGCAGCGACGGCGGATGTTTCGCGGCGTTTCTTTCACCCCCAGCTGGATTGGGGTGAAGGAGCTGTGGGGCTTCACCAGCGACATCACCCGGCGCACCCCCTCTCCTGGCAGCGAAACATCGGGAGGCAAGGAGCAGGCGACCGGCAGCCTTGACCCCAAGGTGCTGGCGAGCCGCTACTACTCCTCTCATGCCCTGGTGCTTTACTTCATGCACCTGGATGGCAATGGCGATGCCGCACGGCTGAAGAAGTACTTTGATGCGATCCACCAGGAAAAGGCCAAGTGGACCGGCTTCTGGCCGGCGGTGGAGGCTTACAACAAGAAGGTGGAGGAACTGCGGCCTGCTTATCTGGCGTATCGGAAGGCGATGGCGGAGTTCATGCAGCAGCCGGGAGTGGAGGACCTGG
>CAINXC010000759.1 GCA_903854655.1 uncultured Verrucomicrobiota bacterium | reverse complement strand
GCCACCACCGGGACGGGCTTGCCGAGCTTGACCAGTTCCACGGCCTGGGCCTTGAAATCACTGCCGTACCTTTGACGGGTTCTTGTGTTCATGAGGTGCTTGTTCCCTTAACGTGTGGTCCAGGATTTTAGCGCACCTCAGATTCTCACACAAAGGCACGAAGACACAAAGGATCTGAGGATGAGGGCGAGGGGTGTTTGCCGAATCCTTCGTGCCTTTGTGGCTTCGTGTGAGAAAACCTCAGATGCTCCCGACGTGTCCTACACGTCCAGCTTCGTCCAGGCGGCGTTGTTCTTGCTGGAGGCGACCACGGCGTCGATGAAGGCCATGCCGCGCACGCCGTCCTCGATCTTCGGATAGTCGAGCACCAGTTCATCGGGCTCCGTGCCTGCGAGGCGGGCGCGGATGTGGCCGGCGAAGTTCTTGTAGATGTTGGCGAAGGCTTCGAGGTAGCCTTCGGGATGCGCGGGCGGGGTGCGGCCGGCGGCGGCGGCGGCCTTGCTCAGGTAGCCGTTGGCGGTGCGGTACACCTGCATGGGCTGGTCGATCCACTTCACCAGCATGGTGTTGGGTTCCTTCTGGTGCCATTCGAGCCCGCCCTTTTCGCCCCAGACGCGGATGTTGATGTTGTTCTCCTCGCCCACGGCGATCTGCGAGCAGTGCAGCACGCCCTTGGCACCGTTTTCGAAGCGCAGCAGCATGTTTGCATCGTCATCCAGCAGGCGGCCTTCGACGAAGGCGGTGAGATCGGCGGCGAGTTCGCTGATCTTCAGGCCGGTGATGTACTCGGCGAGGTTTTCAGCGTGCGTGCCGATGTCGCCCACGCAGCCGGCGGCGCCGGACTTGGTGGGATCGGTGCGCCAGCCGGCCTGCTTCTGGCCGCTGTCCTCCAGCTTGGTGGCGAGCCAGCCCTGCGGGTATTCGACGACGACCTTGCGCACCTTGCCGAGCCTGCCGCTCTTGATCAGGTCGCGCGCCTCCTTCACCAGCGGGTAGCCGGTGTAATTGTGTGTGAGGCCATAGAGCAGGCCGGTCTTCTTCACCAGCGCGGCGAGTTCTTTCGCCTCGGCAAGATTGAAGGTGGCGGGCTTGTCGCTGAGCACATGGAAGCCGCTTTCGAGCGCGAGTTTCGCGGGCGGGAAGTGCATGTGGTTTGGCGTCACGATGGCCAGGAAGTCCATGCGCTGGTCGGCGGGCAGGGCGGCCTCGGCCTTGATCATTTCCTCGTAATTGCTGTAGCAGCGGCTGGCGGGCAGGAACAGGTCGGCCCCGGAGGCCTTGGATTTTTCGGCGTCGGAAGAGAAAGCGCCGCAGACGAGTTCAATCTGCTGGTCAAGTGCGGCGGCGATGCGATGCACCGCGCCAATGAAAGCGCCGCGCCCGCCGCCCACCATGCCGTAACGAATTTTTCTGCTCATAGTAAAGGTGAGTGTGATGTGGTTGGGTTGAGGAAGGAAAAGGGGATGACTAATGAAGGGAAAAAAGAAAAGAGAAAAGAGAAAAGGGCCTGATTTTTGAATTCCGACCTCTCTTTTTCCATCCTGTCAGGGCTTCATGCCCAGCCGGGCGGCACGGTCGGTGTAGAAGGTGATGGCGGGAATGACGCGGCCATCGGCGATGGGGACGGAGCCCAGGGACTGGTGCACGGGGAAGGTCTGCAGGGGTTTGAGCGCGGCGGCGATGTCCACATTGGGGCCGAGCCCGAGGGTGGGGCCGCGCGCAATCCAGTCCGCCCAGGCGGAGTAGGCTCCGCTGAAGGGCACGCCGCCGACGAAATCTGAGCTGGCGAGAGGGGTGATGACGATGCCGGCCATGTGATGGCCCTGTTTTTCAGCAATCTCACGGATCGCATCGAGCTGCGCACGCTCCTTTGGCAGCCAGAGGCAGGTGCGGTCCCCATACCAGGCGATGCACCAGGGGGCGTCGCTTGCCAGCACCTCTTCCGGCTTCACCCATTTGCCAAGGAAGGCGAGGGTGATGGGCCGGTAGGGCGGCCAGTTCATGAGCTGGTTTTTGAGGAACAGGCCGGTTTTCAAATCGGAGGGCAGTTCCGTGAGCATGGGCCAGCCAGAGAGCAGGATGGCGATCACAGCGTAGCCATGCAGCGTCCAGAGGCCGCCGTTGCCGGGGTTCAGCCGCGCCCAGAACACGGCCAGCGCCGCCATCCCGAATATGGCCAGCACCGGCACGAAGACGCAGTGGATCTGGTTGTCATCCTCAGCCTTGTTTGGCAGTCCGGTCAGGGCCATGCCGGCCCAAGCCATGGCCCAGATGATCAGCAGCGCCCAGCGCATGCCCTGCACCTCCGGGCGACGGAAGCGATGCAGCAGGCAGAGGAAGAACAGGATGGCGGGCACGACCCCTGCGAGATGCAGGTAAAGGTCCTGCATCTGGCTGTGGATGTGGATGCCCAGCTTGCGTATCAGCACGTCGAGATTGACGGGGGGCGCCGTGTCGCTGAAATCGCGCAGGTGCGCCGCTTCCGCCTGAGGCGAAAGCAAGCTGCGCACGGTCACCTCGCCCGCGCCCAGCAGGTTGCCGCCGGCGGCCTGGTTGTGGAGGGCCCAGGCGGTCAGGCAAAGCAGCGGCACCGCTATGATGAGGATGAGTGACGGGCGTTGACCAGGGACCAGCACGGCGATCGCGACAACGATGCCGAGCACCAGCCACACGGCCATCCAGTGCGTCATGACCATGAGGCCGCAGGCCAGGCTGATGCCCAGCACCAGACCGAACCCTGCCGGCTCACCGGCCAGCGCACGTCGCATCATCGCCGTGAGCCAGTATATGGAGAGGGTGAAGAGGAACAGCAGCAGGCCGCGCGAGCCAGTACCGGTGGCGATCTCCCACATCTGCGGGCTGAGCGCCACCGCCAGCACGGTGAAAGCGGCGATGGTGCGGTCAAACAGGCGCCTGGCCATGCCGTGCGCCAGCAGCAGGGTGAGCAGCAGCCAAAATGCGCCCATGCCCGCGATCACACGGTCCAGTGCGTACACGGTGCCGCGGTTGACATCAAAGGTCCACCAGGACTCCACGGCCTTGAAGAGGGGCGCCCACAGCATGGATTGCAGCGGTGGATTGTACGTGTCCTGCTGGGTCGTGATCGTGGCGTCCCTGCCGTTGGCCAGCACCGTCTGGAAGGCCGCCGGCCGGATCATGAGGGTGCGGAAGCCGTGCCCACGCGCCAGTTCGCGGGCGATCTGCGCCTGATCCATGGCACGGGCGCTGGTGAGACCACGGAAGGTGATGAACACAAAGACGAACGCCAGGGCGGCAATAAGCACGCATACGGTCCACGTCAAAGTTCGATTCACCCGGTCACCAGGGGGGGGGCTGTCCATGGCGGCAACAGAACGCGGACTGGCCCCGGCCTCAAGCCGCAACTGCGTTCTTCGCCGCTCCGGGCCGTATTCAGTGCGTTTGGAAAGTGCAGTGGCTCCATCAGTGACTGTTTGTGTCACCCTCGCATTCCCTGCTCGCAATGCCGAAACCCTTCGGCATATTCTGCGTCCCTTTCTGGGAAGCCCTGCATGAGTGAAGAATCAAAACCTACCCCGCCCCCGGCCATCGACTTGTCTGACCTGAAGTTGATGCCTGCCTGGGTGGCCAGCTTTGGCAAAGAAGAGCCACGCCCCAAGTATGCCGAAGAACGCACCGACGACCGCCGTGGCGGCGGCGGGCGCGGCGGCTTTGGCAATGATCGCGGCGGCCCGCCTCGTGGCGGCGGCGGTGGCGGAGCAGGCGGCCCTCCCCGCGGCCGTGGCAATTTTGGTGGCGGAGGCGGCACCGCCGGTCCCCGCCCTCAGGGCGACCGTCCACATCAGGGCGGCGAACGTCGTGGCGGCGGCGCCTATGCAGGCGGAGGCCATCGCGACGAGCGCAGGGGCCCGCCCGTTGATGACCGCCCGCCGCTTCCAAGCGGTGTAAAGGCGACCATCGAAGCCGAAGACAAGGCGCTCGATGCGCTGGCCGGCCATATCAAGACCCAGGGCCGGGCTTTCAGCCTGTTCGATGCCGCCCGCCTGGTGCTTGCCGGTGAAGACCGCCATCACGTGAAGTTCGAGTGCGAACCGGAGCGCCTGGTGGGATTGTTCAGCGTGCCCGGCATGGCTTTGTTCGAGACCCGTGAAGATGAGCTCAGGTATCTTTTGCGATCTCCCGAATCGATCGCCCCCTACTACAAGATGGAGGAGGTGGAACTCGAGGCGCCGAAGGGCAATTTCACTTACGTCGGCGTGTG
>CAINXC010000758.1 GCA_903854655.1 uncultured Verrucomicrobiota bacterium | reverse complement strand
GCCACCACCGGGACGGGCTTGCCGAGCTTGACCAGTTCCACGGCCTGGGCCTTGAAATCACTGCCGTACCTTTGACGGGTTCTTGTGTTCATGAGGTGCTTGTTCCCTTAACGTGTGGTCCAGGATTTTAGCGCACCTCAGGTGATCAAAAGCGGTTTGGAAAGGACGGTCAAAGTAGGGTTACACCCCATCGCGACCGGCTCCGGCCTGTGTTTTCTATGAGCGCATACGAAACCACAGTTCAACCTAACCCTTCAATTCAGACATTTATGAAAACTTACGTCAAAATTCTCGCTCTTATTGGCATGACCCTTCTCATCGTGGGCGGCACGAGCTGCAACACGGTTCATGGAGTGGGCGCTGACGTCAAGCACGTGGGCAACGGCATCGAAAACGTCGCGCGGTGATGCCTGATGCCGTGGCAAAAGCACGTGCCACGACATCTTGGACACACCATGTCCGGGCGGTCCTGTTCCTGACAGCCGATCGTTTTCAAAAAATCGACGGTCAAGAACGGGCGGCGGCATTCGCCTACTACGCGTTCTTTGCACTGTTTCCCTTGCTTGTGCTTCTGGTGACGGTCGCCTCGGCGGGCCTGGACCAGGAGCACGCTGGAGAGGATGCCATCCGTTATGTGGAAAGCTATCTGCCCATCAGCGGCGTCCTGCAAAACCACATTTCAGCAACTGTCGAAGGCGTGATCAAGCACGGAACGAGGGCAGGCGGTCTGGCCTTGATCATGCTGGTCTGGGTCGCCATCCAGGGCTTTACAACGCTGATCCACACGACCAACCGGGCCTGGGGCAGCGAATCGCACAACTGGTGGCGGCTGCCGCTCAGAAGCCTGGTGGTGCTGGGCATCATGACAGGCGCGGTGGTTTTGGGGATGACTTTGCCGGTGCTGGCCAAGGCCGCACAGCGCTGGCTGCTTCCGACCGATGTGCAGCTCCCCTGGATGTTCGACCTCACCGTGGGTTTCCTCATGCCGTGGCTTCTGGTTTTCCTTGGGCTGTGTTTGTTTTACAAGCTGGCTCCGCGGCGCTCCACACGCCTCGCCGAAGTCTGGCTGGCGGCGCTCGCCACCACCGCCCTGCTGCGGGGAAGTGAAGGCCTGTTTGTCATCTACCTTCAGGATTTCGCCACCTACGACGCCATTTACGGCGCCTTCGGCGGCATCATGGCCCTGCTGGTCTGGCTTTACCTGTCGGGTTCCCTCATCATTCTCGGAGCCTGCTTTTGTGCCGCCCAGGCAGAAACGCAACATTCCGCCGACGCCGCCTGACGTGAGTCCCCAAAACGGGGATTATAAGTAAATTGCCAGTGGCGCGACCGGCAGGGAGGAGAGATATTGTAAATACGCAGTACCTCATGGCTCCCACGTTTGCTTTTTTTCACTCTCCTCGATACCGAATCTCAGGTGCCGTGGCTCTCCTGCTCGGGCTGTTTTTGGGAGGTTTGAGCTTTGGTCTTGCCGCAACACCGCAAAAGGTCGTGCTCCAACTCAAATGGAAGCACGCCTTTCAGTTTGCGGGCTATTACGCCGCTATCGAGGAGGGCTACTACGGTGCGGCCGGCCTGGATGTGACCCTGCGGGAGGGTGGGCCGGAAACCCGCTTTGCTGATGCGCTGGTTTCGGGGGACTGTGAATACGCGGTGGCCCTGTCCTCAATGCTTCTTGACCGCGCCAATGGCAAACCCGTGGTGGCCCTGGCCGCCATCCTCCAGCATTCGCCGGAAGTGCTGCTCGTGCCGGAGAAATCGGGGATCAACAACCCCCATCAAATGGCGGGCCGCACCGTGGCTGTGTCACCGGATGATACGCCTGCGCTGCTGGCCATGTTCAGAAACGAAGGCATCGTCAAAGGAGCGGTGAAAACCGTGCCGTACGAGTTCGACATTGACAAGATAGTGCGTGGCGATTTCGACGGCATGGGCGCCTACTCCATCAATGAACCGTTTCTCTTTCGGGAGAGAGGGGTGCCGGTCAGGCTGATTCAGCCACGAGATTACGGCGTGGATTTCTACGGCGACTGCCTGTTCACATCGGAGCACGAATTGCGAATGAACCCCAGACGGGTGAGCGCCTTTCTTGATGCGAGCCTCAAAGGCTGGAAGTACGCGATGCATCATCGCGAGGAAATCATCGATCTTCTGATCTCCAAGTATCAGGTCAAGGCAAGCCGCGAGGCGCTGAGATTTGAGGCGCAGCAAATGGACGAACTGATGTTTTCCGATCTGATCGACATCGGCCACATGAACGAAGGGCGCTGGCACCATATAGGCGACACTTATGTGCGGCTGGGCATGCTGAAGCCCGACTACTCGCTGCAGGACTTCCTGTATGACCGCAATCCGCAAAAGAGCTACGCGTGGCTGTGGTGGGTGGTGGGCG
>CAINXC010000757.1 GCA_903854655.1 uncultured Verrucomicrobiota bacterium | reverse complement strand
TCTTTTTGCGCAAAGCGGCGAAGGGCGGGAGCCTTTCGCCGCTTTTTTTCGTATAGTAGCCATCACGCTCCGTCGTGATGAGCACTGTGCGGCGTTTGCAAAACGGCGCTTTGCGGCATGTTACGCCCGTTCGGCTGGCCGGACACAAAGCTCATCACGGCGGAGCGTGATGGCTACTTTCCCTGACAACTTCCAATCCATGAGCTTTTGACCTTGGCACGATTCCTTCGATAATAGCGTCATCATCTGACATGCAATCATCCTGGTCCATTCGAGTTGTGCGGGCGCTCTTTGTCGTGCTGTGCATCTTTCTGGGCGCGGTGATCGCGCTGGGCTTTGGCGCCAGCGGCTGGATGGGCGCCCTGCTGGGGGTGCCCTGCGGCGTTCTGGTGGTGCCGCTCGACGCCTCGCTGGGGAGTTTCAGCATGCGCCACTTCTCGTATGCGGTGTTCGGGCTGCTGGTGGGGCTGTTCGGCGCCTTCCTCATCACCCGTGTGGGTGTCTTCCAGCTCGCCTGGTTTCAGTCGCTGCGCGATGGCGACGCCATTCGCAATGCGGTGGAAATCGCGATCTATGCCACGCTGGGGTTTCTCGGGGTTACGCTCGCCTTGCGCAGCGACCGCGACCAGTTCGCGTTTGTGATCCCGTACGTGCGCTTCCGGCGCGACGCCTCGGAAGGCGAGCCGCTGCTGCTGGACACGAACATCGTCATTGACGGGCGCATCCCGCGTTTGTTCCAGACCGGCTTTCTCAGCGGCACTCTGGTGATCCCGCGGCTGGTGCTGGATGAGTTGCAGCGCATGACGGATTCGCAAGACCCGCTCAAGGCCGAGCGAGGCAGGCGCGGCCTGCAGGTGCTGGAGCAGATGCGCGCCATCCGCGATCTCGATCTCACGATTCACGAGGACAACAGCCGCGAGGGCGTGCCCGTGGACACGCGGCTGGTGACGCTGGCCCGCGAGCTCAACGCCCGGCTGCTCACCAATGACGAGAACCTGGCGCAGGTGGCGCGGCTGCGCGGCATCCAGGTGCTGAGCCTGAACGAGCTGAGCCGCGCCCTGCAATCCGAACTCGCCCCTGGCGATGTTGTTGAAGTGGCCCTGGTGAAGCCGGGCCGCGAGAAGCATCAGGCCGTGGGCTACATGCCGGATGGGGCGATGATTGTCGTGAACCAGGCCGTGGCGCTGATGGGGCAGACCGTGCGTGTCATCATCTCCGGCACCACGCAGACCGCCGCCGGGCGGCTGGTGTTCGCGGATGTGAAGGCCTGAGCGAGACGGGGTGCTTTGTTCGCGTATTCAGCGAATGCGCCTGTTGCCGATTCTCCTCCTCGTTCTAGCCACGCCCCTCCTGGCCCAGGACAACCCCTTGCCCTCGGCCAGGCCGGTGCCGCGCGTGCAGGTGCTGCCGAAGCCGCATTCCATCTCCTCCTTCCAGCTCGAAGGCAAGGAACTCACCGCCAGCCACTTTGATGCGGCGGACATGCGGCCCTTCTGGTATCCCATCATGACTTCCAAGGGTGTCTCCCTCACGCGCATGGGGCATCCGCACGATCCTCTCACGCACAGCCACCACAACAGCGTCTGGATCGCGCACAGCGATGTCAACGGCATCGACTTCTGGGGCGATCACGCCAAGGTGCAGGGCCGCATCGTGCCGCAGCGGGTGGACCGTTATGACGACGCGGATGAGTCGGCGGTGATGCAGATGACCAATCACTGGGTGCGCGTTTCGGACAACGCGGTGCAACTGATCGAGACCCGTCGCAGCGAAGTGCGGCCCATCGATGGAGCCAAGAGCTGGCTCATGCTGATTGATGTCGAGTTCGCCGCGCCCAAAGGCCAGACCTCCACCTTCAACCCCAGCTTCTTCGGCCTCGTCGCCGTGCGAGTGGCGAAGACCATCGGCGTCCACGACGGCGGCGGCCGCATCCTCAACAGCGAAGGCCAGGTCAACGAGGAGCAGGTCTTTCGCAAGCCCGCCCGCTGGTGCGACTACAGCGGCCACATCACCAACGATGCCGATGGCTTCGCCGGCATCACCCTCATGAACCACCCCGGCAACCCGCAAAACCCCACCGCCTTCCACGTCCGCAACGACGGCTGGATGGACGCCTGCCTCACGCCGGAGAAGGCCATCGAAGTGACGGACAGCCAAAAGCTGCGCGTGCGCTACGGCCTCTGGGTGCATGACGGCGTGGCCACGCAGGAACAGAGCGAGGCGCAGTGGAAGGCGTTTGCGGAGCTGCCGCCGGCGGATTTGGCGGCGAAGAAGTGAACGAGGCGTTGAGTTGGCGCGACAGCGTCGTGGAGTGCGGTGGCAAGCGACAGCCCGACACCGCTTTGCCGGAGTGAGTGATTCTTTTTTCCAAGTGGCATTGAGGGGTTTCATTGCTCCGCTTGTGGTTCTTGTGCTGCTGAGTTTATCGGCCCCTCAAAAGCGGCGTCGCGCTGTCGCTTGCCGCACGCACTCCAAAACGCTGCGCGACATTCGTTGCACTGACGCCCCGCCTTTTATAGCTTTGCGCCATGCCCGCCTCGCCTGATGACCCCATTCCGTGGCCGCACGCTCCCGTGCATCGGTTAACAGAACATGGCATTTATTTTGTCACGACCGCCACGCTTCATCATGCGCATCACTTTCGCACAAAGGAACGGCTGGAGGTGCTTCACCGGGGCCTGCTCACCGTTTGCTCCGAGTTCGGATGGCGTCTGGAAGCCTGGGCAGTGTTCTCGAATCACTACCATTTCGTCGCGGAGTCACCAGGAACCGCTGATAACCTGTCTGGCATGCTCGGCGCCCTGCACGAGAAGACTGCGAAATGGGTTAACAAGCTGGATGCTGCACCGGCCAGGCACGTGTGGCACAACTACTGGGAGACGAAGCTGGATTTCCCGCATTCCTATTTTGCTCGACTGAACTACACGCATCAGAATGCCGTGCGGCATGGCCTGGTGAAGGTGGCCAACGATTACCCGTGGTGTTCCGCCGCGTGGTTCGAGAAGAACACGAGCTCCGCGATGGTGAAGAGCATCTACCGCTTCAAATCGGATCAGATCGCGGACGGCTTTGAAGTGGATGAGGCTTGGTGAGGGGGATGACTTTGAAGGTCGCGCAGCGTCATGGAGTGCGGTGGCGAGCGACAGCGCGACACCGCTTTGCCGGAGCGAGTGATTTTTTGACCCAAGGGGCTCCGAAAGGTTCCAGCGCTCCGCTGGCGCTTCCCATGAAACAATGCGACAAGGCCGCTCAAAGCGGTGTCGCGCTATCGCTTGCCCCCGCACTCCATGACGCTGTCGCGACCTTCAATGTCCCAGCAGACTAACGTGTATCATTCTCAAGTGTCAATCGGCGTCACTGGATCAATGAACACCCAGCACAGCGCTGAGATCAAATACGTGCCCGCCGCGACCCAGATGACCACGTTCCAGTTGTGGCCGGAGGCTTCGAGGATGTAGGGGGTCACAAAAGGGCCGAGGGCGCCGCCGAGGTTGCCCATCATGTTCATGCTGCCGGAGAGGGTGCCGGCGGATTTGCCACCCACGTCCATGCAGGCGCCCCAGGCGCCGGACATGGAGAGGTCGTTGAAGAAGCCGGACATTCCCATCGCGATCATGGCGAGGACGGGATTGCCTAACAAGGTGGCGGCGACAAGCATGGCGCCGGAGCCCAACATGCCGATGATGCCGGTGATGCGCCGCGCAGGGCCGAGACCGCCGACGCGGAGCATGAGACGATTGGCCAGCCAGCCGCCGGCGAAGCAGCCGATGCCGCCGAGGAGCAGGGGCAGCCCGCCGAGCATGGCTCCCACCTGGTCCTTGCCATCGAAGTGGAGGACCTCGGTCATGTACTTCGGCAGCCAGGTGATGTAGAAGTACCACACATAGGAGATGCAGAAGTAGTAGAGCCACAGCAGCAGCACGGTGGGGCTGCGGAAGAATTTCGCCCAGGGCACGGCGGCATGGCAGTCGAGATTGTTTTCGGAGCCCTCCATCAGCGTGAGTTCGGCCTCGTTGACGCCGGGGTGGTCGCGTGGATTGTCGCGGAACCAGAGGTAAAACAGCACCGCCCAGACGACGCCGAGCCCGCCGAACATGAGGAAGGCATGACGCCAGCTCATAAAGCCCAGCACCCAGACGACGAGCAGGGGAGTGAAGGCACCGCCCTATCGCGCGGAAAGCCAGGTCACGCCCTGGGCCAGGCCGCGCTCGCGCTGCGGCAGCCAGATGGTGAACATCTTGGTGATGTTCGGAAACGCGCCGGCCTCGCCTGCGCCAAACAGGAAGCGGCACACCACCATCGAAACGAAGTTCCACGCATAACCGGTAAGAGCGGTGAACAAGGACCAAAAGGCCACCACGCGCATGAGCATGCGCCGCGGGCCGATCTTGTCGCCCAGCCAGCCGGTGGGAATTTCAAACAGCGCGTAGGCCAGGCCGAACGCGCCGAAAACGGTGCCCATCTCCTTTTCGCTGAGCCCGAGGTCGTGCTGGATGAAGGGCTGGGACTTGGAGATGCACACCCGGTCGATGTAGGTGATGATGCCCAGCGTGATGGCAAACAGGATGACGCCGTGGCGGGTGCGGGTGGGGGGCATGGGGGGCAGAAAGTATGAAGTGGTCAGTGTTAAGTCTGACGCACTGATCCGGTCTTATCACTTTTTACTGACTACTTCCCACTCAACCTACTCAGGGAAGAGTGCTTCGCAGCCGCCCTTGCGCCGTTCGGCAACGTGCCCGCTACAGCACCTTCTTCTGCACCACCTTGT
>CAINXC010000756.1 GCA_903854655.1 uncultured Verrucomicrobiota bacterium | reverse complement strand
CGCTGACGCAGGTGACGCGCGGATCCTCAAAGGTGGCAAGCATGCGTGCCACGGCATCATCGTCATCCAGGGTGGTGTGCGAACTCAGCACGAGCACGAGATCGGTGTGAAGGTGCTTGAGGCCGTAATTGAGAACACGCGCATGGTGGTAAGGCTGTGACCATGAAACGACCCTACCTCCTGCTTGAGTGATCAAGGTGGCTGAATCGTCGGTGCTGCCGGTGTCCACGCCGAGAATGAACAAGGGCTGGATGGTCTGCGCCTGCAGCCGCTGCAGCACCTTTGGCAGCGTGGCTGCTGAGTTCTTGAAGCGGATGAGGACACCGATGGTGGGACGGCTCATGGGAAGTGTGAGGGTGAATGCAAAGCTAAGTGTGCACGGAAGCCCTTGCGCACCCCGCAATTGGGGGTGGTGTGATGATGCGAAGGCAAGGTTTGATTTCAGCAGTGAAGGACCTTTTCAAAATCCTGCTTGGCCTTGTGCTCTATGGCGGTTTCGGACCGCTGTTGGGAGTGATGCTGGCGTCGCGGCGCGCGTGGCAGCGGGCCTTGTTTGGTTTTATGATTTTCATGCCGACGCTGCAGCCGGGAAGATTCACATTGATGATCGGCAGCATCGAAAAATACCGTGGGCACACGAAGGGGTATGAGCTTTCCTTGATTGAGGTGTTTGCCATCGCACTGATCATCGCTGTGGCGCAAAGCCCGCGTGATCCTTCGGTGCCACCGCGCAAAGGGTTGCCGCCGGGAACTGTTTGGTATGTCATGTGGACGGTGGCAGGGCTGTTTTCAATTGCCAACGCCTGGGATGCCTCGCTGGCTTGGATGGCTTTTTCACGGTTCGGCAAGGGCGCGCTGATCTTTGTGGCTGCCGCCATGTATCTGCGTGATGAGAAAGATCTGCGCCCTGCCTTGACCGGCCTGGCGCTCAGTCTGGTGGTACAGGGCTGGATCTGCATGAAGATGCGCTACCTGGAAGGCTACTTTCAGATCAAAGGCTGGTTTGAGCATCAGAACCCCATGTCCATGTGGGCCTATATGACGGCCTGCGTGGTGTTTGCCGCCGCGCTGCATAAGGAGGTAAAGGGGCGACTGCTGTGGCTGTGTCTGGCCGCGTTCGGCGCAGCGGGTCTGTGTGTGCTGCTGTCAGTATCGCGTGCGGCACTTGCCGCCTATGCCATTGGTGCTGGCATTGTGTTAGGGATGGGGTGGCTGCGCGGCCCGGGGATGCGCACGACGCTGTTCTCCATCATGGGCTTCATTGGTGCAGTTCTGGTGATGATGTTTGCCATGGATTCGCTCAATTCACGACTCAAAGAGGTCAAGGAGAGCAAGGAGAAGAGTGCAGAAGATCTGCGTCCGGTGCTCAACCGCCAGTGCAAGGCGATGCTGCATGACTATCCCTTGTTTGGCATCGGCTGGAATAACTATGGCCTCGCCAACAGCCGTCCGCTGGGAGCAAAATACAGCGCTGTATTGGAAGAATGGGATGCCGAGCGTGGCTTTGCCATCGTGGATGAACTTTACTGGGCCAATCCGCTGACGGAAAGCCTCTACTGGCTGCTGCTGGCGGAGAATGGGTGGACGGGTTGGTCGTTGTTCCTGATCTTTGAGGCAGTCACACTTTGGTGCGCCATACGCGCCTGGCTTTATTATGGCAAATGCTTGATGGGCTATGTCGCTTTCGGCATTTTGGTCGCTCTTTCGATCTGCTATCTGCATGGAACGGTGGAACGTATTCTCACGCAGACGAAGAATCTGTCGCACTGGCTCATGCTTGCCGGGATGGTGTCCGGAATGGAGATGAACCGCAGGGCGGCGGTTCGCTGCAAGAAACCCAT
>CAINXC010000755.1 GCA_903854655.1 uncultured Verrucomicrobiota bacterium | reverse complement strand
GGCCGGTCAGGTCAAAGGTGGCGCGGCGGATGAGCGTGGCCTTGTCGGCAGGCGGCGCGGGTGCGAGGCCCTTCTGCGCAAGCTTCGCCTGAACGAAGGCGTCGATGGGATTCTGGATCTTGGCGGCAGGGTGCTCCACCTTCGGCACGACCGGGGAGGAAAGGGGGGTGAAGGACCAGAACTTGCGGCCTTCGTTGATGTCGATCACGCGACCGGGCTTTGCTGAGGCCACGGCGCCCACGCGCGGATCGGGCGCGCCCATTTTCACCCAGTCTTCCAGCACCTTCACCTCGCTCGGCGGCATGGCGTTTTTCGGCGGCATCTGCAGGTCCTGATTGTGGTAGCGCACGGCCTCGATGAGCTTGCTTTTCTCCGGATCGCCCGCGACCAGCACCTTGCCGTCCTCGCCACCCTTGAGCGTGCCTTCGCGTGAGTCCAGCGCCAGGCCGCCCTTCACCTTCTTCGCCACGCTGTGGCACTCGTAGCAGCGGCTGGCCAGCACCGGGCGCACCTGTTTTTCGAAAAATTCGAGGGCCTGCGGCGACGGGGACTCAGCAGCCCACGCGGACATGCCTCCGCACCAAACGAGGGCGGTCATAAGGCGGCTGATGATTCGATGAGAGCGGGCCATGACTGGGGATGGTACGAGGATGGGAGCATGATTCTTGCCGTGGGGGCATTTGATGTGCGGTGAGGCAAGTTCGTTGAACGATTTCCTTGCTGGCCGTGCCCCGCGCCAGGCAGGGCGATGTGTCCCCACAGCGCCGTCGATGCAGGCCGCAGGGCTTCGTTTGCTATTTCACCCTTTTCGAGAGTGGGCGGCCCAAGGCGGCGGGCTAGGGACAGCCCGCCCCACCCGCCTTGAGGCCAGTCTCGCCACTTATTGCGAAAATAACGGCCGTGAGGGGCTGGATTATCGGCCATGTCACATGTGGACTGGTCGCGGCTGGTCGAGATGTGGCTGGAAGGGGTGGCGAAGGTGTGAAGAATAGTGCCGGATGGACCGACCCCAAAAATCCGTGATTCCCAAGCGCGGATCCCCGGCTATCATCGCCACACTTTTCTGAGCAGACATGCGAAACCTCCCCTCCACCTTCCACCTGAGCGCCCTATGGACGGCGGTGGCGGCGCTGTCGATCACCGTCACGGCAGCCATCGCGGTGGGGGTCATCTATTTGGGCACGCAGATCATCGCCTTTTTGCAGCCGATCCTGATCCCGTTCGCGGTGGCGGGGGTGCTGGCCTACCTGCTGGAGCCGCTGGTGATCCGACTGGTGCACTGGGGCATCAAGCGCCAGCGCGCGGTGCTGCTGGTGTTCAGCGTGGCCAGCCTGGTGTTCGGCGGCATTTTGTTCCTGATCGTGCCCACGCTGCTGCGGCAGGGGACTGAATTCGTCAAGGAAGCACCGGGCTACGCCGAGAAGACCCAGACCCAGGTGGTGGACTGGGTGAACAAGTGGCATGCAAAGTTAAAAAATGACTATCACATCGAGGTGCTCGATTTCCTCGCCGCTGCGCCGAAGAAAGATGAAGCCGCTCCGGCCATTGCCGCGCCAGCGCTCGCAAGTGTGACAGCCCCGGCGGCGAAGCCGACGGATGACGGCTTTGATCCCAACAACCCGCTCAACGGCGACTGGATCAAGGAGGCCCTGACCAGCATTGCACCCGCCATCGGGAGCTTCCTTCGCCGCAGCCTGGGGGGCTTCCTGGGCGTGTTCGGCTTCCTGCTCAGCCTGGTGATCGTGCCGCTGTACCTGTACTATTTCCTCACCGAAAGCGCGGTCATTGCCAGCCGCTGGTCGGACTTTGTGCCGCTGCGCGCCTCGCGCTTCAAGGACGAGGTGGTGGAGACGATCACCGAGATCAACCGCTACCTCATCGCCTTCTTTCGCGGCCAGTTGGTGGTGAGCCTGATCAACGGCGTGGCCACGGGCTGCGGGCTTGTGATCGTGGGGCTGAAGTTCGGCTGGCTCATCGGCCTGTCCCTCTGTGTGCTGGGCATGATTCCGTACCTGGGCATCATTCTGTGCATGATCCCGGCGGTGCTCATCGCTTCTGTGCAAGGCGGAAGCTGGTTGATCCCAGGGACCTGGCCCGGCTGGGTGTTTCCGCTGATCGTGCTGGCGATCTTCGCCACCGTGCAGCAGATCGACGGGCTGTTCGTCACGCCCAAGATCGTCGGTGAAAGCGTGGGCCTGCATCCGATGACGGTCATCATGTCCGTGTTCCTCTGGTCATTGGTCATGGGCGGCCTGCTGGGCGCGATCCTGGCCGTGCCAATGACGGCTTCCATCAAGGTGCTGTTCCAGCGCTACGTGTGGAATGCGAGGTTCAGGACGGGCGAGGGCGAGACGCTGATTGAGAGTTTGTAGCGGTGCTGGTTTGATCAGGCTGCGCTTTGGGTTTGAGCTTGCACGCAGTTTGAAGTGTTTGGAGGATGGACGCCATGGAAGACTTTGATCGTGAACTGGTCCCTTACTCCCATGATTCCTATTTCAAGAAGGCCTTCTCTGATCCTGGCCGGGCCGCCCTGTTCTTCCAGGAACATCTCCCGGCGGCTTTGGTGCCGCTCGTTGACTGGGCCACCTTGGAACTCATGCCCGGCTCCTTCGTGAAGCAGTCGCTCAAGCAAACCCACTCCGACCTGCTCTTTTCAGTTCAAGCCGGGGCCACGCCTCTGCGGCTCTACCTGCTCTTTGAGCATCAGACCACCGTGGATGGCCGGATGCCGCTGCGCTTGAACGGGTATGTGCATGAGATTCTGCGCAAGCATGAGGAAACTCATGGCCTGCCTCTGCCTCCAGTGCTGCCCCTGTTGCTGCATCAGGGGCCGGAGCGCTGGACGGTATCGACCTGCTTTGAAGACCTCTTCGAGCTGCCCGAGGAACTGCGGGAGATTTTGCTGCCCTACCTGCCCAAGTTTCGCCATCTGCTGCTGGATCTCTCGCAGTATCATGCGGCGGACGAGGAGAGGGACGCCGTGAACCGGGTGGTGCTGGAGCTCATGAGGCAACTGCGGCAAAAGCAACTGGCCGAGTTCTTTGTCTGGCTCGACAGGCAGGAGCTGCCGCCATCGGACCTGCTGATCGCCAGCCTGCTCTACGCCTGGTACGCCGACTCAAGCCTTGACCTGGAAGGAATTGCCCATACGCTCAAAAACGATTCCCCATTGAAGGAGGTCACCATGTCCATCGCCGAAACACTCATCGCCAAAGGAGAAGCCCAGGGAGAGGCCAAAGGAGAGGCCAAAGGAGAGGCCCGAGGGAAAGCGGTGGGCATGCTGAGATGTCTCCAAGGCATCATGGGTTTGGCCGTTTCGAGTGACGAGGACCTTGCGGGAGTTGAGGTGGCGGAACTGGAGCGCCGGTATCAGGAGCTTCAGCGTCAGTATGACGAGCAGTTCAAGAGCCGGTAAGCGATGGTCGAAGTGCATTGCTCCCGTCACTCCTACATCGCCAAAACCCCTTCCAGGTCCTCCTCGGTGAGCCCGGTCATCAGCGGCGCGGATTCGTCCAGGGCGGCTTCGATCAGGCCGCGCTTCTGGGCTTGCAGCTTCAGTATTTTCTCCTCGACGGTGCCGCGAGTGACCAACCGCAATGCCGTGACCACGCGCTCCTGGCCGAAACGGTGGGCGCGGTCGATGGCCTGGGCTTCCACGGCGGGATTCCACCACGGGTCCATGAGCATCACGTGATCGGCGGCGGTGAGGTTGAGCCCGTAGCCGCCGGCTTTCAGGCTGATGAGGAAGACCTTGCGCGCAGGCTCCTGCTGGAAGCGGTCCACCTGCGCGCTGCGGTCGTTGCTCTGGCCGTCGAGGTAGCAGTAGGGCGTCTGTGCGGCGTCCAGCTCGTCGCGCAGCAGGTGCAGGAATTTCACGAACTGGCTGAACACAATCACTTTGCCGCCACCCTCGATGATCTCATGCAGGCGGTCGCGCCAGACG
Organism: uncultured Verrucomicrobiota bacterium; assembly: GCA_903854655.1. Taxonomy (GTDB): domain Bacteria; phylum Verrucomicrobiota; class Verrucomicrobiia; order Verrucomicrobiales; family Verrucomicrobiaceae; genus CAINXC01. The sequence goes on along the minus strand of CAINXC010000755.1, from coordinate 2,370 downwards.
GTGAGCTTGCCGGACAAGTCCTCGTCATCCAGTCCCTTCAGGGCCTCGCCCGCCACGCCGGTGAGGCGCAGGTCGCAGCACACCTGGCGCAGCCGCAGCAGCACGGTGAACATGGTCATCTTGGTGCCCTTGCCACCGCTGCGCCTGCGCGCGTCGCGGATTTCGGCCAGGCCCTCTTCGAGCAGGCGGCGATAGACTTCGTTTTGCGCGCTGCTGAGGTCGCACCAGAGCACCTGCTCGATCTTCTCCGGCAGGTCCTTCAGCACCTCGCGCTTGGTGCGGCGCAGGAACAGCGGGCGCACCAGCTTGCGCAGGCGTTCGGCGACCTTGCGGCCCTCGGGCGTGGCCGCGCCGGTGTTGAGCGGCGTCTCGAAGCGCTCCTTGAAATTGTCGCGGCTGCCCAGGTAGCCGGGCATCATGAAGTGGCAGATGCTCCAAAGATCGCGCACGCCGTTCTCCAGCGGGGTGCCGGTGAGCGCGAAGCGCCGCAGCGCACGGATCTGGCGCACGGCCTTGGCAGCTTCGGTGTCCGGATTGCGGATGTAGCTGGCCTCGTCCAGCACCACGGCGGCGAACTCGGTCTTGCGGTACTCCGTGAGATCACGCACGATGAGCTGATAGGTGGTGATGACAGCGTCGTGCTGGCCGATGCGGGCGAAAGCCTCCTTGCGGTCCGTGCCATGCAGCGCCAGGACACGCAGGCCGGGGGCGAAGCGCTCAAACTCGCGCTCCCAGTTGCCGATCAGCGACTTGGGGCAGACGACCAGCGCGGGCGCGCCGGTTTTGCCAATGCCCAGCAGGCGTATCAGGGCGATGGCCTGCAAGGTCTTGCCCAGCCCCATGTCATCCGCCAGCAGCCCGGCTTTGTAGCCGCGTGCGGCGGCTTCCAGCCAGCGGATGCCTTCGATCTGGTAGGGCCGCAGCAGGGTGGCGAGATCGGGGAGCTGCGCCTTGACCCAGTCCTCGCTTTGGAAGCTGGCGGCCTGGCGTTCGGCAAATTGGAGGTCGTCATTCGCGAGCAGGAACTGCGCTTTGTCGGCCCGCACCTTCACGCCGGTGGTGGTGAGCGTGCTGTCGAGATCGCGCAGGTTTTCCTCGAAGTCCGCACAGGCTTCTTCGTCAATGACGTAGCGCTTGCCCTCGCGGGTCATGCCGCCGCGTCCGCTTCGAATCATTTGCAGGACTTCAGTGCGCGAGATGCGGAAGCCGTCCGGGGCCTCGTAGGCGATGTCGAGCGAGAGCCAGTCGTTGCCCTGCTTGTGCTCCTCGCCCGCAGATTCCAGCACCTTGGGCGTGATGCGGAACAGGCCGCGCGTGGCGGTGCGCCAGCGCTCGCCTTCGGTGATGGTGAAGACCTGCTTCAGGCGCGGCAGTTCGGAGGCGTGGAAACGCGCCACCTTGACCGCGCCCTGCAGGCGCCAGGTGGTGCGGCTGGCGATGGTGAAGCCCAGGTCCTCCAGGCGCTGCACCGCCGCCTGCTCACGGGCAATGTTGCGCGCGTAGAAGCGCAGCTCCGAGCCTTCCGCCTGCAAGGGGAAGCGCACGCCGTTCACCTCCGTGGGCGTGCCGTCCATGGCCAGCCAGCGCTGATCGCCGTAGAGGGTGAAGAGCTTCGCCTCCACCACCTGCATGGAGCCTTCGAGCTGGAGTTCAAACTCGCAGGGCAGCAGCGCGATGTGCAGCGACGACAGCGACCTGCCTTCCAGCCGCAGTTGCAGCGATTCATCCAGCGCCACCCGGTTCATCACCAGCCAGGACAAGGGGCGGGTCACGGAAGGCTGCGCAGCGAACAGATCGCCCACGCACTTCATCACCTCGCCCTCCAGCAGCGGGGTGGGAAAGAGGGAGCGGGTGGCGGAGCAAAACAGCCACGCCTGCCGTTCCAGGAGCAGCACGGGCTTGATGGAGGCGCTGTCGAGCGACAAAGCGATGCCAGGGCCGCCACTGATCTCCCTGGCCAGCACCGGCAGGCGCATCACCTCCTCCGCGACCGTCAGGCCGTTGTCGATGGGGCTGGAGGAGGGTTTGCCGGCAAAAACGGCGCTGTGGCCGCCGATGGCCTTCAGGAAGGCCGTGAGGTCGTTCCTGGTGAGCATCAGCGGCATGGAGCCCGGCTTCAGGCCCTGGGTTTTCAACCAGTCGGCGATGCAGCCGTCGCTGGCCTCGCCTTTCGCCGGCTCGAATTTCAAGAACACCGCCGCCTGGCCCCTGAACGAGCCTTCCAGCACGTTCTCCGGGATGAACACGCTGAAGCGGCCTGGGGGCGTGGAGGGAAGGGCGAGTGGGGCCGGGGTCGCCGTCGTCATTCTGCCGGTCACCGGGGATGGCACACTGCGCACGGCTCCGCCCTTCGGTAGCGTCGGACCCCGG
>CAINXC010000754.1 GCA_903854655.1 uncultured Verrucomicrobiota bacterium | reverse complement strand
ACCACCACCTCCCCCGTGATTCGCGGCTCCTGGGTGCTGGCGCGCATTATGGGAACACCACCGCCGAAACCGCCCGCCGATGTCGAGGCCATTGAGCCCGACATTCGCGGCGCCACCACGATCCGCGATCAGCTCGCCAAGCATCGCAAGGTCGAAAGCTGCAACAGCTGCCACAGCAAGATCGATCCGCCGGGCTTCGCGCTGGAAAGTTTCGACGTCATCGGCGGCTGGCGCGATCACTACCGCGCACTCACCAACGGTGGTGAAAAGGACGCCTCAGGCCGTCGCGTGAAACCCGGCCCCGCCGTGGACCCGGCCGACAGGCTGCCCGATGGCCGCAGCTTCCACAACATCGACGACTACAAGCAGCTCATCCTTGAAGACAAGGACCAGCTTGCCCGTGCCCTCGCTGAAAAGCTTCTCGCCTATTCCACAGGCGCGGCCCCGTCGAAGGCGGACAAGCCGCAGGTCAACGCCATCGTCCGCCACATCCGTGACAATAACTATGGCTTCCGTTCGTTAATTCATGAGATCGTGCAGAGCCCGATGTTTCAGAGCAAGTAACCGCCTATGAAGATTCCACGCCGCACCTTCATCCGCTCCGCCGGCATTTCATTGGCGTTGCCCTGGCTCGACGCCTTTGCCGAAGACGCACCCGGAACGAGGAACCAAGAACCAGGAACCAAGAACAATCCCCCGCGCCGCATGGTCTGCATCTGTGCGCCGCTTGGACTGCATCCCAACAACTTCTTTCCCACTGAGCCGGGCAGGGACTACGCGCTCTCACCCTACCTTGAGATCCTCAAGGACTACCGCGACGAAATGACGGTCGTCTCCGGCTTGTCCCATGCCGGCATGGGTTCAAGCTTCGCGCACCAGGCCTCGGCCAGCTTTTTGACGGGGGTCCCTGGCGCGGGGCGGCCCGGCTTCCGCAATGCCATTTCGCTCGACCAGTTCGCCGCTGACCACATCGGCACCCAGACACGCTTTCCCAGCCTTGCCTTGTCCGGCGAAGGCTCCGGCGGCCTCTCTTGGACACGCACTGGGGCGCTCATCCCTTCTGACAACTCGCCGTCCAAAGTCTTCGCCCGCCTGTTCCTGGAAGGCCGTGCCGACGAGGTCCAGGACCAGATGCGCCGCCTCGAAGACGGCCGCAGCATCCTTGATGATGTGGGTGATCAGGCCAGATCGCTGCGGTCCGACCTCGGCAGCGAGGACCGCGACAAACTCGACGAGTACCTCACCAGCGTGCGTGAACTGGAACAGCGCATGGTCAACGACGAAAGCTGGGCCAGGAAGCCCAAGCCCAAAGTGAACGTCGAGCCGCCCAAGGACATTCCCAACGCCGCCGACCTCATCGGTCGCACGCGGCTGCTGTTTGATCTCACCCACCTTGCGCTCCAGACGGATTCGACCCGGCTCATCACCATCATGCTCGCCGGCTCCACCTTCGCCCCTCCCATCAAGGGCGTGACGCTCGGTCATCACGATTTGTCACACCATGGCAAGGACCCCGGCAAGCTCGCGCAGCTCAAGATCGTCGAGGTGGAGACCATGAAAACCGTGCGCGACCTCCTGGCCAAGCTCCAGCAGTCCAAGGAAGGCGGCTCCAACCTGCTCGACCGCACCACCGTCTTCCTCGGCAGCAACCTCGGCGACGGCAGCAGCCACTCCACCAGGAACCTCCCCGTCCTCCTCGCCGGCGGCGGCTTCCAGCACGGCCAGCACCTGCCCTTCGACGCCAGCAACCCGCCGCCCTTGTGCAACCTCTACGTGAGCATGCTGCAACGACTGGGCATCGAAACCGACAAGTTCGGCACGAGCAACGGGACGCTCACGGGATTGGAGATGAAGCGGGCGTGAGGATGTGGGCTGACATATAAGAAAGACGTCCAGCGCAACAGACACGCGTGGGCATCCCCTGCCCGGGCGACCACGCCAGGCTGAATTGTGAGCTAAAACGACACCGTCAGGCCGGACAAAACAGACCACCCGCCAGGATCAAACTGAAAACTGGAAGGCCCGGCACCCACCGTCATCCCCTTCGACCAGTCGTAACGGCAGGCAACGTACAAAGCCACGTTGCGTGAGAGACTGATCTGACATGTGCTCTCCAGGTAGAAGCCCGCCAGCACATCAGTGCCGGAAGCGTGCCGCGTCCATTCATAGACCGCGCGGCTGCCGCCATTCTGGCTCGCGTAAAGGGTTTCCAGGCTGTTTGCCTCCCAGCTCGCCACATTCAGGGCCAGTCCCGTGCCCAGCCCCAGCCTCACCCCCTCCAGTTCGGCTGCAAGCTTCGGCCCGAGTGAGAAAGTATGCAGGTCGAGGCTGAAACCCTCCACCGCATCGCTGTGAAGCAGCGCCGTCAAAGAACTCGTGCTTGTGGTCTGGGCACCGGTGCCGGGTGTGATGGTGCGCGCCAGCGGCAACGGCGCGGCATCAATCTGCGGTCCTCCTCCCGTCAGCGTGCCTGAGTACGGAGCACCCGGAACCTTCATGCCGTTGGTGCTGTAGTCATCTGTGAGAAAGCCATGGTTGGTCAGCGTGGTCACAGTGATGCTGCGTTGCAGATCTTGGAACACGTTTCCAGCAAACCGGGAGGTGTCGTCTTGCGCAAAAGAGTAGCCACCCTCCAGACTCAGGCTCACGCTGCCCTTACCGAACGCAAAGGCATACAACTCCGGCGATTCCACACTGGTGAAGATGCCAGAGCTCTCCAGCTCTGAGGACCATCCCGGCCCCGTGCCGGATGAACCGCTGACCGTGGTCATTGACTGGCTGCTGTTAAGATTGGCATGGAAGGCAACAAAGAAGTCGGCGCTGTCGAACTGCGAATTGCTGCTGTAGCCCCAGAACTGGGTCGTTCCTGTGTGGGCCGAGCCGGCATCCGGGCGCACATAGCCGTCGCTGTAAAAATGATCACCAATGCCCAGCGAGGGAATGCTGAAATCGCTGCTGCTATGCCCCGCGCGCCCCACCAGCGAGGGCAGGCCCGCATGCGCAGCCAGGCTGCCCGGCCGCCAGCCCAGCGAGCCCATCTGCCGCCATTGATAGCCAGCGCTGATGCGCCAGGCCTCAGGAGCGGGCACGGTGGTCACCGCCTGCTGCAAGGCGCTGCCACTCGTGGGCAGGGCGGCAAGACCCATCCCAGAAGCCGGGCTTGGCTGACTCGTGTCTGCCTGTGGGGTCGGATCGCTTCCCAAAAGCCCTGACGGGGTTCCCAGGGAGAGCAGCGCACACACGCCAAACAGGGGAAGAGAAAAATGCGTTTTCATCGTCGGAGGTCGGAAGGAAAAGAGAGGTCTATATTGAAATGAGAGGTAATGATCAATAAAAACGCCAATACGTCCACCTTTTGAATTTCCAGCATAAAATGCAACCCAATCCCTTGGAAGCAACGCCTTCATTCTCAGTTTCGAAAGGTTCGGGAGTCTGAAATTTCAATTTGACCACAGAGATTATTTATTTTACCGTTCCTGACAATCAGGAATGAATCTCACCTTCTGAAAATACTATGGCGAAAGTGGTTATCATAGATGACGAAAGCTCCATTTTGGAGCTCATGAGCAAGCTCTGCAAGTCCGTGGGCCACCAAGTGGTGCCCTGCCTCACTGGGGCTGAAGGCCTCACGGCCGTACGCAATCACCATCCTGAACTGGTCATCGTGGATCTGAGGATCGGTGATGTCAGCGGCCTGGACATTGTGAAAACCTGCCGCGAGGAGTCGCCTGACTCCGCCGTGATCATGGTCACCGGGCACGGCAGCGTGGAGACAGCGGTGGAAGCCATGCGGCTGGGAGCCTTTGACTATCTGACCAAGCCCTTTGACCTGGGGGACCTGATCAAAACCGTCAACCACGCACTTGCACGCCGTGGCCAGCCAGGTTCGCCCGCCCCGGCCACCCAGCCTTCCCTGCGCTCCGGCAGCGCCTCCAAGCTCATCGGCCACAGCGAGGCGATTCAAAAGATCTTCGAACTGGTCCGCCGTGTTGCCGACAGCGAAAGCCCGATCCTCATTGAAGGGGAGTTTGGCGTGGGCAAGCACATGGTGGCCCGCGCCGTCCACGAAGCCAGCCGCCGCAACGCCGCCCCTTTCAAGGAACTGCAATGCAGCGCGCTGCCTGAGGATGTGCTGGAAGCCGAGCTGTTTGGCTCCGGCGGAGCCGGCATCTTCCAGCGCGCCGGCGGCGGCACGGTGCACCTCGCGGAAGTCCATCAACTGCCGGCCCGCATCCAGGCCCAGCTCAACACCTTCCTTGATGAAGTCCAGAACAAGCGCGGCACCTGGGCCGGCAACGGCGCTGCAGCCCCCAGCTTCCGCCTCATCACCTCCACCACCATTCCGTTGGATGACGCCGCCTCCTCCGGCAGGTTCAGGGAGGACCTGTACTACAAGATCTCGGTCGTGCCGGTGAAGATCCCCTCCCTGCGCCAGCGCCGCGAAGACATCCGCCCCTTGGTGGAGCACTTCTTGCGGGACCTCGCGGAGCGCAGCGAGCAGCCTGCCAAGGCCATCGACGCCTATGCCCTGGAGTTCCTGGAGAAGTACGCCTGGCCAGGCAACATTTCGGAACTGCGCAATGCCGTGGAGCGGGCCTGCGCCCTGTGCGAAGGGGATCGCATCCGCCCTTCGGACCTGCCCAGCAAGGTCAGCCAGCAGATCGAGGTGCCCAGCCCCGCCTCGGGCGGCAGCAAGATCCAGCTCCCCATTGGCTCGCCTCTGGATGACTTCATCCGCGCCCAGGAAAGGCTGTTCATTCAAGAGACGCTGAAATACAACAACGGCTCGCGCGAAAAGACCGCCAGCATGCTGAGCATCAGCATCGCGACACTTTATCGCAAGATGGGGCTCAACGTGGAGCGCAAAACCAACGCGTAAGCCGCTTCTCCTCGCAAATGTGACTGGCGGAGCCCTTCAAGGCTCCGCCTTTTTCATGCCCGGAGACAGGGGCGCGCTGCTCAAAAGCCCAGGGCCGCACGGGCTTCCCCGAGCGGGCCGGCCATCACCTCACGCTGCCACAGCATCAATTCCTCGATGCCCTCAGCGCGGGCCACGACCTGTTCGAGCGTGCCCCGGGAACCCAGCAGCGAGGGCTCCAAATCCAGCGTCTGCGCCGCCTTTTCGCGGGCGCCGCACAACTTGTCCAGTTGCTCCCGCGCCTGGTCAGACATGCGTCCGGATTGCAGCCGCACGCGGGCAGGCCACGCGGACGGATCAGAGGCCAGCACGGCCTCATGCACATCGGTGTACTCCTTCTTCCAGCGCGGCCTCCAGCCGGCGGGCGGCGACAGGCTCTGCCCATGGTCAAAGGCCAGCGCCACATCCATGAGCTGCTTGTTGGACATGATTCTGAAGCACGGCACGTCGCGCTCCTGGGCGATCGTCTCGCGCCATTCCCAAAGGGCTTTGAGCAGGGCCAGGCCACGTGGTTGCAGGCGGCCGGAGCCCTGCACTTTCCAGGGGTGTTCCTTTGGCTCCGTGGAGCGTCCCGTCACACCGTTGCACAGCGCTTCACAGGACTGCACAAACCAGTCCTTGCGGCTCTTGCCGGCCAGCAGATCCAGCAGCAGATCGGCCAGCGGCAGCAGGTAGCGCACATCATCCACCGCGTAGTGCAGCATCGTCGATGAAAGCGGCCGCCGGCTCCAGTCCGCTTTTTGCGAAGCCTTGGACAGCGTCTGCTGGAAAAAATTCTCGACCAGCGCCGCCAGCCCGAACTGACGGCTGCCCGTGAGGCGCGCCGCAATCTGCGTGTCCCTGACCCGTGCCGGCACCCAGCCATAGGTGCGGCGCAGCAAGGTCAGGTCATAATCCGCCCCATGGAACCAGACCTCGCCCTGGTCCAGCGCGGCAATGAGCGGCGCCATGTCTTCCACGGCCAGAGGGTCGATCAGCGCGTATTCATCGCCAAACGCGAGCTGAATCAGGCACAGCTTTTCCTGATAATGGTGCAGGCTGTCCGCCTCGGTGTCGAGGCAGCTTCGGAACTGGGGGCTTTTCGCAGCCACCGCCAGCACGCGGCTGACGAGCATCTGCAGCTTCTCCGGCGTATCCACATAGCTCACCCCCGGGGGGACGACTGTGCCGGGCTCCGCCAGACCGGGCTTCTCACTGGTTTGGACGCTCATTTCAGGCCCGAAAGCAGGAGTTCCGCATTGCTCTTGGTCCGCTGAATGTTGCGGATCAAGGATTCCAGCGCCTCGATGGCGGGCACGCTCGCAAGCTGGCGCCTGATCATGCCGATGCGTTTGAACTCATCCGGATGGTACAGCAGGTCATCTCGTCTCGTGCCCGATTTGGTCACGTGGATCGCGGGGTAGATGCGCCGCTCCGCCATCTCACGGTCGAGATTGATCTCCATGTTGCCCGTGCCTTTGAATTCTTCAAAGATCAGGTCGTCCATGCGGCTTTCCGTCTCCACCAGCGCGGTGGCGATGATCGTCAGGCTGCCGCCTTCCTCCACGTTGCGGGCGGCCCCGAAAAACTTCTTGGGCTTGATCATGGCCTTCGCGTCCATCCCGCCGGACATCGTGCGCCCCTTGCCGCCGGTCAGCGCATTGTAACCGCGCGAAAGCCGCGTGATGCTGTCCAGCAGAATCACCACGTCCTTGCGCTGCTCCACGAGCCGTTTGGCACGCTCGGAGACGAGCTCCGCCACCTGCGTGTGGCGCTTGGGGCTTTCATCGAAGGTGGAGCTGTAGATTTCGCAGCCCGCCACGGTCTCTTCGAAGTCCGTGACTTCTTCCGGGCGCTCGTCCAGCAGCAGAACGATCAGCGAGATCTCACGATGATTGACGATGATCGACCTGGCGATCTCCTTGAGCACCATCGTCTTGCCCGAACGGGGCGACGCCACGATCAACGCGCGCTGTCCCTTGCCCAGCGGCGCCACCAGATCCACCACCCGGGACGTGACGGACGGATCCTTCGCGGTTTCCAAAATGATGCGTTGGGAGGGGAACAGCGCCGTCAGTTTGTCAAACGGCCCGGGTGCCTCCCACTGCTCCACCGGCACGCCCTCCACCGCGACGATGCGATCAACCGCCGCGTACTTCTCCTTGTCCTTCGGCGCCTTGGCGTAGCCGGAAACCTGGTGCCCGCAGCGAAGGTTGAATTTGCGGATGACGAACGACGGCACAAACACATCCTCGGGCAACGGCATGAAGCTGTAGCGCGGATACCGGATCAGGCCAAAGCCCTCGGGTCCAAGCTCCAGCACCCCCTCCACCTTGAGCCGGGTGCCGTGGGACCCGATCCATGCCATCAGGTCAAAAATCTGCTGGTGCTTGTTCCGGCTCGCATTGGTGCGCCAGCCCACCGTCTCGGCAAGGGCCAGCAGCCCCGCCGGGCTCAAAGCCTGCAGCTCGTTGATGGAAAGCTCCTCAGGGAACACGCTGGGCTCGTTCTTCTCCTGGGCAGGAGAGGTCTCGACGGCGGCCTGGGCCGGAGTTTCTGCCTCCGCAGGGGCGGCAGGCGGACTGGCCGCCGGGGCATCCCTCCACTCATCCGCTTGTTCCTCGGAGCCGTTAGGGGAATGGATCGTTTCTACCATGATGTCAATTAACTCGTTTCAACCTGTTTCAGCAAAGTGATGGCCACCTGTTCAAGCGCACCCAAACTTCCGTCGTTCCACACTGCCATGTCTGCCAGCGCCACCTTCTCATGAAGGGGCAGTTGCATCTTCAGCAACGCCAGCGCGGTGGCTTCATTCACACCCGGTCTGGCTCGCACTCGATTCAACTGAACAGCCTGGCTGGCGGCCAACACAATAATCTTGTCCGCCACAACGGCCCGCCCAGTCTCATAGTAGAGTGGCACTTCCGCAACCAAAACCTTGACCCCCGCTCCGCTCGCCGCCTTTTGCACCTCCGCCAGTTCCTCCCACACGTGCGGGTGCAGGATTCCTTCCAGCCGTTCCCGTGCCGCCGGATCCGCCACCACCACCTCGCGCACCTGGGACCGAAACGCGGCGGGATCCCCCACCCCTCCACCGCTGATGCGAAGGGCTGTGGCAATCCTGGAACGGACCGCCGGCGACTCGTAGGCACGGTGCACAGCATCATCGCTGGAGAACAACTGCAGGTCCGGCAACGCCCGTTTCAATGCCTGGCAAAAGCTTGACTTTCCGGTGCCAATTCCTCCCGTGACAATCCACTTTTTCATCGCCCGCCATTTAGCGCCGGATCGGGCGCTTTGAAATCTGAATTTCATGGGCGACCCTGCTCCCGCCCTCCCTCGCAAACGAAAAGGGCGGGCTCCATTCAAGAGCCCGCCCCGGAAAAATCAAACCGCTGCCACCACCATTCTAGCGGTTGGCCGCAGGCGGCGGAGGCAGGATGCCAGCCCCCAGACCCACAGGGTGACTCTGGTCAGCCGAGGAATCTTCGGTCACCGTTGACACCACCTGCTGGCGAATTGCCTGGCCGGATGGATCGATCAGCTTCGCGGTGACGAACACCATCAGGTTGCGTTTGAAGTGGTCTTCCGCCTTGGATTGGAACAGACGGCCAACGTAGGGGATGTCACCCAGCAGCGGCACCTTGTCCTCCACATCCTGCACGTCCTCACGAATCAAACCGCCCATCGCCACAGTCTGGCCGTCCCACACCGTCACCGAGGTGCTCAGTTTCCGAGTGGAAAACACTGGCTGGGGGATCTTGTTTTCGGTCAGCACGATGGTCGTGGGATTGCCCAGGGCGTCCGTGCTGCTCGTCTGAATCGGGCTGCCATAGTTGACGAAGCCTTCAAACTCATTCACTTCGGGCGACATGGTAAGGTCGATGGTGTAGGCGTCGGAACCCACCGTCGGATCCACTTCCATCGTCACCCCGATGGGCTTCATCTGGAAGGCTGTCGGCGTTGTGGGCGTCACCGGGAACGAGCCGCCCGAAGAAGACGAGCCGCTCAGCAGGCTGGTTGTACGAGCCGTGCCGAAGTTCTGTGGAATCTGCGGCGGATTGAATTCCGTGGGATACAGGAATTCGCGGATCACTTCCACCTTCGCACGCACACCGCTCTTGGTCGTGACGCTCGGGGCGCTCATCAAATCAACGCCCTTCTTCTGGCTCAACCCGTTCATCACAACCTGGAACTGGGGATCGGTAAGCACCCCGCTCACGGCAAAGATGCCAGGAGCGTTGGTGGGAGTGGCCGGAGTGCCGGAGAGCAGACCGTCGATGCTGTCCGGCGTGATCGCATTGGTGCCGGTGCGCAAGCTGCTGGTCACGGAATTTGTTCCGATGGAACCCGTGCCGGCACCTGGGTTGCCGAACGGGAAGGTGCTGCTGGTGGCGGAGGTTGCCGCACCACCCGAACCAAAAATACGGCTGCTGCCTGGAACGCTGAAGGGTCCAAGCAGCCAGTCAAAGCCCAGCTGATCGGAATTCTTCTGGGTCACTTCCACAAACTTGGTGGTGATGTAAATCTGCTTTGGCGTGCGCGTTGTCTGCGAATCAACGAAGGTTTCCACCAGGTCGATGTTAGGAGCCGTGTTCCTGACCACAAGCTGGGAGGTCACAGGATTGAACACTGCAGAAGCGCCTTCGGGGAAAGGAATGCCCTGCTCAGACAGGATTTCCTTCGCAGACTTCTTCACCAGCAGCTTGGGACCACCAGTGTCCGCCGCCGCCGCACCGGGCTTCGCAAAAGGATCGGCCGGGGCCGCAGGGGCTGCGGCATCAGCTCCGCCACCAGAGAAGGTCAGGAAATCCGGCGGCACCTTGTAAATGCGGGTGATCATCTCCGTCGTGCTCTCAGTGATCGGCACCACAAGGACGGCGTAGGGCTCGATCTTGAACTTCATGCCAGCCAGCTCGGTCACGTAACGCAGCGCCTCCTGCATTGGCACATCCTTCAAATCCAGGGAAATCTGGGCTCCCCCGGGAGTGTCGCCAGCCTTGAGAATGATGTTCACGCCGATATGGTCGGGATCGATGTCCTTGCTTTTCACGCGAAGGAATTCCACCGCCTCCTCAATGGTCGCACCGGAGAAAAGCACGCGGGGGAAGCGAATGCTCTTCATTTTCTGGCTCAAAACGATGCTGGAATCCTTCTTGGTGTCTCCCAGCTCCTGGTTCACCACCGCCGCCTGCACGGGCACGCTGGCCTCCCAGGCCTTGTCCACCTCCCCAATCATGCGTGCCCGCTGATGATCACGCGCCGCATTGTAGTAGTTGCTCTTCCGCTTCTCCACGCTTTCCATGCCGCGCCGCGCCGCCACGTTGTAAGGGTCGGTGCGAAGCGCTTCTTCGTACACCTTCAGGGCATTGTCATAGTCGCCAAGGTCCTTGTAGGAGTTGGCCTTCTGGAGGTTGCGTTCAACCTCCTGCACCTTTCTCACATGCTCCGGCGTCAGCGCGGGCGGGTAACGGTCAGGGTCTGCAAGACGCGACTTGAGCGTCAGCGCGCCACGATGGCCGGGATGGGTGTCCAGCGCCTCCTGGATCAAGTCCCGGGCCTCCTTGTAGCGACCGGTCTTGGCCCGGTCCTGGGCCAGTCCGACACAAGCGTCAGCATACTTCGTCTCGGCCAGCGAACGCCATTCCTGTGTCGCGGGGGCGACGGGGATGGCCTCAAGGGCTCCCTTGTACTGGTTCAGCGCCGCCTCATAATCCCCGTCGGCAAACGACTTGTCACCCTTTTCGATGGCCTGCCGGGCGTCCTCCATGCGGGCCATGCGGCGCGCAATTTCGCGGTCGGCAATACCAGACTGCCCGGACGCGCCACCCGAACCCGCCTGGGTCGGGAGGGAAACAGATGAGGCCAATGCTGCTGTGAACAGGGCGATGTAGGTTTGGCGCACAAGCCCTTGGAGTCGTGTCATAGAGAGATGCTGCGGGAGATATTACGGTGACGGGACGGGACGGTTAATAGCAGAAAACCCGGTACTTTGGCGAAAACTAAATTTCCCCAACTGCATTTTTTTGTCATGGACGTTTGTTGACAACGAACGTTCTGCCAACGGACTGATCTTCTTTCAACTCACCGACAGTGGCACTGTCTTCTTGAATTTCGAGCAGTTTGAAGGTCGAACCCACGTTCGGAAGGCGGAAGCTCTCACCCTTTTTGATGCCGGTGAGGGGTTGAATGGTCTTGTCCCAGAACTCGAGGTTCACCTGGAATTCCGCCAGGTTGTTCGGCACTTTGTAAACCAAAACAAGTTTTTGCTTGGTCGCCGTATCGACCACTGTCAGCTCTGAGAGATCCTTCTCGGCTCCAGTGTTTTCATCCTTGACGATCTTGTTCTCAAACTTCTCGGCGTTGAAACGCTGGGTGGTGGCGTTTTTCTCGAAACCGAAGTCCTTTGGCAGGGTCTCGATGAACACCGATCCGGCGGGTGTGGGCTCCGTGCGCTTGACCTGAAGCGGCATTGAGGAACTTTGCAGCACCAGGATGTAATTGTGCTGAATCCTCTCCTTGAAGTACAGGTGGTTCGTGACAGGAGGATGGGATTTGGGATCCTTGGGATTGGTGCCCGCGTTGAACTCCTCCAGATTGGTGAACCCGTCCCCGTCGGGATCAAGGTCGCCCACGTTGGGCGACAAGTACTCCAGGTCGTGGTCCCGCAGGAACTTGTTGGTCATCGGGGGGCGCAGCGGCGGGTTCTCGACGAACAGGTCGAACAATTCCAGGCCCTTCTTCACCACCGTCACGGATTTGTTGAGAGGGACAGGCTTGTTCTGCCGGATCGGCGCCGTCCACTCAAAGGGCTGCTGCAGGTTCTTGATGGCCGCCGTCACCTCTTCCTGGGGAATGATGCCAAAATCGGCCTTTGGGGTCACCCTGGGTTGCACAAGCTTCTCGGCGAAGCCCGCCTTGAAAGCGTAGAGCGTGCCGCTGACTCCCAGCGCCGCGATTGCGGCCAGGGTCAACAGCACCTTGTCGTATTTTGCCTCTTTATTGGCCATGATCGGGACGTAATGGGGATGTCGCCAGGGTGAAATTTATTGGGCGGAGCCGGAAGAGCTCGCGCCAGAGTCAGGCTCCAGGAAGCGGATCAGATCGATTTCGAGGTGGGCTTTGAGCATTTCACCACCCAGGACCTTTTGCGCGTCTGGAGGTTCTGGCTTGACCACCGGGATCGCCTCCGCCTTGCTATTGTCCTTGTCTTTATCCTTGTCGGCAGCGCCATCGGGCGGCGGGGGGTCGACTGCCACCGATTTAATCAGCCCGTCCCTGTTCTGCTGGTCATATCCGGGAGGGGAGTTCTTGGGCTTGCCATTGGTGAGCGGGCCCTCCAGTTTTTCGTTCTCGATGCGCGCGACTCTCAGCACGGTGAAGTGCTTCATCAGGGTGGCGCTGGCCAGCGTGTTGAGGAGGGCCTGGAGAGGAGCCTGGTCGGCGGTGACGTCCAGGGTCACGGTGCGCTTCTCCACCACCTTGGTGATTTCCACCGGCGCCTTGGCCGCCTTGGGCTCCTTGGCCCCCTTCTTGCCGGGCTTCTTCTTGCTCTTGGCAGGAGGAGCCGGGGCGGGCTTTGCAGCCTCACGTTTGCGGGCCTTTGAGGCGTCCTTTTCAACCGCGAGCTCGGTCCGCTGCAGCGAGTCAATGCGGCTGACCCCGGCGTCGAGAGCGGCGGTGACGATGGCGTCCACGCCATCCAGGTAATCGTTGAGATCCTGAGTGGCCGCCTGCGTCGGCAGGCTGCGGGTGTAGGAGTCAAAGGCGAAGGCAAACTCCTTGGGGAGGGCGGTCCTGGAGGTTTCGGCCTTCTCGCGGAATTCAACGATGCGCTGCTTCAGCTTGCCCTGGAAGTCCGTGTCCGTGATGGGCTTGGTGGTGACATCTTTCTGCAGGTTCAACAACACCGCACCAAGCTTGCCCACCTCGTCCTCATAGGCGGACACCTTGTCCTCCTTCGCCTGCAAGTTCTCCTCGTTGGGATAGAGCTTGGCCTTCTCCATGTTGACAATTTTCTTCGACAGGGATTCCAGCGAGTCGAGGGAGTCGCTGTAGCCGTTGTAGGTCAGCACCAGGCAGATGCCGAGCCCCACAGCTCCAGCAATGGCCACGCCCAGGATGGCGGCCAGAGATTTGTTTGCACGTATCCAGTCCATTACTTTTTAAATTGCATGAGCTCCTTCAGGGGAAGCCGGATTTCGAATTTGTAGGCGAAACGGTCTTCTCCAACCGCCACCGCTTCCGCCTTCACGTAGTCGTTGAGTTTTTCGGCAATGTTTTCAGCCGCAAAGAACTTGGAATTCGCCAGGGACTTCGCAAACCGGTAGACCACCTCCTGCCCTTCGTCGTTCTTGCGATACAGGCCGAGCAGGCGCAGGTCCATCTTGTCGGCCTGCGCAGGGGCGGGGCCGCTTGGTTCGCCGCCCGTCGTGGTTGTGCTCGGGGTCTGCGGCATCGGAAACAGCGAGGAAGGTGTCGCACCTGTGGCTCCCGTCTGCGCGGCGGCGGAATTCCCGAACAATTCGGGCGTGATGGTGGCGCCATTCTTCAGCGGCTCGACCAGAGTGAGCCAGATCAGATCATTCTCGTACTTCTGGTTCAGCTCGTTCAGAAGCTGCACCCAGTAGGCACGCTCGTTGACCGCCAGTTGAAGCTGCTCCGCCTGCGCTTTCAAATCATCCAGCGTTTTGTCCAGGCCGTTGAGATCCGTGGCGTAGCCGGTCAGATCGTCACCCTTTTTCTGCAGCTTGGTCAGGGTCTTCTTCACCGCCTCGTCGGCCTTCTGGAAGTAGACGATGGAAGCGCCCAGCATTGCCCAGACGCACAGGGCCGCGACAATCAGCAGAGGCGCACGCCTTGCTGCATCACGAGCCTGCGCCACAACCTCCGGCACGAGTTCAATTTCCATCGGCGTGGCCCCTGCGCCACGCAGGGCCAGGCCCACCAGCTCGGCCATGGAATGAGCATCCTGCCCGGCGGCCTCGGCATTGACGCCGCGATCGAGCTGGACACCGCGCAGGGGATTGAAAATCTCCACGGGAAGCTTGAACTTCTCCTGGAAGAACTCCGCCACGTAGCCCATCTGGGCGCCTCCGCCGCACAGGAAGATACGCTGTGGCGCGCTTCCGCCCTGCTGGCTGCGGTAGTAGTTGATCGTGCGCAGCACTTCGCCATGCAGGCGTGTCATGCTGTTGCGGATGACCTTCGAAAGCGCCGCCAGCGCGGGATCAGCGTGATCTTCCACGGTGCCGCCCAGCGCCACGAAACCGTGCGCACGTTTCTGCTGCTCCGCATCGCCGAAGCCGAGATTGAACTCCTTGGCCACAGCGCCCGTCACCGAGGCGCCGCCCACCAGGAGGTTGCGGGTGAACATGCGCTCGCCCTCCACAAAAATCAGGTTGGTCGAGCGCGCGCCCAGATCAACGATCACCGCGCACTCATCGACTTCCGGGTAGCTGTAACGGAAGGCGTTGAAAACCGCCATCGGGGCGAGATCCACACCGGCGGTCTTGATGCCCGCCCCGGTCGTGATGTCGTTGATCTCATTAAGAGCATCGGACTTCATCGCCACCAGCACCGCTTCACGCTCGCCTATGGACTGGTCTCCGCCCACGAACTCATAGTCCCAGGCCACTTCATTGAGCGGGAAAGGCACGTTCTGGCGGGCCTCCAGGCCGATGATCTGCACGACCTTGTCGTCCGACACCGGCGGAAGCTTCACAAACCGGGTGAACACGGCATGACCGGCCACGGAATACCACGCCTGAAGGCCCTTCAAATGAAGGTTTCCGGCAATCTCGGTGACCGCCACCTTCAACTGCCCGAGACGGGCGGCATCCACGGTGGGATCGCCCGCCATTTCCGCAAACTGATACCTCTTCAGGAGAAGGTCGCCCTTGGATGTTTTTGCAAACACCGCCCCCCCGACTCTCTGGGAGCCAACACTGAGTACCGCCAAATTATTGCTGTCTGCCATGCGCGCGATGGGTAAATGCCTGATGCGTTATGAACGTTCGATTCAATCCTGCCACGTTGCTACTTGCTGGACGTGGCGAGGTCGAAATCACCCCAGAACGGGGCAAACGGCGTCTTCTCCTTGGGAACGATCACCTCTTCGTAGGAGAACTTTTCCGCAGGCTCCCACCACTTGCCACCGCTGGACTTGCCGCCCACGATGGTGCCGCCAGCGCTGATCTCCACCGCCCAGGCCGACACATCGCCCTTGCCGCCGTTTTCTTTCTGCAGCAGGCGCTTGAGTTCGGCAGGCGTCACATAGGCGAGCGCATGCACATCACCGTTGGGCACGTCCTTGTAGGTGATGGTGCCGGTAAGAATCACAGGCTTGCCTTCCTTCGGCTTCACGCCGGAGAGGCCGATGAAATACTTCACTTCGATGGCGGGGCAGGTGCCCAGGCGCCCGCCCAGCGCGGTGGCGATGGTCGATTTGAAGTTCAACTGGGCTTCCAGCCACACCTTGGGGGTCCAGCGCTTGTCCACCACGTTCACGGCGGTGATCTGCGGTGTGAACTGCTGCTCCACCTTCATGTCAACGAGGTCCACTTTGATCTCCTTCTTGGTGGCGTCCTGGGCATGAGCAGTGACGGCGATGGCAAAGAGGGCTGCTGTGGT
>CAINXC010000753.1 GCA_903854655.1 uncultured Verrucomicrobiota bacterium | reverse complement strand
GGCACCATCACCTACCCGGTGAACACCGCGCTCGCAACCACCACCGGCAGCACCAGCGCCGCCCTCAACGCCACGCTCAGGTCCGGCAGCAATCCCACGCTCAGCCTGGCGCTCACCCTCGACACCGATGTACTCAGTGGCGATGCAGGCGGCGCGGGTGCCTCCGGACGCCGCAACCCCTGGAACCCGGCCAATCCGGTGCCCATCACCGGCAGCTTCAACTGCGAGTTCACGCCAGGCACCAGTCAGTTGAGCGATGTGACCTACCCTCACGGTTACAGCACCGGCTCTCTGGCCTTGACCGGCCTGGGCGCCGTCTCCGCCAGCCTACGCATGGCGGACGGCACCGCAGTGACCGCCAGCAGCACCATGGGCGGCAATGGCGACGTGCCCCTCTTTGCCACCCTGTACAGCGGCAATGGCTCGGTGCTTGGCACTCCCAACATCAACGGCAGGGACGTCACCGGCACACTCAGTTGGAACAAGCAAAGCACCACGGCCCAGGTCGCCTACAAGGCAGGCTTCGCCTCGCACGACCTCACTTGCACGGGCAAAAGGTACGTGCAGCCCAACCCCGGTCTGAGCCAGTACTACATCGGCCTCGCAGCAGGAACCAACAATGCCAAGCTGTCCGTCAGCGACGGCGGAATTAGCGCCCCCTTCAGCCAGCTTTTCAACGTCGCCCTCAACGGCGCGGCCACGATCAGCACGGACAAGGCTTTGAACCCCTCCGCAGTCACCGTGACCCTCGACACCGCCACCGGGGCCATCAACGGCACCTTCGTGCTCACGCTTTACGTTGATCCCCTGAACTCGAAGAACAACGTGTACAGCACCGCCACCTACTATGGCCTGGCGGTGCCCGGCTTGAACGAAGCCCTTGGCGCTTTCACCTACACGGTGAGAAACCCCGCCACGGCGGCCAATCCGATTCTGTCGGGCATCGTGGACGTCACGGGGCCGTAGGCCTGATCATCGCTTGCCGTGCCGTTCCCCTGCTGCTAGTGCCCTGAATGCATTGCTTCATCACCGGAACGGACACCAACGTCGGCAAGACCTACGTCACCTGCCTGCTGCTGGAGGCGCTGCGGCGCGAAGGCGTTGAAGCCGTGGGCTTCAAGCCCGTGGCTGCCGGTGACCGCACCGATGCCGCCGCCATCCTTCATGCCTGCCAGGACGGCACCCTGACGCTGGACGATGTGAACCCCGTCTTCCTCAAGGCACCCGCCGCACCGCATGTCGCGGCCCTGCTGGAAAACAAGACGATCCATGTCGAAGCCATCAAGGAAGCCTTCGCCAGGCTCGCGCTGCGCCATCCCACGGTGCTCGTCGAAGGCGCTGGCGGCTGGGAGGTCCCGCTCACCGCGAGGCAGACCATGGCCGATTTCGCCCAGGATCTTGCCCTGCCCGTGATCGTGGTGGTGAACAACAGGCTCGGCGCGCTCAACCACACCATCCTCACCGTCCGCAACATCCAGGCCCGCGGCCTCACCTGCGCCGGCATCATCCTCAACCAGGTGGCCGACGAGCGCGACACCGCCAGCATCTCCAACCGCGCCATGCTCGAGCAGTTCCTGGATGTGCCCGTCATCGCCGAAGTCATGCACGGGGAGACGGAGATCAGTCCTTGTCCCCTTCAAGCTCTGCTTTCTTCATGTCAGTGACCTCTTGGTCGGCAAACATCCGATCGCCCCACACCTCACGCATTTGGGCGGCGAAATCTACCCTGGGCATCCCACTCGTGATTGTTCCTCCACAAGGCACCAAAGAGGCGAAGGGCCGACCACGACGGTTGATGACCACCGTCTCTCCGTCGGAAATCCAGGATGCCACGCGCCGAAAACTCTTCCTCAAATCTGTCACGCTCGCCGTTTTCACAATCGCAATTTGATGCCTCTTCAGACGGTTGTGTCAACAAAACCAGTCTGGAGGACCATGAGAGTCGTCGTCGGCGTGATGCCCATTGGGGTCGTTGACAAGGCGGCATTCATGACATACAAATGTATTACGATGCCGGTCCTGACCGTTCGAATCTCCGAGGCCGAAAAGGCCGATCTCACCAAGCGCGCCAGGAAATCCGGCATGACGGCGGGCGCGCTGGTGCGCCAGTTGATGAAGGCCCAGCCCATCCAGACTGCGGAAGATCTCCTGATCGAAATGGAGAGCCGCATGGGTGATCCGTCGCTGCGCAGCCGGGAAGGCAAATGATTCGTCCCTGCCTGCTGGATTCGTCCTTTGTCATTGATCTTTGTGATGAGGTCGCCGCCGGCGTATCTGGCCCGGCCATGAGGTGGCTGAAACAGCACCCCCGTGCGCAGCTTTGGATCAGCGCTGTGACTTGCGCTGAGGTCCTGGAAAGCGCCCAGGATTTGGAAACGCGAAGAGCGCTGCTGGGACGTTTTCGATGGCAGGGCCTGCATCACATCCATGCAGAGTTGGTTGCCACCTTGCAACGGCGCTCCAAACAGCGCATGGGCGAAAACGATGCCTGGCAGGCAGCCGTGGCGATCAGCATGAAGGGCTGCGTCGTGGGGCATGATCCAAAGGCCTTCTCCCGTCTTGGCGATGCCTATGTGGATCACCGCGCGGAATGAAGGCGAACATTTCGTTCCGCCCAAAAAAGCGTTCTCGCCAAGCGGCATGATTTGGTCATAATTACCATAATGACATGCGCTTCCGCCCGCTCGCTGCCCTTTAGCCCTCCCGGCAACGCCCGTCCCCTGCCGGCAGAGGAACAGCGCCTTCAGACCAGCAGCGAGATCTCCGCGCCTAATAAACCCTTGCCGCCCCCGTTGCAGAGGGTGCAAGTTCCACGCATGCCCGAACCGAAAGCACATTCTGAAGCAGAGGTGTTGGTGAGGGAGGCGATGGGGTTGTACGAAAGCCCGCTCATCGCCTATGCCGCCAACATCCTCTCAGGAGACATCGACCGCGCCCGCGACGTGGTGCAGGACACGTTCCTGCGCCTCTTCCAGGCCGATGTGGGCCGCGTTCGCGAGAACCTCAAGGCCTGGCTCTACACCGTCTGCCGCAACCGTGCTTTTGACGTGCTGCGCAAGGATCAGCGGCTGGATCTGGGCGGTGACGAAGTGCTGCTCACCTTCAGCGACCACCGGCCCGACCCTTCGCAATCGACGGACACCAGCGAGATGTGCGACCGCGCCTGGCAGCTCATGGAGCGGCTTTCGAGCAACCAGCGCGAGGTCATCCGCCTCAAGTTTGTGGATGACTGCTCGTACAAGGACATCGCCCGCATCACCGGCCTCAGCATTGGCAACGTGGGCTTTCTCATGCACGTGGGCCTGCGCAAGCTGCGTGACCTCCTGACCGAAGAACTTTCTGAAACCACACACTGACATGAACCCAAGCGACGACGAACACCCAGACCTCACGGCCCATGTGCTGGGCGAACTGGATGCCGAGCACGACGAGGCCATGGCCCGGTGGATCGAATCCCATCCCGAAGCCCGCGCCGAAGCCTGCCAGATCAGCGAGCTGGCGCAGATGCTTTCAGCGTCGGCCCCGGTCAGTTTCCACAGCCTGCGCGCAGATCAGCGTGCCGCCGTGCTTTCTGGCCCGCAGCGCGTGCGCCAGATGGTGGCGGCGGCGAAACAGGCCAGGCCCCGGGAATCCCGTGCGCGCACCCTGGTCTGGGGTCTGGCACGGTTCGCAGCGGCGGCCGCCTTTGCCGCCATGGGCTACTTCGTGGGCAGCTACTTCAGCAGGCCCTCCCCTGTCACTGTGGTGGCCGCTCCGGCTTCCGGACAGGTGGACGATCACGCGGGCGAGCCGCCAAAGACCACGCCCTTCCGGGCCAAGGAAGTGCCCCCGCCCGTCATTGCCGAGGCCCCTGAAGCTCAGAAAGCAGCGGTGTCCCCACCCTCGGCCCCCGCCCCCGAGGCGAAGTTGGTGGCGGTCGCCGCCAATGTGGACCTGCCACCTGCCTCCCCCCAGCCGAAGGTGGTGGCCGGGCAGCCCCACAACTTGGTGCTCAGCGAGGCCTTTGCGAGCCCGTCCAAGGGCGCTCTGGCGCAGGTTTCGATCCGCCCCAGCGACACCCGTCCGGCGAAATCCAAGGCTGAGAAGGGGCAGGTGAACGCCGCCCCCATGACTGCAACGAGCAAGGAGACGCCCCGCCCCGCGAAGCAGCCTGAACTGCTGATTCATTCCTGGAAAACGGACGTGGCCTCCTGCCCCTGGGACGAGTCCCATCGCCTCGTGCGGCTGGTGGTGCAGATTCCCGGAGAACAGCCTGCGGCCGCCTCTTCGGCCAACAGCTACCCGGTGCAGATGAACTTCAGCCCTGCTGCGGTGCGCAGCTTCCGCCAACTGGGAGAGCGCACGGTGCCGGCCCAGCAGGCCGATTCGCCCGCCTTCCACATTGCCTGGTTTGAAGTGGTGCCCAACGGCCAGAGCACCGAAGGCACACCCCGTGCGCTGGGCGACATCGTGCTGCCCAACGCCCGCTTCACCACCCAGGCCATGGCTCCCTTTGACAGCTCCAAGCTGCGCGTGCTGGATCGCGGCGCGTCCTGGCAGAGCGCCCGCGACGACTTCCTGTTCGAAAGCGCCATCGTTGGTTTTGGCCTGCTCCTGAAGGGTGAAAAGGACACGGCGGGCCTGAACCATGCCCTGGTGCTCGACCTTGCCGAGCGTTCCAAACAGGATGACCGCACCGGCGAGCGCACCAAGTTCGTGAAGCTGGTGCAGGATGCCCAGAAAGTGGCGGGATTAAGGTAGCAAGCGAGGCCGCCGGCCGTCCTGCGAAGCCCGTTGACTCCCGGGCGATCCCCCGCCAAGTCTCGGCTTTCCAACATGTCCACCATCGTCGTCGCGCAAAAGAACGGAATGGCCTGCATCGGGGCCGACACGCTGAGCTGCCTGGGCTCGTTGCGGCAGAAGGCGCAGCATGTCGTCAACAAGACCAAAATCGCCAGGATTGGCGACACCTACATCGGGCTTACCGGCACCTCCGCCAGCCTGGTGGTGATGCGCAGCTACTTCGCCAATGCCGAGCGCCCGCGCGACTTCTCCTCCCCCGAGGCCATCTTTGAAACCTTCCGCCACGCGCATTACTTCCTGAAGAACGAGTACTTCATGGCCGCCGCGCCGGACAAGGACGACGAGTACGAGACGACCCAGTTCTACGGGCTGGCCGCCAATGCCAGCGGCATCTACGCCATCTACTCCTTCCGCAGCGCCCAGCAGTTCCACCGGTTCTGGGCGGCAGGCTCAGGCCGCGACTACGCCCTCGGTGCCATGCAGGCCGTTTACGATCAATGCGAGACGGCCGAGGAGATCGTCCGCGCCGGTCTCGCCGCCGCCGCAGAGTTCGACAGCGCCACCGGCACGCCCTTTGAGGTGTATTCCATACCCCTCGCCCTGCCGGCCAAAGCCAAAAAACAGGGTTCTGCGGTGAAGAAGCCACGGCCCAGGCGAAAGTGACTCCGTGTCGCCTCCGACACCAAGTTTGCTCCCAGGTTGAACGCCAAAAGCTGTGCAATGTACCAACCCCTGTGCATCCTAGGGCGCGGAGTTTTTTCGCCCGCGCCAACCATTCGTTCATGAAGCCCCTTTTCATTCCCGCCCTCCTGCTTTTCTTGCTCGGTGGCGGTCACCTCATGGCACAGTCGCCCGTCCTGGGAGCGAACTGGACGCTGCAGCACGCCAGTCCCACGGGTGAAAACCTGAGATCCATCGCCGTCAACGGCTCCGTGAGCTTGGTGGCCGTAGGCGGGCACGGGACCATTCTCACCAGCGATGGCGTCGGCACCACCCACGCGTGGGTCCTGAATTCGCTGCCCGGCATCACTGCCGATCTTTGGGACGTCAAGGACACCGGCAGCCAATACGTCGCGGTGGGCAGCTCCAGCACCATTCTCACCGCTTCAGACACGCTCACGACACCGTCGGCAGGTCTCACCTGGACTAAGGTCACCTCGGCTACCTTCGTTTCCACCGACCAGTTCAATGCTGTGTCCGTCAACAGCGGCCTCTGGGTGGCGGTGGGAGCCACCTCCGCAGGGGGTGGTGTGGCAGTGGTGTCCAACAACAGTGGAACCACCTGGGCGCGCTATCCCATCGCAAGCACCACCAGCCTGAAGGACTTGACCATCGTGCCGGGCACCGGTGGGGCGGCGACGATTTACGCCGTAATGGACGGCTACCTGCTTTCATCGTCCAACAATGGTGCCAGTTGGTCGCGCACGAGCCTCTCCGGCACCACGGTCACCAGCCTGGCTTACGCCACCCCCTCAACAGGCGGCACGCCAGTGCTCACCATCACCGGCTCAACAAGCTGGACCAAGGTGGGCACCGGTTCGCTTCAGGCCACCAATGCGGCACCCGCCGATCTCCACACCCAGTGGGTGGGCAATGAGCTCGTCGGTGTCACGCGCAGCGGCCAGCTCTGGCAATCAAGCGACGGTCTGTCCTGGCAGAAACTGGACAGCACGCAAACCACGCCTTTCAACAAGGCGACCAATTTCAATGGCTCCATCAACGGGAGCGGCACATACGTGAACACCACCTATGTCGCGGTCGGCCTTGGCGGGATCATCCAGACTTACACCGTCGGCGGCAGTTGGACATCCCTCACGGCGACAGGCACCACAACTTTTCCCGCGAACGGGGTGGCATGGAACCAGATTGCTGCGACACCCGGCTCCCTTTACGTGGCCGTGGGCTCCGGCATTTCGTGGACCTCCGCCAACGGCGGGGTCACTTGGGTCGAGCACCTTCAGCCTG
Organism: uncultured Verrucomicrobiota bacterium; assembly: GCA_903854655.1. Classification (GTDB taxonomy): domain Bacteria; phylum Verrucomicrobiota; class Verrucomicrobiia; order Verrucomicrobiales; family Verrucomicrobiaceae; genus CAINXC01. The sequence continues at coordinate 21,348 of CAINXC010000753.1, read as the reverse complement.
GGCTGACCATGCTCTCCATCGTCTGGACCGGCAACAATTTCGTCGCGATCGGCAACGGCTTATGGGTTTCCTCCGATGGCATCACCTGGACTTCCCAGCAGACCCCGCCGCGGCCCGACCCTGCCGCCAGCACTTCCATCACTACCAGCACCGGCACCACCACCGTGCCGGGCCCCAGTGTTTACGCCGTCGCCTGGTTTGGCAGCATCGGTTATGCATTGGGCTACGATGCCATCAGCCACCAGGTGATGTTGTCCGCCAGCAATCCGCTGGGATTTGCGTGGTCCACTTTCAAGCCTGTCACCGGTTTCAGCGGCACGCAATGGGCCATGCTCGGTCTCACCAGCGGCAACGGCCTGTATGTCGCCGTGGGCTGGGGCGGGCATGTGCTGGTGAGCACCGCGCCTCAGGTGGGCTGGACCCAGCACATCGTCACTCTGGCCACGGGCGAGGACTTCACCGATGTGGTGTGGGCCAACAGCCAGTTTACGGCCGTAACGAACAAGGGCGGCATCTGGACAAGCCCCACAGGCAGCACCTGGACGAAGCGCAAGACCGCCTCGCAGGCGCTGTGGTGCATCACCAGGGTCACCCACAACTCCACCTCGGTCGATGATCAGTTCATCGCCGCCGGTGACCACGGTGTGCTGGTGACTTCCTTCCTTGGCCAGGAGTGGGTGGAAGCGAGCCTCGGCTCCTCCCAGTTCACCAATCAGATCCTCTGGGCGCCAGCGGGGACGACAGACGCCACGCCCGTTGACCAGTTGGTGACGGCCAGCGGCTTTGGTGCCTTCTACACCAGCCAGGGCACGCCGCCGGTGCAGCCAAACGTGAGTTTCAGCGCCATCTCCTCCAGCGTCGCAGCCTGGGGCGGCACCGATGCCGTGACGGTGCAGCTTTCTGCATCCAATCCCCTGCCCGTAACCGCCACCTTCGCCTTTGCAGGCAGCGCTCTGAGCACCAACTACAAGCGCTCAGGATCTTCGGTCACCTTCGCGCCGGGAGAAACCACCAAGACCCTCACCATCACTGGGGTCAATGACAGCCTCAAAAACGACAACGCCACGGTGGTGATCACCCTCACCAAACTCACGGGCGACGTGAAACTCGGTGCAACGACCACGCACACCGTCACCATCACGGATACCATCCAAGGCACGAATCCCAGCCCGTTCGTCACTGTCGGCACCGCCGTCACCCTCACCTCGAGCGCCACGCCCGCCACCACCACCTCCTGGCAGTGGCTGAAGAACGACGTGACCATTTCGGGGGCCACCCAGCCCTATTACCTGATTCCCAGCGCCGCCCTGACAGATGCCGCCACTTACACGCTCCAGGGCAGGAACACCACGGGCACGGGGCAGAGCAACAGCGTGCCCCTCACTGTGCTGGATGGTTCCAATCAGACATTCACCACCGCCGCCGGAAACTACCCCACCCTGACTGTCCTGGTCAAAGGTCCTGACCTTACAAAGCTAAGCTACCAGTGGAGCCGGACGACCATTCCTGCCGGCACTCCCCCGCCAGCCCCGGTGACCACCGTTCTAACAGGTGAGACGCACAGCACACTCACCCTGACCTCCTCCGACGCCATTTCCGGCGACACCTACACTTGCCTGGTCACCTACTCGCCCTCCGGCACGCCAAGCCCCTCCGACCCCGTTTTGTCCACAGGCACTTACACCTTCCTCAACGTCACCAGCCAGTCCGTCCTCACCCAGCCAAACTTTACTTCTGGGCAGGTGGGTCAGGCCTACTCGTTCGCTCTTGCGCCTTTGGCATCCAACAACGCGTCTCTTTGGATTGTTAGCGGTTTGCCCTCCGGCCTGGGCTACAACAGCACCACCGGCCTCATCAGCGGCACCCCCACACGGGCGGGCACCTTCAAAGTCACCGTCCAGGCGGCAAATGCCGACAATGCGACCCGGTCCACCGCTTCCGCACCCCTCACGATCAGCGCTCTCAAGGCCGGTGCGCTGGGCACCTACATGGCGCTGGTGGGTGACAACTCCGCCGTGTCCCTGACCCTGCGCGGAAGGCTGGACCTCACCACCTCCTCGGCTGGCACCTTCACAGGCAAGCTGACCAACTCCACAGGAGTCTTTCCGTTCACCGGCATTCTTGGCGGAACCGATGCCACGGTCCGCACAGGGAACGTTCACCTGCCAGCCGAGACGATTGCTTTCACCGTCGATGGAGGCACCGGAGCCGTTGGCGGCACGGTCACCCTGGCGGCCGACCTGACCACGGCCCCCATCAATGGCTGGCGCCAGACCGCCACGAACAGCAGCCGCACCGGCTACTACAGTTTCGCCCTCAGCCCCACCGACTCCTCGGGCTCAGGCTATGGATTCCTCACGGTTGCCGCCGCCGGCACCGTGAACATTGCCACCGTCGTGCCCGCAGGACTCGGGGCCAAGGCAGCCAGTTCCTCGATCATGGGGCCCAACGGCGAAATCGGCCTGTATGTGCCTCTGCCAGCGGTAACCTACACCAATCTGGGCAGCGCGCTGGGCCAGCTCACGCTCTCGGCGGACACCGCCTCCAATTACCAAAACAACGCCTTCACCGGCAACGTGTATGTGACCCAGCAAAACGTCACTCCCGCCACCGTGACCTTGGGCGCGGACGGTGGACGCTACGCCGCCCCGGCCAAGGGCAAAATCGTGATGAACCTGGTGGCGGGAACAGCCAATGCCAGTCTCTCGTTCACCTCGAACGGTCCTACCGCCCTTTCACCTGATCCCAGCACCCTGTTCACGATCAAGTCAGATGCCACCGCCTCCGACGCCGGATCAAACCCAGACTTGCCGAGCCTGCGGTTCACCACGGCCTCCACTGGTGAGTTTCAGGGCGGCTTCAACCAGCCGTCCGGCTCCGTTGGGAGTTACTACGGCGCTCTGATCCGCCCAAGCGGTTCGGAAGTCATGACCGGCAAAGGGTTCTTCTTCCTTGGTTCTCAGTTCGGTTCGGTGAGCCTGACCCACCATCCGTAGCAACTTGGACGCTGGGCGTCGAAACAGTGGGTGGCGCGGCGGCGTTATTATTGAGACCAGTCGCAACAACGCGCACCCCATTTCCCATGCCCGCCCATCCCCCCACCCTCATCGGCGCAACCCTTTTCCTTGGCCTGCTGACACAGGTCCACGCCGCCGGACCGAAGGTTGAATACCAGCGCGATGTGCGTCCCATCCTCTCGGATCGCTGCTTCAAATGCCACGGTCCCGACGTCGAAAAGCGCAAGTCCGGCCTGCGGCTGGATGTTCGTGAAGACGCGATGAAACCGGCAAAGTCCGGCGACTGCGCCATCGTGCCCGGCAAGACGGCGGAGAGCGAGCTGGTGGCGCGCATTCTTTCCACTGACGACAAGGAAATCATGCCGCCGCCGGAGATGAAGAAGCCCTTGAGCGACGAGCAGAAGGCGCTCTTGAAACAGTGGATCGCCGAAGGCGCGGAGTACCAGCCGCACTGGGCCTATGTGAAGCCCAAAACGCCACCGCTGCCTGTGTTGAAGCAGACCAACTGGGCGCGCAATCCCATCGATGCCTTCATCCTGGCGAAACTGGAGGCCGCCGGCCTGAAGCCCTCCGTGCCAGCCGACCCCGCCACGCTTGCGCGCCGCGCAGCACTGGATTTGACCGGGCTGCCGCCCCCGCCTGAAGCGCTGGCTTCCTTCGTGCAGAACCCCACGGACAAGGCCTATGAAACCCTGGTGGATCAACTGCTCTCCTCATCCCACTATGGCGAGCGCTGGGCGCGGCGCTGGCTCGACCTGGCCCGCTACGCGGACACCAACGGTTACGAGAAGGACCGCGAGCGCAGCATCTGGCCTTATCGCGACTGGGTGATACACGCGCTCAACAGCGACATGCCATTCGACCGCTTCACCATCGAACAGCTCGCGGGCGACCTGCTCCCCAACGCCACGCCCGCCCAGATCATCGCCACCGGCTTTCATCGCAACACCATGCTCAACGAGGAAGGCGGCATCGACCCCCTGGAGTTCCGCTTCAATGCCATGGTGGACCGCGTCTCCACCACCGCCACCACCTGGCTGGGCCTCACCATGCAGTGCTGCCAGTGTCACACACACAAGTACGATCCCATTCCTCACACCGAGTACTACGGCCTGATGGCCTTCCTGAACAATGCCGACGAGCCGGACTTCGACCTGCCCGACCCGGGGGCGGATCAGCAGCGCCAGGCCAGCCTCAAGCAGGCGGACGCCAAGCTCGCGAAGCTGCCCGACCAGTTTCCCGGAGGCCGCCCCGCGATGGAGAAGGCATTCGCGGATTGGTTAACACACGAACGCGCGACAACCGTCGCATGGACACCGCTCAAGCCGCTCACGGCGAAGAGCAACATGCCGCTGCTCACCATCCAGCCCGATGACAGCGTGCTGGGCTCCGGAGACATAACCAAGAGCGACACGTACGAGCTCACCCTGCGCTCCGATGTCAAAGGCATCAAGGCGCTGCGGCTGGAAGCCCTGCCTGACGACAGCCTGCCCGGCCACGGTCCGGGCATGGCCTTTTATGAAGGACCCAAGGGCGATTTCTTCATGGGCGAATTCCAGGTGAGCGCGAACGGCGCCCCGGTGAAGATCGCAAGCGCCACGGAAAGCTATTCCAAGAACAACTTCGGCACCACTGCGGTCAACGCGATGCTCGCCACCGATGGCGATCCGCAGACGGGCTGGTCCTGCGCGGGCCGTTACGGCGAGCGCAGCGAGGCGGTGTTCGTGCTCGACAAACCGCTGGATGCCGGTGAGATCCAGTTGAAGATGATGTTCGGGCGGCACTTCGCCTGCTCGCTGGGTCGTTTCCGCATCTCTGCCACCAGCGAAGCCGGAGCCCTGGCCAAGGACCGGGAGCCGGAGATCAGCCGCCTGGTGCTCCTGCCTGATGAGCAGCGGACCGCTCCGCAGCGACAGCAGTTGTTAAACCAATTCCTCCTCACCCATCCCGCGCTGGCGAAGCAGGCGGCGGAAATCAAGCAACTGCGCCAGCGCCCCGCCGCCATCACCAGCCTGGTCATGCGCGAGCGCCCCGCCAGCAATCCCCGCCCCACCTTCAGGCACCATCGCGGCGAGTACGGCCAGCCCAAGGAGCGAGTGGAGCCGGTGACACTCTCCGTCCTGCACCCGCTCCCCAAGGACCAGCCGAAGAATCGCCTCAGCTTCGCCCGCTGGCTCATGTCGCCCGACAACCCGCTCACTCCGCGCGTGGTGATGAACCGCCAGTGGGCCGCCATCTTCGGCACCGGCATTGTCAAGACCACGCAGGACTTCGGCTACCAGGGCGAGATGCCCAGCCATCCTGAATTGCTCGACTGGCTCGCCACCGAATTCATCCGCCAAAAGTGGTCCATGAAGGCCATGCACAAGCTCATCGTCATGAGCGGCACCTATCGGCAAGGCTCAGCCATTGTCGCCTCAGGCAACCCGCAATCCACAGATCCCGGCAACCGCCTGCTTTCGCATTTCCCACGCACCCGCCTGGATGCCGAGATCATTCGCGACTCGCTGCTCAGCGCCTCCGGATTGCTGACCGACAAGACCGGCGGGCCGAGCGTGTTCCCGCCGCAGCCCGACAGCGTCACTGAGGTGGCCTACGGCAAGTTCAAGTGGGAGCCCAGCACCGGCCCCGCGCGCTACCGCCGCAGCCTCTACACCTTCATGAAGCGCACCGCGCCCTTCGCCATGTTCACGACCTTCGACGGCCCCACCGGCGAAGCCTGCCTTGCCAGCCGCGAAGCCTCCGACAGCCCCATGCAGGCGCTAACAGCGATGAACGACATCGTCGTCACCGAGGCCGCGCAGGCCCTGGGCGGCCTGCTGGTCACGACGGCGGGCAATGACGACCAGCGCGTGGAGCAGCTCTTTGTGCGAGTCCTGTCCCGCGCGCCCGATGCGGACGAGCGCCGGCTTTTCCTTCAGTTCGTCAACACGCAGCGCCATCGCTTGCAGGCCGGGGAGCTGGACGCGGCCAAGATCTGCGGTGGCGTGGGGGCATCGCCGGACAAGGCGGCCTGGACGCTCGCCGCGCGCACTGTCTTCAACCTCGATGAATTCGTCACGAAAGGCTGATACCATGACTCACTCGCCCACCCACTTCTCCCGCCGCCACTTCCTCAAGGATTGCGGCGTCGGTCTTGGCAAGATCGGCCTGGCCAGTTTGCTCACCGATTCGTTAGGCAACAGCGCCTCGGCGGCGCAGGGCGGCGGGCTCGGCGTCAGGGCTCCGCACTTTGAGCCCAGGGCCAAACGCGTCATCCATCTGTTCATGGCGGGCGCGCCCAGCCAGTTGGAGATGTTCGATTACAAGCCGGCGCTCACCAAATACGAGGGCCGGCCCATCCCGCCCGAGATCATCGGCGGCCAGCGCTACGCCTTCATCCGGCCCGATGCGGCGGCGCTGGGGCCGCGCTTCAAGTTCAGCCGCCACGGCCAGAGCGGCGCGGAGCTGGGGTCCACGCTGCCGCATCTCGCCGAGATTGCGGACGAGGTCAGCTTCATCAAGTCCTGTCACACCGACCAGTTCAACCACGCTCCTGCGCAGATCTTCTTCCAGACCGGCTTCCCCGTGCCCGGCAGGCCCAGCATGGGATCGTGGGTGCTCTACGGGCTGGGCGCGGAGACGCAGAACCTGCCCGCCTTCGTGGTGATGAGCACCGGCGCCGGCCTCAGCGGCGGGAGCGCCCTCTTCTCCAGCGGCTTCCTGCCCTCCGTTTACAACGGCGTGCGCTTCCGCAACACCGGCGACCCCATCCTCGACGTGTCCAGCCCCGAGGGCATCGACGCGAAGGTGCAGCGCGACTCGCTGGACCTGGTGGGCGAGCTCAACCGCAAGCGCCTCGGTGCCGTCGGCGATCCTGAGATCGCCACCCGCATCGCCAATTACGAGATGGCCTTCCGCCTGCAATCCTCCGCGCCCGAGCTCACCGATCTGAAGAGCGAATCCAAGGCCACGCTCGACCTGTATGGCTGCGATCCCGCCAAGCCTTCTTTTGCCCGCGCTTGTCTGTTAGCAAGGCGCATGATCGAGCGCGGCGTGCGTTTCGTGAACATCTACCACGAGGGCTGGGACGCCCATTCCAACGTGGAGGGCAACGTGCGCAACAACTGCCTGGCCACCGACCAGGCCAGCGCCGCGCTGGTGAAGGACCTCAAGCAGCGCGGCCTGCTCGACGACACCCTGGTCATCTGGGGCGGCGAGTTTGGCCGCACCCCCATGGTCGAATCCAACCCCTCGCTGGGCCGCGCCCTCGGTCGCGACCACCATCCCCAGGCCTTCACCACCTGGATGGCCGGCGGCGGCGTGCGCAAAGGCTTCACCATGGGCGAAACCGATGAGCTGGGCTTCAACATCGTGCAGGACCCCGTGCATGTCTTCGACCTCCAGGCCACCATCATGCACCTGTTAGGCTTCGACCACGAGCGCCTCACCTTCCGCACCCAGGGCCGCGACTTCCGGCTCACGGATGTGCATGGACAGGTGATCAAGAAGGTGCTGGCGTGAGATGAAGGGCGCATGAATCTGGTCCTCATCCTCCTTGGTCTCATCGAGCTGGGCGTGCTGCTGGTGGCGGGCGCGGTGCTGTTGTTTGCCTGTATCACCCGGCGCTGGAAGCTCGCCGCCGCAGTGGTGGCGCTGCTGGTCGCAGGCTGGTTCTACTTGGACTCGGGTGATCTGTACGTGCGTCACAACGTGGCCGCCGCCGAGATGGTGGGCGAGTATCACCTGGATGCGGAGCTGTCACGCTTTCCCTTGGAATCCATGGGCTACAAGGAGCTGTCCGGTGACCTGATTCTGCTTGCTGACGGGACCTTTCGCGGCTCGCACCTGCCTTCCTGCTGCCTTTCCGGCAATGAGGAGAAAGGCGGTTCCCCGACCGACGCGTACCGGTCGGTGACGGGAACATGGACGGTGGGCTTTGACCCAAAAGCGGGCGGGGCGACCTTGGGTTTGGTGGCGGACGACGCAAAGATCCGCAGGGGTGCCAACATCGTAAACGACAAGGGGCTGGGCGTGGATTTCGAAGTCTTTATGAGCGGCGATTTCTACCCCGTCGTTTTCTCCCGCGATCACCGGTAGTGGCTGTCAAGGACCGACGGCTGATACCACGGTCATTTGAAAACAGGTCAGCCGTCAGAGTCAAACGGAACACAGCGTATGGTGGCGTGCGCAGCACCTTGGAATGCGTGCAGCCCTGCTGCCGCTTTGGGATACGCAGCCTGCTGCGGGCAGAAGCGGAGGGTTCCCAGTCCAAGCTTGGAGGGGGAATGGCCTTTCCACCGGCAGCAGGCTGCCATGACCGAAAGCGGCAGCAGGGCTGCGCGCATTCCAAGGTGCTGCGCACGCCGCCACATCAAGTTGGCCATGAAAGAATCTCTCAGCGTCCTTCGGGGTTGGCACGAGTTCGCCACTCTGCGCCGAGCTTCATCGCCTCTTCAAACAAATCATCATCCCTGGCCTTGCCTGCAATGGCCTCCCAACCGCCGCGCGGTTGGTTGATCACCTGCTTCTCGATCGCTTCGACCCGCTGCTTCAAGGCAGTGATCTCCTGCTCCAGCATTTGCGTGCTCATCAGCGAAAACAGCCAGGTCGGGGGACGCTTCGCAACGCTTTGCCCTCGCTGGCTTTGCGCCTGCCTGAAAGGGGCAAGGATGCCCCTGCCACTTTCTCACGCCTTCCTTGACCGGCGGTACAGCATGTCCACCACGTTGCGGACGTACTGCTCGTCGCAGAGGCCGAACTCGGCTTCGTCGGGGTGATCTTCTGGCGCAAGTGTCTGTCAACTACTGTATGCCGGGCAACTTACGTGCCAATTACTGTGTGCCTGGCTACTTACCATTCTCAACCTTTCCTTAAATTCAATATATTTCCAGTTGATTTGATATTTTTGCAGAATTATTTCGACGACAGTTGCTCGCTAGTAAGCAACTGTTGGAGGGAACAAATCAATTCTCGCACGCATGAATACTGTTTCCGAAAACGCCGATTTGCCAAACGTGTCCGATGTAAAGCCCAAGCGGAGTAAGCCAGTTAGGGGCTCGCTTTTTGATTTTTCCCACTCTTCCGAGTGGGAAAAAGTAAGAGGTTCCGTCATTTCAATCTGTTTTGGAACGGTGATCGCGTCACTTATTGCCGTTTATTACATCAATCATGGGTCGATTTCCGTACCGTTGGCCCTGCTTGGATTGATATTCATTAATGGAATCTATGAGAGTGTTCAAGAAATTACAAGACTGTTTGGGAGGTTCAGGTACATCGACGAGGAAGAGGGCGACTATGGAACTGGAGAGAATCTCGAGTGGCGAAGGGTGCTGGATCGACGTAAGGCGGCAGATGAAGTAAGGAATTTGCTTGCATTCTCCGCATTTTCGATATTCGCCTTTTTCAGTATTGCAGATGCCTTTCAACAAGTGGAAGGAGCGGGAAATATGGGTTGGATTCAATGGTTCTTTGCCATCGGATGGAAACGACTGATAACGATCCTAGGATTGCTATCGCCATTCGGATTAGTCAGTTCAACATTGGAATTGAGGAGCCTTTCAAAGCGAATTGATTCCGTTGTCGTGTGGAAAGGAGCCAAGGCGCGGACCTTCTAGAGCATTTTAAAGCATCAATGGTCAACATGTGGCGCTCAGCGCGCCTCCAGACGTTGGCGGTCTTGCTGGATCAGCTCCCTCGCTGTCGGCCCTGGCGGCAGATCTTTGCAGGCTTCGCCGCCCATGGCCACCCATGCGTCCAGCCATTCCTGGGCGCCATCGGCGGCTGGAGGGGAAGTGTCCTCGGCCACCCAGCGTTCATAGAGCTCCGCAGTCACATCCGTGATCTTCCGCCCCAAGGCCTGGGTTTTGGCCTCCACCCTTTGATAGAGCTTGTCGGGGATTTCCAGTGTCGCAGTCATGAGGAATAGTTCGTCATCGGCGGATGCATGTCAATGTGTCACAGCTATTCGCCTGCTCGGCAGCAGGCTATGGATTGCCACTCTTCTCACACCTTCCCCGCCCGGCGGTACAGCGTGTCCACCACGTTGCGGACATACTGCTCATCGCTCAAACCGAACTCGGCTTCGTCGGGGAACTTGACCTTGCTGCGAAAGCGGGTGGCCATTTCGCCGAAGAGTTTCACGACGGGCTCGGTTTCCAGTTCCTCACGCCGGACCAGGGCGGCGAGGGCGAGCTGGGCTTCATCGGGGGTGACTTTCTGGCGTAGGCGGGCTTCCAGATGGGGGTACTGGCGGAAGCTGTTGTACTTGCCGCCGAGGACGCCTTCGACATCGGGCGGGGTGGTCTTCACGGTGCGCACGACCACGGTGCCGGCGGCGAGATCGCCCACCCGCTGGCTGCGTCGGCTGAACAGGCAGAACAACCCGCCCACGGCATAGAACATGGGCAGCATGTCCACAATGCGCAGGAGGTTGCGGATGATCACCTGGCTGGGGCGCAGGCGCAGGCCGCGCTCGTCCATCACGCGGATGCCCATCACCCGCTTGCCGACGGTCTGGCCATTGAACAGCAGCTCGCACACCGATCCATAGCCGAAGGAGAGCAGAAACTGGCTGAGCACCTGCCCGGCAGCGCCGAGGTCGGTGGCAACGAGGGTGATCAGCCCCATGGCAATGGTGAGCAGCTTCGTGATCACCATCATGACGGCAAAATCGACAAAGTAACCCACGCCACGCGTGACGGGTCCCGCCAGAGGCAAGGAGAAGGTGACCCCTTCCGGCGTGGAGACGTGCAGCACCGCCGTGGTGGAACGCGGGGTGCTCACGACGCGGCCTCCTCCTTTTCCTTGTCTTTGCGACCGCACAGCCAGAGGAAGGCGGTGAGCAGGCACAGCTCGCCGCTGCCAAAGGTGATCTTGACCCAGTAGGGCATGACCGGGGCGTGGTACTGCGAGAAGAAGGCCTCGACAATGCCCGCCCACACCAGCATCAGCGCCACGCCGCCAATGAGCGTGGCCAGATCCGGCACCACGGCCCGCAGGCGGCTGCGAATGCCGTCGCGCGTGCCCCAGCCGATCAAAGCGCGCGCCAGCACGAAGCCGGCCTGCCCGCCAATGAGGATGGCGGGAATCTCAAACGAGCCATGCGGCAGCAGCCAGCCGATCAGGAAAACCGTCTGGCCGTCGAGCATGTAATCCAGGCACACCGCCCCGAGGATCACGCCGTTGTAGAACAGCAACACTGCGGTGCCGATGCCCCAGGTGAGGCCGAAGGCCATGGCTTTGATGCTCACGCCGATGTTGTTGGCCATGAGGCTGGCCGAGAAGCTGGTCTTGCGCTCCTCGAACATCTCCAGCTTCGAGTGCTCGGCCTTCTCCTCCTCCGCCACGCGTTCGGACGGGGTTTGCTGCGCCACATGCGGGAACGGCGACAGCGCCACCTGGCGGCCATCGACATCGGCAACCAGGAGCACGCCGCCCACCACCATGCCCACCACAGTGAGCACCAGGGACAGGTAGAAGGCCCAGGCCTGGCGCCGGAACGTCTGCGGAAAGGTGCGCAGGAACCAGTGCCAGGGCCGGAAGCGGCCGACATACGTCTGCGCGCTGTGAATCTCCGCGTAGCCCCGGCCCACCAGCGCCTCCAGGTAGGTGCGCAGCTCCGGCTCGGCATTCGCCTGGCCCACGCGGGCGAGATCGGAGCAGGCCCGCTGAAACAGCGCCAGCACGCGGCGGCTTTCCTTCAGGTCGGCAAGGTTGAGCGTGCCGCCCTGGATGCCGTCCAGCGCCTTCTCCAGCTCCCGCCAGAACGGGCGCTCTTTCTCCACGAAGCGTGCAAGGTCGATGATCATGGGAGGGGGCTATAGCAACTGTCTCTTCTTGACGTTGAGGTACTCGCTCACCACCCCGGCGATGAGGTTCTCCTGCAGGCTGGAGGTGAGGTGCACGCCGCACTGCTTCAGGTCGCGCGTGGTCTCCTGGAGGTCGCTCCACATCAGATGCCCGGCTAGGCGGCCATACAAATCATCCACCTGTGAGATGCTGTCGTGACGGTTGAACAGAGGCTGAAACTCCTTGGAGCCCAGCACATGCACCAGCACCACGTGGCGGCGCGCGGCCTGGCGCACGGATTCAGCGAAGGATTCGGACAGCCAGGGCTCGCCCAGATCGGTGAGCACAATGAGCAGCGAGCGATGGCGCAGGCGGTTGCCGATGCTGATGAAGAGCTCGTTGAAATCCGGGCTGACGATGCGCGGCTCCAGCGTGTACAGGGCGTCGCGGCAGGCGTTGTAGTGCGCCCGCCCGCCACCGGCAGGCAGGGTGGTGTGCACCTGGTCGCTGAAGGTCATGAGGCCGAAGCGGTCGCTCTGCTGCTCGGCGGCCAAGGCCAGCACCAGCGCCGCCTGGATGAAGCGCTCGCACTGCGTTTTCGGTGCGAACCGGTCTTCCTTCCCAGCCCCGGTCCCTTGCTCCAGAGGGCGCGCGCTGCGGCGGGAAATATCGAGGATCACGTGCATTTCCTGGGTGCGCTCGATTTGATACATCATGGTCACCGGGAAGCGGCGCTTGGCCGTGCCCTTCCAGTAGATGTCGCCAAAGCTGTCGCCGGCGGTGTAGCTGCGCAGTTGCTCGAATTCGCGGCCCTTGCCGAGCTGCCGCACATGGTGAATGCCCATGGCGCCCTTGCGGAAGAACAGCGGGGCGAGCAGATGGCGCTCGCGGCTGAGGTCAGGATACACGCGCACCTCGCACTGACAGTCCACCGTGCGCCGCATGTCCCAGAGGCCGAGATGGGAGGGCGTCTCCAAATGGCAGCGCGTGAGGGTGAAGGCGCCGCGTTCTAAGGCCAGCACCTTCCACAAGGGTTTCGCCGGGCTGCCGTCGGCAGGCAGGGAGGTGACCACCTCCGGTGACTCCACTTCGAGCAGTCGAGGCAACGACAGACCGATGCGCAGGCTCCGTGCTGCTCCGCCCGGGCAGCGGACCAGCCCGATCAGATCGAAATGCTTGCCCTTGGAGGTGCGCACCAGGTCCGGCAGCTCCACAGTGGCACCCGCCAGGCGATTCGGCGAGGTCAGCGCATCCAAAGCCGCCAGCGCAACGACCAGGACGCCCGCCAGCACCAGCACCTCCAGCGGGGCGCCGGCCATGCCCAGCACCAGCCACGCCGGCACAATGACCAGGGCGACGAGCCAGAGAAGGCGTTTGGAGGGGACGAAAGACATCGGTTGAAGAATTAGCGCGGCACGGGCACCTGCTCCAGGACGCGGCTGACGAGTTCGCTGACGGTGAGGCCTTCGATCTCGTACTCGGGGCGCAGCACAAGCCGGTGGCCCAGCACGGGCTCGGCAAGGGCGCGCACATCATCAGGCGAAACAAAATCGCGCTGATCCAAAACAGCGCGCGCGCGGCTGGCCACCACCAGGGCGATGGTGGCGCGCGGACCGGCGCCGACCAGCACCGCCTCGTGCTCGCGGGTGGCGCGCACCAGGTCCACCACGTAGCTGACGAGTTCATCGCGCACGGTGACCTGCTCCAGAACAGCCTGCATGGCGGCGATCTGATCGGCGGTGATCACAGGGCGCACGCCGCCGGATTGCAGGACGGCCTCCGGAGCCTCGCGACCGAGCAGACGGCCGGCAAGCATGACCTCCTCGTCACGGGCAGGATAGTCCACCTTCACCTTGAACATGAAGCGGTCCTTCTGCGCTTCCGGCAGGGGGTAGGTGCCCTCGTATTCCACCGGGTTCTGGGTGGCGAAAACGGTGAAACTGGCGGGAAGCGTGTGTGTTTCATTGTCGATGGAGACCTGACGCTCCTGCATGGCCTGGAGCAGCGCGGACTGCGTCTTGGCGGGGGCGCGGTTGATTTCATCGGCCAGCAGGAAACTGGTGAACACGGGGCCCTTGACCAGCTTGAACTCGTTCTCCTTGAGGTTGAAGACGCTGGTGCCGGTGATGTCGGCCGGCATCAGGTCCGGCGTGAACTGGATGCGCCCGAAATCGGTGCCCAGCACCTGGGCCAGCGTGCGCACGAGCAGGGTTTTGCCCACGCCGGGCACGCCTTCCACCAGCACATGGTTGCGGGTGAAGATGGCGATCAAGGCGTGATCAATCACGGACTGCTGGCCGATGATCACTTTGGCGATTTCGGCGCGAGCGGCGGCAAGCGTCTGTTTGAGGTCGTCGAGGGAGGCGGTCATGGGCGGTGGGTGGGTGATTGAGGATTGGAAGCCCGTGATCCGGGCGGATGCAGGAGGTCGCGCATTTCACGATAGGCCTGCGGGGCCTGCCTGGTCTTGAAGGTGGCAAGCAGGGCGCGGGCTTTGGCACGCCGCTCGGCGGGGATGGCGGTGGCGGCGGCCTTGGTTCCCTCCCACACGTCCAGGCAGCGGGCGAGCAGCTTGGAATGGCCCACACCGCGCCGCAGCAGCCCTTCCAGGCCTGAGGCCGTGCTCTGCCCGGCGACGGCATCGGCGCGCCAGTGGCCCAGGTCATCTTCCGGATTCGGCGGCACCAGGCTGAGCGAATTGCGCCAGATGAACAGGCCAAACAACAGGATGCCGCCCAGGAACAGCCCGTGCATGCGGTAGCGCCGCGCCAGCGTCATGACCCCGTCTTCATCGCCGATGCCCGGGCCAAGGTGGGTTTCCTCAAAGGTGATCCGTGTGGCATCCCCGAACAGCCAGCTCAGGAACGCCGTGCTCGGCCCCTTCCACAAAGCCTCGTTGCTCAGGAAATAGCGGTCGGTGCACACGACCACGCTGCCGGAGCCAAGCTTGCGCTCCATGATCATGGGGCGCCCGCCCTTGGTGGCGATGGTGCGCCAGGGCGAGGGCTCGACGGGTTTGTCCGCCTTCTTTTTCTTCTCGGGCTTCTCCTCGCCTGGTTTGTCACCGTGCTCATCACGGCCCAGGCGCCTCTCGACTACCTTGGCAAGCTCCCCCCACTCCGCCTGCCAGTCCTGCGCGGGGTCGTCGTTGAGATAAACATTGCTGAACCACAGCGGGGTGTCGTCTGCGGCAAGGGACGTTCCGGGGGCCAGTTTCACTGGTGAACCGCCCTTGTCGGAGAAGTAGAAGGCCACGGCTTTGGCGGAGACTTTCAGTGAGGCGGCCAGGGGTTCCTCATCATGCAGGCGATGCTTCTTTTTCTCCTTGTCCTTCGCCTTCTGCTTGCTCTTTTCGGCTGGCTTCCCGTCCTTGGGTTTGTCCGACTTGGATTTGTCTGCCTTCGGCTGGCTCGTTTCGGGGGCGGCCTTCGCCTTTTCTTTCTTTTTCTTTTCCTCGTCGGCTTTGCGGGCCTTTTCCTCCTCCTGGTCCTCCTTGTCGGTTTCCTCGATGGCGCTGTGCAGGGCGCGATTGATGCGCCCCATGTCTGTGGCGGGGTTGAGGGCGATGATCAGCCTGCCTCCCGATCCTGCGAAACGGGCCAGGGCCTGCCCGTCCACCATTCCGTAGGAGGCGAAGGCGCGCGCGTCCAGACCGCACAGCAGCAGAGCCTGGCGGGGCGAACCTTGCACCTTGTCCAGGCGCTCAAAGTTGCGGGCCGTTTCCACACCGGGCACCTGCCCGAGCGATTCGAACAGAACCCGGGTGCCCTGGGGATCGGCGCGCAGGCTGGAGTACTCCGGATAGCTTTCGCCCGCGTCATAGCGGGCGCGCAGGACGCTCATCAGCGCCACCAGTGCAAGCACACCGGTCCCCGCAAGCGCCAGCCAGGCACCGGTGTGGCTGCGGGCGGAGTCAGTTCGGGCGGCCATCGCTGATGATGTGTTGATGGTTGTCGCGGAACTGGTCCAGCAGCTCGCGGGTGACGTCGTGCCAGCCGTACCACGCCCAGTCGAAGACGCGCACGGAATCGCCAAACCGGCCGCGCAGATCAAGCCGGTCACGGGCGCGCAGTCCGAGTTCGCGCACGTAGTCGCCATTGGACTTGGACTTGACCACCGCCAGCAGCCTGCGCTCGCCAAGGTGGGCGAGCGTGGCCAGGAAAAGCGCCCGCATGGCCAGGCGGAATTCGCCCGAGTTGATCTTTTCTTCAGCAAGCCGCAGCCACTCGTTTTCGGGGAGCTGTGTGGCCACCACCTGGTCGCTTTCCAGGTTCACTTCCGGCGGAGCCGCAGCCGCTTTGGCGACCGGCGGCTGGGTGCGCCATTGACGGACCAGCAGCACGACGAGCAGGACGGCCAGAATCGCCAGCAAAACCTTGAGCATGACCTGTGCGATATCCGCCCAGGGCGTGGCCGCAGAGGTGTCGCTTTTCCCGTGGTGATCGTTGCGGATGCCTTTCAACCACTCCTTCATCTTGTCTTTGACCCAGTGCTCGAAGGCGTCCCCCACGGCGTTGGAGGCGGATTTGTACCACCGGGCGATGTCGTCCATGAAGCCCTCCAGCCAGCCCTTCGCCTCACCGGCCTTTGGCTTCTTCAGTTCGCGGGGCATGCGCCATTGAAACACGTCCTGCTGGAGCACCTGGTGAATGCGCTGGTCGAGCGCCTTGGGATCCACTGCGGTAGGCGCTGAAACGGGAGCGGGTGCAGACGCTGGAGCGGGAACAGGAGCCGGGTCTTTGAGGGAGGCCTGGCAGACGCTCGCCGAGGAGACGAGGAGCCAAAGCCCGGCGGCAAGGGCTGTCACAGGCAGGGCAGACGCACGGAAGGCCACGTCGATGTCCTCGCCGTTTTTGCGCGACAGGCTGTAGAAGCAGCGCAGCACGTAGAGCGCCTTCACAAACGGGCCCACCACCAGGTAGCTGGCGGTGAAGGTCGCGGTGATCACCACCGTGCTCAGCATCATCATGGGATTGCGCGAAATGGCGTTCTCAGAGCCCGTGAAGACCTTCGCCAGGGAGGCCACAAGGAGGACCCCGCCATGCCAGTTCAGCCAGACGATGCCCGAAAACGCCAGCAGGATCACCAGCAGGCCGTGGTTCTGCCCCTGGCGGTAATTCGACTGCACCAGGGCGGTGCGGATGAGGTCGCGCGTGCGACCGCCGCTCCTGAACACGCTGAGCGCCAGCACCGAAACATTGTGATAGCCCGCATACACCCAGCCGAACGGCAGCATGGCAACGATGGAAAGGATCAGGACCCAGGGCGCGGTGCAATGGATGAGGGCCTGCGAGGTGATGAAGCGCAATTTTGCCCGCAGCGACAGCGGCGCAGGTTTGTCATCACCGCGCAACTGCCGCAGCAGGTGATCGCTGAACACCGCCTGGGCGACCTTCATCCACCAGTAGAGCAGGGCCAGCAACAGCGCGGCCCCGGGCAGCCGTTCGGCGGCGGTGGCGGCACGGCTCATGTCACTGATGAAATGCAGCAGTCCGATGGCGAAGGGAGCGCTGCCCGCGAACCACCAGACCCATGTGCCCACGTCGCAGCGCCGCAGCAACTGCGTGGCCTCCTCCACGGTGTGCAGGAGCGGGTGCTCGGATCGTTTTTTGCGGCGCAGCATGAGCGAAAGGGGAGAAAACTAGGGCTGGAGGCGAAGAGCTGGGCGCGGCTTCATGGCATGTACTTCTGCCAGACGGTGCCTTCGTGGTAGTTGGACGGCAGTTCGAGGAGAACCTTGCCGAGGAAATAGGCGGTGAACCAGAGCCCGAGCAAGCCCAGCACCGCCTGGCCTGCGATGGAGACGATGAACCAGTCGCGGGTGGTCTTTGCCCGCACGCCGGTCTGCGCCTTGTAGCAGCTCGCGCAGAACATGCGCCGCTCCACCGGCGTCACGCACTCACGGCAGAACGGCCGGCCGCAGCCCACGCATCTGGCCGCAGCCTCACGCTGCGGATGGTGAAAGCAGGTGCTGCGGGCGGGGAAAATGGGCGGTGCTTCAGTCATGGCTCCTGCTCCTGGGAAGTTTGCGGCTCATTGGCGGCCGGCTGAAGCACAGGCGGCGGGGCCGCTTCGCTGACCGCAGGCCGGGCCCGCCAGGCGGAGGGAAGCCCAAGCAGCGCAAACAGCACGTTCAGGCCGCCGACGACAACGAAGATCCACGCGAACCCTCCCATTTCCTTGAACCCGGCCCTGGCCATCCAGACGAGGAGGTTGCCATAGATGCCCACGGTGATGTTTTCGGGCGACACCCCCCGCGTGACCAGCATGTCCCGGGTTTCCTGCATGGCGGCAAAGATCATGAAGAAATAGGCCAGAATCGAGCCGATGAGGAAATTGGCGATCGACCCCCACAAAGCCCCGCGCAGCACACCCGGCATCTGGTAGCGATGATTGACCGCCAGACCGATGATGACCATGAGGGACGCGACAAGCGCAGCCGTGAGATCGGCCAGCAGGAAAGCCACCTGGGGGAAGAAAGGCTCCGCCGCTGTCAGCAGCCCGGAAATCAGCAGCAACGGCATCCCCCAGCGCAGCCAGGCGGAACCGGCGAATGGCAGCTTGACCCCGTGCGGCCTTTCACTGGCCACCGGTGCCAGCGGATCGGGAGGCAGCTCCCCAACCTGAACCTGCCCCTGGGCCTGCTGGCAAAGCTCAGTGATGCGGGCCACACAGCGCGTGGCGACGCGCAGGCGGGCCAGAGGCTTCAACCGCAGCACCTGCACGGAGGTCTGCAGCTTGCACACGCAGGTGGGGCCCTTGACCAGGTGCTGGATCAGGATCACCAGCAGCAGGACGGAAATCGAGCCAAAGATGGCTCTGCCGACGGTGTTGGTCACAGCCAGTCCGCCCCACACGCAAAGGGCCAGCAGGGCGATCAACCAAAGGGCGGTCCAAAAATACGAACGTGTGCGGCCCAGCCCCAGGGTTTGGATCTTGGAATAATCGACGCGCTTGTAGGTTTCCTTGGTGGGCAGCAGCACGCCGCTTGACTCGATGTAAAGAAGGTGGTCGGGCCCCTCCCACAGGGAGCCACGGGTGCCGCTGTTGCCAGCCAGCAGTCGGTAGTCGCCAAAGGATTTCTTCATGAATTGCGGGCGTTGGTCAACGGAACCAGCCAAACCAGAGGGCTGCGACGAAATAAATGCCTGCGGCGACCTGTGCTCCCGCCAGCAGCAGCCCCAGCACCAGCCGCCAGCGCCCGCGCGGCACCATGGTGCGCGGTGAGTTCCAATGCCACAGCCCCACAAACAGCGCCGCCGGGGCGGTGAAAATGCCGATCCAATAGAAGATCACCAAGGGCAGCAGCAGCAGCGGGGCAAGCGCCAGCAGGAGCGTGAGATTGTCCCAGAGCGTGCGGCTGGTGTTGAAGCGGTCGTCCCGGCCCTTTTCGCGCAGGTGTTCGAGACACTTGAGGCAGACGGTCTTCGTCCCCCACTGCGCGGCCCACAGGTCCGAGATCAGGACACCACAGTGGCTGCACTCTTTGGTGGCGCGTCGTCCGGGGCTGTAGAAACACGCCGCTTCGCCCTCACCGGGCGGATCGTGGGGCAGCACCGGCGGCTTGGGCGCCGCATCCTCCATCAAAGCCGGAAAGATCGCCAGGGTGCTTCGGCGCCCGCACAGCCTGCACGACACCACGCCGCCTGCGGAGGTAAGTCCGGCGGAAGGCAGGGCTTGATTGCAAAAGGCACAGCGGGCGGAAGCCATGCTGGGAAAAGTGAGAGATCCGGGGCCGGTGGGTTTGCGGGCCTATCGCGTCTTGATCACCCGTGTGGAACAGATGTGATCGTGGAGCGAGCGCTTTTCCTGGTCAAAGGCCGCGATGATGTAGCCGATCGTCATGGTCATGCCGCTGACCATCTCAGCAAACGCCCTTCCCGTGGCACGGCCTGCGGAAAGCTTGCCGCCATCTTCCTTCACGACCCTCAGCCCCAGCGCCATCTTGCCCCAGGTGGCCCCGTACTTCGTCACCAGAAGGATGTTGTACAGAAGGCTGAGCCCGAAGGCGAGACCGTAATAGGAGAAGACCATGATCAGCATGCCGGCCGGCATCTCCTTCTGGTTGTTGGGATCCGGCACGAGCTTGATGCCCGAGGCGGTGAGGACAACGCCCAGAATGACCATGCAGGCAATGATCATGGCCAGGACGATGAGGTTGTCGATGATCTTGGCCACCAGGCGGATCCAGAACCCGCCGTATTCCACCGTGCCAGGAAGGGAATTGAGCACCCCTTCGCGCATTTGCTGCACCACCATGTCCTTCTGTGCTGCGGGCAGGGCAAAACCGCCAATCTGCGGCACATCCGCCGCCGCCGTTCCAAGGGCGGCAGGCAGGGCGGTGCTCAGCGGCTGCCAGTCCGCCAGGCCATCACGCCACACGAGGGTGCCGGCGTTGATGCTTCCCGCCGCAGCCAGACGGGCGAGTTCCTGTTCCGGCACGGGACCGAGCTGTTGACCGTTAAGTGCGTAATACCAGTTCATAGCACGAGCGATGGGGAGGGGTCACTAAGGTTAAGGAATTCGTCCGGCACCGGGAATCGTCGCAGACGCCGGAACGCTCGCTCATGGGTGGCCGAATGAGAAGCAAAAAATGCGCAACGATTGCGCTTCTTTGGCGACCAGGGGGCTGGTCATCCATTTCCACGCACCTCCACGGGTGCGGAAAAACCGCCCCGCCTGCCAGTGATAGCAAAGCGGGGCGGCCGGTCATTTCTCGTCAGGCACGATCGGGCCTGTGCGGTCAGTCGGTGTTCTTCTGCTCGTCTTCGCGGGCGTAGTCTTCAGTGGTCTTCTCGGGGGCCGGCTTGGATTCTCCTTCATGCTCGGGGGCATGTGGAGCTTCGGGCTTGGGTTCTTCCGAATGCTCAGGGGCAGGAGCCACAGGAGGGCTGGCGTCGGTCGGCACGGTCGGAGCGACCGGCTTGCGCGGCGTCACTTCTTCCTCGTCGTCATCGCTGGCGGTGCTCCAGGGGTTGTACTCCTCGTTGTCCCACTCGGCGGGCTCGGCGGCCATGGCCTTCTCGTCTTCGTCGAGGCCCTTGTAGTACTCAGGATTGGCGGCGCGGTCCTTCTTTTCCATCCACCAGGCGAGCCAGATGCAGATTTCATAGAGGGCGTACATCGGCACCGCAAGCAGACCCAGCGTCAGGGCGTCCTGCGTGGGAGTGACCACGGCGGCCACCACGGTGATGGCGACGATCGCATAGCTGCGCGTGGTCTTCATCACCTTGTAGCTGAGGATGCCCATCTTCACCAGGACCATGACCACCACGGGCGTCTCAAAACACGCCCCAAAGATCAGCACGAACTGCGTGATGAATTTGTTGTACGTGATGATGCTCATCGGAATCGGCTTGTTCGGATCCAATGTTCCGGTAGGGCTGAGGTCGGCGTTGCACGAGTAGAAAAAGGTAATGGTGCCAGGTGCCACCACGAAGTAGGCAAACAGCACCCCGGTCATGAACAGGCCCACGCCTATCGCAAGGGCGGGGAAGAGGATTTTCTTCTCGGTGGTGCGGAGCCCTGGAAGAACGAACTGGAGCAGGAAATAGAACAGCAG
>CAINXC010000752.1 GCA_903854655.1 uncultured Verrucomicrobiota bacterium | reverse complement strand
GTCCAGGCCGGACTGGATGGGGCTTTCAAAGCGCTCTTTGAAGCTGCTCTGGTTTCCCAAATAACCCGGCAGAGCGAAGTGGAAGATGGACCACAAAACCCTCACGCCGTTCTCCAGCGGCGTCCCGGTTAGGGCGATTCAACCGTTACAATTCAGGCTGCGGAGGGTCTTGGCGGCGTCGGTGTCGGGATTGCGGATGAAGCTGGCTTCGTCCAGAAGAATCAAACCAAAACGAATCGACTGATAATGCTTAATATCTCTGATGATCAATTGATAAGAGGTTAATATCACGTCAAAAGCGGGGATCGTACTCAGCGCCTTTTCGCGGCCTGCGCCCTGGATTTGGAGCACCTTCAAGGAGGGAGCGAAGCGCTCGAACTCGGCCTGCCAGTTCCCGAGCAGGGATTTGGGGCAGACCACGATCACTGGGCCGCATTGGTCGCCTTTCCGCTGCTTGAGAAAGAGGGCCACGGCGATGCTCTGGACGGTTTTGCCCAAGCCCATCTCATCCGCCAAAATGCCGCCACGCCCACGGAGGATGCGGGAGGTCATCCAGCAGACGCCCTCCATCTGGTAAGGGCGGAGCATGCCAGCGAGATCGCCGATCTCGGCCTGCACCTCGCTACTCGTAACGCTTATCTCGTTTCCTCCAGCCGCCTCATCGCCAAAGTAGGCCGCATGCGCCCCGTGCACTCGGGCACCTTCAGGGGTGAGTTCCAGTGGCACATCCCGCAGCGACTCCTCCAGGTCGTCCACCGCCGCGATGTCGAGAATGTAACGCTTCCCATTCGCGCCCTGGACCGATCTCTGCCCGGAGCGCACCAGCCGCAGCACCTCGGCTCGCGGCAGGCGGAAGCCATCGCTTGATTCATAGGCGAACTCCATGCTGAGCCAGTCGCCCCCGCCACCCATCTGGCCTGCGGGAGGGACGAACTTGGTCTTGGGCTCAATGCGCTGGATGCCCCGCGTGGCGGAGCGCCAGCGCTCGCCTTCGGTAATGGTTGCAACGTCACGTAACAGCGGCAACTCGGAAGCGTAGAAGCGGAGGACGTTTTCACTGCCCTGCAGTCGCCAGACTTGGCCCTCGGGCTTGAATCCCAAGCTTTCCAAACGTCGTAGAAGGTGGAATTCCGCCTCGATGTTTTGTACGTAAAATACAAAGCCATTCAATTCATCCTGAATGGGGAATATCGAATGCTTTTCATCTAAATGGCGCACTGGCCAACTATGCAAATTGTAACGGGCTAAGAGTTTCGCATCCACCACCTGGAGCGAACCATCGAGCTGGATTTCAAAGGTGCAGGGCACCGGGGCAACGTGGAATTTCTCCAAGCCTGCGCCGCGCAGTTCCATCTGGAAGCATTCGCCCAGAGTCTCCCCCTGCTCCGCCAGCCAGCGCAGCGGACGGGTCACAGCGGCCTTGCTCAGTTCACCCGCCAGGGTAGTCAGGGCGGGAGTATCGGCCAAATGGCGGAACAAGGAGGCGGTCTCCTGGCAGATCCACCAAGCGCCCATTAGATGGCGCTGGTGGCCACCTTCCAGCTTGAGGCGCACGGTTTGGGCATCGACGGACTCCACCACCAGCGGCAGACGCACGCGCTCGGGGGCCACATGCAACGCACTCTCCTGGCCGTTTGGCTTGCCAACAAACACGCGGGGATGCTCCGCGAGCGTTTCGAGGAAGGTGTTCAAACTTTCACCCTTCAGCGAGATCGGCAGGCTCTGCGGCTGCTTGATTCCCTGTCCGGCCAGCCAGGCCGCAAACAGAGACGACTCGCCCTCACCACCAGGTTCATACTTCACGAACACCCCAAATGGCTCCCTGATTTGCCCCTGGAGGAGAGGTTCCGGCAGGTAGAG
>CAINXC010000751.1 GCA_903854655.1 uncultured Verrucomicrobiota bacterium | reverse complement strand
CTATGCGGAGCCTGGGGCGATGACCTTCATTCATCGCGGAGCCATCTTCGGAGCTCATGGCCCTGAACAGTCGAAGCACGCTGGATGGCGCGGCTGGTGTACCGACTTCAGTCGGCCGGGGTGGCGCTTGTTGTGGGCGCTTGCGCACCTGATGCATTGGACTTTAGTCTGCCGGGGTGGCGCAGCATTCATGACTTTCCGCTCCCTGAATCCAGGCGCGAAGGAAAGCAGGTGCGTCTCCGTGACCCGGCATTCGTGAGGCCAGCAGCGCCGGGAAAAAACCTCCGCCGCCCCGCTTTTGCCCCCCCAAGCCCGAACTCGAAATGCTCGTGAGGCGATAGCCTTGGCTTTTTGGTGCGTAGGTTTCCGGTGCCGCTTTGCGGTCCTTGCACGCTCACCTGACTGCGCCATGTCCAAACGCCTGATCCCTCGATTCATCGCCACCGTTGCGCTTCTGTGCGCCACGGCCTCCGCCCTTGCCCAGCAGGTCTGCCTGCCGGCGCCACGCCTGCTCACCGTCATGCCCATGGGCGGACAGGCGGGCACGAAGGTGGAGGTGACCCTCACGGGAGACAACCTGGAGGATGTGAGCGAACTGCTGTTCTCCAATCCCAAGCTCACCGCCAGCCGCCTGACGGGCGCGGACGGCAAGGCGGTGGAAAACAAGTTCACAGTCGCCATCGCAGCGGATGCGCCCGACGGGGTTTACGATGCGCGTGTCATCTCCCGCCTCGGCGTGTCCTCGGCGCGAGCGTTCTCCGTCAGCCACCTGCCGGAGGTGACGCGCACCACGCCCAACAACACGGCGGAGACGGCGATGCCTCTGAAGATCAACTCGGTCTGCAACGCGGTGATGACCAAGCGCTCCGTGGACTTCTATTCCTTCCAGGCGGCAAAGGGCAAACGTGTTGCCGTGGATTGCGCCGCCAGGGGCATTGATTCCAAGCTGAGCCCGGTGCTGATCCTTGCCGATGCCAAGGGCCAGGACCTGCTGGTGAACCGCGCGGGCGGACTGATCGATTTCACGCCGCCTGCCGATGGCACGTACCTGGTGAAGGTTCACGGCCTCACCTTCGAGGGCGGCGCGGAATCCTTCTACCGGCTGGCCCTGCAATCGGTCGAAGGCCAAAGCCCTGCGCCGCACCTGCCGGTGACCGCCACGGTGAGCTCCATGTCCTGGCCGCCCGTGGGCCTTCCCGCCACGGCGAAGACCAGCGAGGTGGAGCCTAACAACTTGCAGTCGCAATCGCAAAAAATCACCCTGCCCTGCGACATCGCGGGCAGCTTCTATCCGGCTGCGGACGTGGACATCTATGAGTTCACGGCGAAGAAGGGCGAAACATGGTGGGTGGAGGTGGCCTCCGAACGGCTGGGCCGGCCCACGGATCCATTCGTGCTCGTGCAGCACGTGACCAAGACCGGCGACAAGGAGACGCTCACCGACATTGCCGAGCTTTCCGACATTGCCAGCCCGATGAAGACCTCCAGCAACGGCTACTCCTACGACGGCCCGCCGTACGATGCGGGCTCGCCGGATGTGCTGGGCAGGATGGAGATCAAGGAGGATGGCGTGTACCGTCTCCAGGTGCGCGATTTGTTCGGCGGCACGCGCAGCGATGCGGGCAATGTGTATCGCCTTGTCGTACGCCAGGCCGCGCCGGATTTCGCGCTCGCGGCCTGGGCCGTTCACATGACCCTGCGCAACGGCGACCGCGCCTCGCTTTCCAAGCCTGTCGCCCTGCGCGCCGGGGCCACCATGGTCTTCGAGGTGGTGGTGATCCGGCGTGACGGTTTTGATGGCGAGATCGAGCTGGGCATGGACCACCTGCCCCCGGGTGTCACCGCCAGCGGCCTCAAAATTGCCCCCGGCAAGTCCTACGGTCACCTGGTGATCAGCGCCGCCGAGAACGCCACGCCCGCCTTCTCCATCGCCACCATGTTTGGCCGCGCCAAGATCAACGGTGAAGCCGTCACCCGCCCCTGCCGCGTGGCCTCCATGGCCTGGCCGGTGAAGGATGCGAAGGGTGAGATCCCTGCGCCGCGACTCATGGCCGATCTCCCGGTTTCCGTCACGAACTCGGAGCAGGCGCCCCTCACCATCGCGGTCGAAAACAAGGTGTTCGAAGCCAAGGCCGGCGAGTCGCTGAAGATCCCGCTCAAGGCCACCTGGCGCAACGATTTCACCGGCACCTCGATCAAGCTCAAGGCCTACGGCGCGGGCTTCGAAGGCGTGAAGGAGTTCGACCTGCCCATCAAGGCCGCGACGCAGGAGGCCGTGCTCGACCTCGCCACGCTGAAGACCCCGCCCGGCGACTACACGCTCGCCTTCTACGGCATCGGCATCACCAAGTACCGCTACAACCCCGAGGCCGTGAAGCTGGCCGAGGCCGCGCAAAAGAAGGCCGATCAGGAAGCCCTTGCCATCGCCGGCTCCGCCAAAACGTTGTCCGCAGATGCTGCCGGCGCCACGCCCGGCAGCGCCAAGGCCAGCGCCGAAAAACTGAAGGCTGCGGAGGCCGCGAAAGCCGACGCCGCCAAGCGCATGAAGGCCGTCACTGACGCCGCCGAGCCCAAGGACACCGTGGACATCTTCGTCTCCCAGCCGGTGCGCATTTCGGTGAAGGCGGCGCAGGTGGCTGCGACGTTGGAAAAGAAGTAGCTATGCAAGACCTGCCAGGCCATGACCTGCCGCGCCGTGGCTTCCTGAAAAGCGCCGCCGCCACCGTGGCGGGGTCCGCGTTTCTCGGGGCCTTGGGCGATCCCTTCTGCCGGGGAATCATCCCGCCTTACGACCGCACGCTGCGCGACCGGTTGTGGATGTGGGGGCACGATCCCGGCTCGCTGAAGAAGGGCTACGGCATCGGCGGTCCGGAGGACATGAAGCCCGGCGAAGCCATCCGCTACATGGGCATTCCCAATGTCTGCATGGTGCGCTTCACCGGCACGCCGCTGCCGCCGTTTGATGACTATGTGAAGCAGTTCGCCCACGCCAAACGCCTCACCTGGAGCTTCGTGGACGGCGCGACCAATTACACCACCGAGCAGAAGAAGCAGCAGGCGCTTGATCTCGCGGCGAAGCAGCCCAACCTCGTGGGCCTGGACATGGACGACTTCTTCATCGGCGACGCCGTGCCGAAGACCGAGGGAGGCGAAGCCAGGGCGAACCTCACCGTCGCACAGGTCGAGCAGATCAAGCGGGAGCTGGTGGTCAACGGGCGGCGGCTCGACCTCTCCATCGTGGTCTATTCCAATCAACTGCACCCCGCGACGAAGCGGCATCTCGACCTCGTGGATACGGTGTATTTCTGGACGTGGCATGGCCGCGACCTGGAAAAGCTGGAGGCGAACTTCGCGGCGTATCGCCAGATCGTCCCCACCAAGCCCACGCTGCTGGGCATCTACATGTGGGACTTCGGCGAGAAAAAACCCCTCTCCGTGGAGCTGATGGAGCACCAGTGCCGGCTGGGTCTTGAGTGGCTCAAGAAAGGCGAGATCCAGGGCCTCATCTTCCACTGCACGCCTTTGTGCGGCATGAAGCTGGAGGCCGTGGACTGGGCCCGAAGCTGGATCGAGATGCATGGCGACGAGGTGGTTTAGGTTCTTGGGGGCGGGTTTGTCCTTGCAGCACCTTGCGGAGTTATGGTATGTGTACTGGTATGGCTACCATGACTCACCGCACCACCTTCGCGCTCGACGAGGGAACGATGACCCGCATCAAGGGTTTGGCTGAGCGCTGGGACGTCTCCCAGGCCGAAGTGGTTCGTCGTGCTGTTTCGCAGGCGGAGATGGCGGCATCCAAGCCCGATCCGGTCGCCATGCTCAAACAATTGCACAGCGCAGGGGCCGGGCTTTCCGCCTCATCTGCTGAGGCCTACCTCTCGGAAGTCCGTCAGGACCGCAAGACCTGGAGAGGCCGATGATCTGCCTCGACACCAACTACCTCATTTTAGGGCTCGTCCCGGCCAGCCAGGAGAGCCAGGATCTCGTCCGTTGGATTCAAGCGGGCGAGGTTCTCATCACCCCCATGCCCGCCTGGTACGAGTTTCTCTGCGGCCCCGTCACTCCAGCCCAGGTTTCAACCATCCGGGCGTTTCTTCAGGACATCATTCCCTTTGACGAGCCTCAGGCCACCGCCGCCGCCAGCCTGTTCAATGCGGCTGGTCGCAAGCGCGCCCTGCGGGTCGATGCAATGATCGCCGCCACCGCCATGGTCGCCGGCGCCGCACTGGCCACCAACAATCGCAGTGATTTCAATGCGTTTGTGCCGCACGGACTGGCGTTGGCGTAAACACAACGGGAGGCGGTGAATCTCGCCCGCTGGGCTACCGGTGAAACTCAGGAAGCCTGGGCATGGGCTGGGTTGTTTTTGGCGGCCAGAGGCATCATTATTTCGGTGGTCCTTGTCGCTCCATTCATTTTTTGACCCACTCATCTGGCAATACACCGAACTCCCAATTCGCGTGTTCCCTCGCGGCTATAGCGTCCCTGTGCAACGTGTCGGTCATCTCACTGTCGCAATTATCAAGATACAACAGGTAACGACCTTCCTCACCACTGATTCTGGCAATCTGAAGCTTGTGAGGTCGTGACAGATCCACGCCATCGCACCTGTGGCGTGTCCGACCGATTTCTTTCCGTTCCCCCCGTACAAGGACTTCAAACTCAACTTCGATGTCTTTAATCACATTATTCAGGGAAAAGATTTACACAAGCATTGTCGATCACCCTTCCTCCTGGTACATCATAACCTTCGAAGTGTCTATAAAACTGCAACACCTCATGAGAGATCTTCGCTGGATTTGGCAGACGGCTTTCGCAGCCCTTCCCGAAGGGAAGCCCATGGGTAGCCGGGGGTGACGGCGAGTGTCACGAGCCCAACCCCCGGACAACACGTTGCGCGAACCAACCACGGAGTGGTTGCCCCATCACTTTGCGTGGCCCCAAAACAAGTGATGGGGCTACCGCTTCGCGGTAGAATGGGCGGTCTTTTTACCGTGGGTTTACTCGCCGAGGCTCGCTTCACCCACGGCTACCCAAGGGCTACCCTCCGGGTAGAATCTCTTTCGCCGGAGGCAATGGCAGAACGTGCAGAGGCACGACCGCAGGACCTGGAGAGGCCGATGACCTCCCTCGTTCGTTCCCTGAACAGAACGCCCCGCTCGCTTCGTAGGTTTGGAAAGCCCTCTGTCATGCCTGCGAAAACCCTCAGCATTCTCATCGCCCTCATCAGCGCGGCGGCCCTCTGCCCGGCTGCTGACCTGGATTTTTACCGCGATGTCTATCCGTTCCTGAAGACCAACTGCATTTCGTGCCACAACAAGACCACGACCAAGGCGGATCTGAACATGGAGACGCCGGAGCTGATCATCAAGGGCGGTGAGTCGGGGCCGGGGGTGGTGCCGGGCAACAGCGCGGAGAGCCTGATTGTGCAGGCCTCCATGCACAAGCAGGACATGGAGATGCCGCCGCCGAAGAACAAATCCGGCGCGGTGGATCTCACGGCCACGGAGCTTTCCACCTTGAAGCTGTGGATCGACCAGGGCGCCAAAAGCTCGGTGCAGGAGGAGCAGGAGGTGGCCTGGCAGCCGCTCGCGCCAGGCGTGCATCCGATCTACGCGGTGGCGATGACCAAGGACGGCCGCTACGCCGCGTGCGGGCGCTCGAACCAGATCTTTGTCTATGACCTGGCCACCCGGCAGTTCGTGACGAAGGTGGTGGATAACACCCAGAAGGGCGGCACCGCCCACCGCGCCCTGGTGCAGTCCCTCGCCTTCAGCCCCGACGGCACCCGGCTGGCCTCCGGCAGCTTCCGCGAGGTGAAGATCTGGCGTCTTGATGCCGGCAAGGTGGCACCAGGCAAAGCCGCCGCCACACCTGCGGCACCGGCTCCGACGGCCATTGACGACAAGCTCGCGAAGACAATGACGGCGGCGAGCAAGGCGACGATTTTGAACCACGCATGGTCGGCGGATGGCAAGCAGATCGTCGCCGGCGGCAGCGACGGCCTGGTGCGCGTGTGGGAGGCCGCGACCGGCAAGCTGGTGATCGAGCTGAAGGGCAGCCCGGCTGCCATGCAGCAGATGGCAAGCCTGGACTGGACCATCGCCGCCCAGACCATGGAGCAGGCCTTCCAGAAGACCGAGGTGACCCGCATCGAGGCGCAGAACAAGGCGCTCGACGAACTGCTCAAAAAGGCCAATGAGGCCATCGTCACGATGAAGAAGCTGCTGCCTGAGAAGCAGAAGGCCGTGCAGCCCGCGCAGGTGGCCAAAACGGCCGCGCAGAAGGCGCTGGATGATGTCGCCGCCCTCATCGCCAAGGCTCCTGCCAGCAGCCCCGCCGCCGCGCTGGAGAAGCAGCAGCACGACGCCCAGGACAAGCTGGCCGCCGCCGCCATGACCGAAACCTCGGCTCAGGCCGCCCTCTCCGCCGTGGAAAACAACATCAAGGACGCCGAGGCGGAGGTGAAGCGCATCACCGATTCCAAGGCGGCCAACAGCAAGGACCTCGCCGCCGCCAGCACCGCCATTGAGGCCGCGAAGAAGACGCAGGACAAGGCTACGGCAGATCTCGCGGCCGCGAAGCTGGCGCTAACCAAGACCAGCACGAAACCCCTCGCCGTGGCTTTCTCCGCCGATGCCCAGCGGGTCGCGGCGGTGGCCAGTGACGGCAGCATCAATGTCTGGGCCGTCGCCTCAGGAACCCCGGTCGAGCACGTGTCCGGCAGCGCCACCACCACGGCCACTTTGACCCCGCAGGCGAACGGAGCTTTCGTCGCCAGCATCGCCAATGGAGCCACCCTCACCACCAGCGCAGCCCCACGCTGGGTGCTTGAGCGT
The DNA here is from genome assembly GCA_903854655.1 of uncultured Verrucomicrobiota bacterium. GTDB lineage: Bacteria > Verrucomicrobiota > Verrucomicrobiia > Verrucomicrobiales > Verrucomicrobiaceae > CAINXC01. The sequence goes on along the minus strand of CAINXC010000751.1, from coordinate 7,909 downwards.
GTGATCGGCGGCGAGAAGGCCCGCCGCATCTTTGCCGATCGCGTGAACGCCGTGCGTTTCAGCCCGGATGGCAAAACATTGGCCGCAGGCGGCGGTGAACCTTCTCGCTCAGGAGACATCACCTTGTTCGATGTCGCCAGCGGCAAGGCCGTCAAGACCTGGAAGGAGCGTCATGCCGACGCCGTGCTGAGCCTCGATTTCTCGCCCGACGGCAAGCTGCTGGCCTCCGGCGGGGCCGACAAGATTGCGCGCGTCACGGACATCGCCAGCGGCAGGCAGGTGAACCTCTTCGAAGGCCACACGCATCACGTCATGGGCGTCGCCTTCCGCTCCGATGGCCGCGTGCTGGCCAGCGCCGGTGCGGACGGCGTCGTGCTCGCCTGGGACATGATCGTGGGCGAGCGCAAGAAGAAGATCGAAGGCTGGACCAAGGAGGTCACCTCGCTGCAGTTCATCGGCGCCACCAACCAGATCATCACCTCCGCCGGCGACAACCTGATCCGCGTGGTGAACGACGAAGGAACCGAGGTGCGCGCCATCGCCAAGCTGCCCGATTTCATGCAGGCCGCCGCCAGCACCGCCTCCGGCGGCACCCTCATCGGCGGTGGCGAGGACAGCGTGCTGCGCGTCTGGGATGGCACGAACGGCAAGGAACTGGCTGTGTTCGGGGTGAAGTAGGCGGTGCCGTTGGTGGAACGGGTGCTGGCTAATCAGCCATAATCGGCTATAATCGGCCAAGATTTCAGCCAAACTGTGTCATGAACCCGCCCAAAATCACCATCACCTCGGAGATGCTCCGGCTCATCGGCCAGTTGGACGAGTTCAAGGGACGGTGGAAGGCGATGCAAACGCTGTCGCCGGAGAAACTGACCCGTCTGCGCAAAGTGGCCACCATTGAGAGCGTGGGATCCTCCACCCGCATCGAAGGGGCAAAGCTCACGGATCGGCGGGTGGAAGAGCTGCTGGGGCGCCTGCATGTCACCGATTTCAAGACTCGCGATGAGCAGGAGGTCGCCGGCTATGCCTATGTGATGGACCAGGTCTTCGACGCTTTCGACCAAATCCCGGTCACTGAGAACATGATCGGCCAGCTCCATCAGGACCTGCTGCGCTACAGCGCCAAGGATGAGCGCCATCGCGGGCAGTACAAGACCCTGCCAAATCACGTCGCCGCCTTTGATGCCGATGGCAAGGAGATCGGCATTGTGTTCCAAACGGCCTCGCCTTTTGACACACCACGCGAGATGGAGTCGCTCATCGGCTGGTTTGCCAAGGCCGAGCGCGAGCAGTCCCTGCATCCGGTCCTGCTGACCGGCGTGTTTGTCGTTGTGTTCCTGGCCATCCATCCGTTTCAAGATGGCAATGGCAGGCTCTCGCGGGTGCTCACCACGCTCATGCTGCTGCGCGCGGGCTACGCCTATGTGCCTTACAGCTCCTTGGAAAGCATCATCGAGAACAGCAAAGAGAGCTATTACCGGGCCCTGCGCCGCACGCAGACCACCCTGGATTCCGCCGCCCCCGACTGGGAGGCGTGGCTGCTGTTCTTCATCCGGGCGCTCACGAAACAAAAAGAGGCGCTCGCCGCGAAGATAGCAGCCCAGGAAACGCAGCCGGTTGAACTCACCCCGCTGGCGCAAAAGATCGCCGCGCTGCTGAATGATCACGACATCCTCACCCTCAGCCAGATTGTGAAGCTCACCGGTGGCAGGCCCAGCACCATCAAACTGCGGCTGCGTGAACTCATCGACAAAGGCCTGCTGGAAATGCGCGGCCAGGGGCGCGGAGCCCACTACGTCCGCAAGGTCATCCCGCGATAAACCCGGCCTTCCGCGCACGTAGGTTTACCAAAGCCATGTCTTCGATCATCCCCCCTCCACCTCTTCTTCGTTGCGCAGGCCCGCTGTCGCGACGCGGGTTCATGCAGTTCGGGCTCACGGGCATGGCCTCGCTCTCCTGGCCGGGGCTGCTGCGGCTGCGCGCCGAGAACGCCGCCAAGCCCAAGGGCGAGCGCACCGCCGTGATCATGGTGTGGCTGCCGGGCGGGCTTTCGCACATCGACTCGTATGACCCCAAGCCGGAGATCGGCAGCGAGTACCGCGGGCCGTTCAAGACCATCGCCACCAAGGTGCCCGGCACCCGCATCACCGAGCTGCTGCCGATGCATGCGAAGATCGCGGACAAGTTCAACATTCTGCGCTCGATGAACCAGAAGGCCGGCGGCCATCCTGCCGGCTCGATGCAGATGCTTTCGGGCGATTCCGATGAGCGCGACAAGCCCAAGCCGCGCCTGCCGGACTGGATGTCCGTGGCGCACTACCTGCGCTCCAAGGACGGCGGGCGCTCCAATCCGCTGCCCAATTACGTGGGCGTGAATCCGCCGCTGGAATACAACGGCCCCGCCTATCTCGGCGACGGCTACTCGCCCTTCTCCGTCAATGATGACCCGAACCGGCCTAACTTCCAGGTGCCTAACATCGGCCTCGCCGACCAGGCCGAGACGCGCCGCCTGACCGACCGCGTGGCGCTGCGCAAGAACCTCGACAAGATGGAGCGCGCCTTCGACCGCGAAGGCGAACTCGGCGCGCTGGACGCCTTTGAATCGCAGGCCGTGACCCTGCTCACCAACCCCAAGACGCGCGACGCCTTCGACCTCGCCAAGGAGGACGCGCACACCCGCGACCGCTATGGCCGCAACCGCTGGGGCCAGCAGCTTCTGCTCGCGCGCCGCCTGGTGGAGTCCGGCGTCGAGATCGTCACCAGCAGCCTCAGCGGGCCCTTGTGCGGCCGTGTGGGCAACTGGGATGATCACGCCGTGAACCACCACGTCTTCGAAGGCCTGCGCTTCCGCATGGGCAACTACGACCGGGCCGTGACGGCGCTGATCGAGGACATTTATTCACGCGGTCTCGACAAGCGCGTGCTGGTCGTGGTCACCGGCGAATTTGGCCGCACGCCCAAGATCAATTTCGACCGCAGCACCGGCGCGGGCGATGCCAGCGCACCGGCGGGCACCTTGCAGCCGGGTCGTGACCACTGGCCGCGCGCCTTCTCCAACATCTGGGCCGGCGGCGGCCTGCAGACGGGCCGCGTCATTGGCGCCACCGACAAGCGCGCCGAGGATGTCGTCGAGCGCCCCTGCGGTCCCGGCGACTTCCTGGCCACCATCTACCACCATCTCCGCATTGATGCGCCGAAGATCGCCATCAAGGACTTCAACGGCCGCCCCACGCCCATCGTCGATCACGGCAGGCCGATTCCCGAGCTGATCGGTTGAAACCCGCACGCAAAGCAATTATTTTTTCTCACACTGCATCCTTCCACATGACACCCTCCCATTTCTCGCGCCGCTCGTTTTTGAAAACCACAACGGCGCTGATTGGCGGCAGTCCGTTTGCCTCCTCGTTCCTGCAGGCCGGTGCAGACACCAGCGGGGGGCTGCTCATCGCTTATGTCGGCACCTACAGCTCGCCCCTGCCCATCGTGCGGCCGGGGCAGGTGGATCTGCCGCCGGGCAACGGGCTCGGCATTCACCTGTTCAAGGTGGACCGCGCCACCGGCGAACTGTCGCCGCACGGCGTCTTCGAGCAGCCCACGAGCCCGAGCTGCCTGGCCTTCAATGCCGCCGGCACCTGCATGTACTCCTCCAATGAAACCGCCCAGCTCGCGGACGATGCCGGCACGGTCAGCGCCTTCGCCATCAGCCGGGCGGACGGGCAGTTGAAGCTGCTCAACACCGTTAGCTCCGGCGGCGCAGGCCCCACTTATGTGAGCGTGCATCCTTCCGGGCGCTTCCTGCTGGTGGCCAATTATTTCGGCGGCGCCGTCACCGTGCTCCCGATCCTGGCGGATGGCAGCCTGGGCGCTGCGAGCGACATCAAAAAGGATGCCGGCACCGTGGGGCCCAAGCTGGCGAAGAACGCGCCTCCCGGAAGCTTTGCCTTCAGCGGCCACGACCTGCCGCACGCGCACATGATCCAGACCGATCCCAAGGGCCGCTTTGTGCTCTCGCCCGATCTGGGGCTCGATCAGATCCAGGTCTGGAAGTTCGATGATCGCGCGGGCGTCCTGTCCCCGAACGATCCCGCCGCGATCCCGTTTCCAGCCGGTGACGGCCCCCGGCATTTTGTGTTCCACCCCAACGGGCTCTGGTTCTACTCGCTGCAGGAGGAAGGCTCGAACATCGCGCTGTTCGATTACGATGCCGAGAAAGGCCGCTTCGCTGCGCGCAAGACCATCTCCAGCCTGCCTCCCGGATTCGCCGGCAGCAATTTCTGCTCGGAGATCCTGATCTCCGCCGACGGCCGTTTCATCTATGCCGGCAACCGCCTGCACGACAGCATCGCCGTCTTCGCCGTGGGCGAAACCGGAGAGTTGACCTTCGTCAGCGAGGAATGGACGCACGGCGACTACCCGCGCAGCTTCAATTTCGACCCGTCCGGCAAGTTCCTCTACTCCTGCAACCAGCGCGGCGACAACATCGCCGCCTTCCGCGTCGATCCCAAGACCGGCGGCCTCGCCTTCACCGGCAAGTACACCCCCGTGGGCAATCCCTCGATCATCGTCTTCCTCGAGCTCGGCAAGGGCGGGTGAGCGCGGAGGCCTGATGCCGGTGTGGTGCCCCTGAGGTATGATACCACGGTGAGTTGAAAACGAGTTCATCCGGGAAGTTGGTGCAGAAGAATGTTGAGAGGAGGCCATGAACGCCGGAGGGCCTCACCCTCAAGGCGCAGCTTGGCTCCAGGGTGACAAGCGGTGCAACGCCTGCGAGGGAACGTCGCCACGCTCCCTGTTCGCGGCTGGAGTACAGACTTTAGTCTGCCGGGGTGGCGGAGCATTCATGAATTTCCGCTTCTTGAACCCAGGCGGGATGGAAACCAAGGCGCATCTCCGTGGCCCGGCATTCGTGAAGCCTGCAGCGACGGAAAGAAACTCTTCCACCCCGCAGACTAAAGTCTGTACTCCAACCACGCCATCCATGCGCGGGGCAGTTCCTGTTCGCAAGATGACCTTCACGACTCGAATGATCCGATGCACCAACTTCCCGGATGAACCTCCTTTGGGTTGTCATCAGATGGAGGTAAGACCGTCACCGAGGACATCTTATCAGGCATTTTCAGAGATTGGGCGGCGACGGGTGCCGTTTGGCCAATTGGCTCAACTTCTTGTCGCACACCAGCAATCAGCAAGATAAGCATTTTGTCTGTTCATTCGATAAGCAAACCCCTATGCCATCCGCAATTGGTATCTGCTTCCGTTAAGTCCGGTCAAAGTGCAAGAAATGGACTCCGGACTGTGTAAGCCTAGGTGATGAAATCACTCAGCAAGTGGTGCATGCCCGTTCCTCTGCGGTTCTCACCAGCCTGTTTCACCTCCTCACAGGCGGCGGGCGAATTGCAGCACCTGCCCGCAGGACCATCGCTGATGGAAAACATCTCTCGGAGACCCTCAAACCCAATCCAATCTAATTTGCATGAACATGCTGTCTCCGCCCGGTCTGCCCTCCTCCAAATCCAAGTCATCGCTTATGGGAAAGCTCATCTTGCTGGTCGATCAGGACAAGGCGTTGCTTGCCACCCTCTCCAGGGAGCTGCGGAGGGAAGGGGCGAGAGTGCTTTCGGGTGGAAGCGTCAGCGAAGCGATCACCTGTCTGAGCATGAACTATGGCAGCCTTGACCTGGTGCTCACCGGCATGCGCATGCCGGTCTCCAGCGGCAAGTGCATTCTTAGCGCCATAAAAGGATCGGATGTCGATGGTCCCGTCATTGTCATGAGCGCAATTGTGTCCGATGAAGTGCGAGGGGCATGTGCCGCGCTCGGTGCCTTCGCTTTCTTGGAAAAGCCTGTCCAAACCGCCACCTTGATTGGGATTGTCCGTCGGGCGGCTGTCACCTGCTCCTCAAAAGGGGAGCGCAGCGTGCGTGCTGCTGCATCCCGCCCGCCGCGCCTGCCGTTCTCAGCCAATGAGGCACAAGATGGATGCTGCGGCATCTAGGGTGCCCGTGGATGCGAATCAATCGCAGCCCACGACAAGCCCAGGACGGTGGTTGTGTTTCAGGAAACAGAAAAACACCTTCTCCGACCCCTTCGCATGAAGGTACCGGTGCAAACGAAAAAGCCGGGCCGAAAATGCCGGCCCGGCTTGAAACTGACAGTTGGTGTCGTGGCTCAGAAATGAGGCCTGATGATCCCAGTCGAATCAATGATGATGACTGCCACCGTGGGATGAGTGACCGTGGGATGAGTGGCCATGGCTGTAACCGCCGCCGCCGCGATAGTAACGACCGCCGCCGTATCCGCCGCCATAGTAGCCGAGGCCGTAGCCACTGTAATACGGGTCACCATAATAGCCGTCACCATAGGGGGCGCTGTAGTAGCCGCCATAATAAGGGCTCACGCCGATTCCGATGCCGCCGCCATAATAGCCGCGACCGTATCCACCGCCGTAGTGGCCACCGTATCCGCCGTAATGGCCGCTGGAGTGACCTCCAGAATGGCCGCCGGAGCGGGTGCGGGCATTGGCGGTGGTGGGAACGGCGGTCAGGAGGCAGACGCTGGCAAGAAGGGTCAATAAAGTTTTCATTGTCTTTTTTGTTTTTGATTGATGTCTTTCGAGCGTTTCGACAGTTCTGAGGATCAGCTTATTCATTCAATTTCGAAATGTTTTTACAAAGGTCTTGTCGAATGGGGTGGTCACCCCATCTAACATGTTGCAAATGGCGCCGTCACATTGCTTGTCAGGCGCGGTCGTGGTGAAGACCTTGCGCAGCACGAAGGTAAGGTGGCCGATCTCCGCAACCATCTGCCGTCACCACGAAAAGAACAGATCCCAGATCGTGACGCCGGGAGACGGTTCCCACGCGGCTTCCTCGTCCGGGAGGATGGTCCAGCCATACTGCGCAAGCCATCGCTTGACTTCCTCCACGGGTTCAACCGGGTGTAGGGGAAGTGTAACACCACAAAGGTTGCCGTATTTGCTGAACCGAATGTGTATTTTACCTTCGCTTTGCGCGGTTCCAACAGACACGTCACCGATGAATTCACATTCATCCCCAGGCTCCTGCCATCTAACGGGCGGAGTAAACGCCTCTTTCATTGAGTGGATCAAGGGCAGGATATTGTCGACGCTGTCTTTCTGTCTCAATTCCAAGAGCGAAGAAATGGTGAGGCAAGGAGTGCTCATTATGGGTTATTTGGGAAGGCTGGTCGAGCGTTGAAAGGTTTCACTTTGGTGGATGGGAGCCGGAGCCCGCCGATTTGCATTGGTTGGCCGGACCACCGGTCACCAGGGAAAGGCCAGGCTCAGTGGCATTGCACATGGACCGTTGAACCGCAAAAGGGTCGGGTGTTTCTTTGGTGGCGTGTTTCGATCATCTAACAGGCGCCTTTCACTATCAAATCTCAAGTGATGCTGCCGGGCCAGCCTTTTGTCTTGGGCGGGCCTCCGGGTCCTCTCAACCATCACCCGGCTCACGGTGCTGCGCGTGGACATGTGCAGAAGCACCAGGCACCGAGGGAGCACTGGAGGGGAAGTGTGGCGCTGCGCGCGTTGATTTTTGAACCCCGTCGAGGGCGACGGTAGCCACATTGGGCACGGCTTGGCTGCCGGGAGCCGGGAGCACGCAAGGTAGGGCGCGGTGTCCCCACAGCGCCGTCATTGCAGGCCGGTGGGCTCCGTTTGTCTCATTTGTCTTTCGAAGGTCGTCGGCCCAAGGCGGCGGGCTGGGGACAGCCCGCCCTACCCTTGCGCGGGGGAAAAATCGAGCGTGCGCGCCACTGCTGTTCGCGCCCCACGCAAGGTAGGGCGCTGTGTCCCCACAGCGCCGTCATCGCAGGCCGGTGGGCTCCGTTTGTCTCATTTGTCTTTCGAAGGTCGTCGGCCCAAGGCGGCGGGCTGGGGACAGCCCGCCCT
>CAINXC010000750.1 GCA_903854655.1 uncultured Verrucomicrobiota bacterium | reverse complement strand
TCCCATTCGTAGCGGCCCAGGACGCTGAGGGTCCAGCCCGAGCCGAGTTCCCGGCGAACTTCCGCCTGGAGAAAGAATCCTGGGGCCAGCAGCGAGCGGGTCTCGGACCGCCCGGTGGCCAGCGCCTCCCGCAGCGGGCCGCTCCCCTGGGCGGCGAGCAGCTCTTCCCGCTGCCATGATTGCCAGCGGGCAATGTTCAGGGCAAGGCCCGACTGGCTTTCAAAACTCCATTTTCCCTCGGTCACACCGAGCCGGGGGCCCAGGCTCATGGTGGCAAGATCCACCGCAGTGCGCTGAAGAAGACGGTCCACCACCAGCGCCGAGGTGCTGGCGGTGCTGCTGCCTGCATTGGCGCGGGCGGGCAGAGCGCTGATGACCGGGCCCGGACCAGTGAAGGTGCCGGTGTAAGGTCCGGGCGGCAGGATGATGCCCGAGGTGTCGTAGGAGTCGGTGACCTTCTGCGTGGTGGCTGTGGACGATTGATACAGGCTGAAGGCATCGGTCTGGTGGCTCGACTCCATATGCCAGAACCCCAGGTCCAGGGCCGCGCCAAGCGTGAAATGGGAATTCACCGCAGTGTCTCCCTTCAGCGATACCAGAGGGCCGCCCGACGAGAGCCTTGTGTCCCAGCTCGTCGATCCCTGTTGAACCCGCTGGCTGAACTTGTAGGTCGTGTCGCCATTGCCTATAAAGACCAGGTTGCTGCCCACGACCTGGTTGGAGGACTGGTAGCTGAAGAAACCTGTGTCACCCCCAAAGGGCGTGCCGATGTCCGGCTTCACAAAGCCATTCGCGTAGCTGCGGCTGGCGACGCCGGCAGCAGGCCCCGCCGGGCCTTGCACAATGCCAGTGCCAGGGACGGCTTGCAGGGTTTTGGTGCTGAAATCCGTGCCGCCCCAGAATTCCACCCCGCGCGTCTCGCGCCAGGCAAAGCCTGTCTCCCACTGCCAGGTCCATTGGCCCCAGCGCACCTCCAGCGGCGCGGCAGATGCCTTGGGCACCGGAGGCTGGCTGGCAATGGCGGCTTGTATCGGCGGGCTGGGCTGAGCCGGATTTTCAGCAGCCCGCACAAGCATAGGGCAGAGCAGGACAAAGGCGTGAGAAAGAAGTCGGGAGGAAGTCATGCGGCGCAAAAGAGGGAAAGATGGCCAGGTGGCTCAGGACTTGATCACGAGCTGCAAGGTGGGCTGGAAAACCATCTGGATGCGTCCTCGAATGTAGTACTTGATGACAACATCAACTGAGCCGCCCGCAGCAATCGCCGGCACAGGCACCAGCCAGGACGCGGCCTTGCCCTCCTGGGTGGCCTTCCATACCTGGACGCCGGCAGGCAGGTGGGTTACGCGCAGGCTGGCGGCGGGCGCGGTCTGGCTGCCGTTGTTGGAAATGCGCGTCGTTTGCGTCATCAGGCCGGTGCTTCGGTCCAGCTCCACAGGGTCATAGGCGTTCAGCGTCGAGACAGCCAGCGGCTCCGGCTTGATCTTCGCCACGAACGGGTATGTCACCAAATCAGGGCGGGTGCCACCGGTGACCCACCACTCGCCAGCGTCAGAGCGGCTGAGGCTCCAGATGTTGTCGGCACGGCCATAGCCGTTGACCGCTTCGCCGCCGAAGCTGGCGTCAAGGCTGTTTTGGGCAGTCAGCCGATGGACGGCAAAGCCCTGGGCGGTGGGCCCGGCAATCATCAGCGTCCCGTCGGGTCCTGACTGCAACTGGGTCATCCCGGCAGCGAAATCGGGGAGTGTGATGGCGGTCGTTGGCCTCCCAGCCGCCGAGAACAAAAGCAGGCTATGGTAGGGGTCGCCGCCCTGGGTGGTGACGACGGCCAGCCGCCCGTCGCCCAAAGGACTCACGCATTGCCGCCCGATGAGCGACTGGCCCTGGCTCATGGCGAGCAGGCCCTTGTTGCCAAAGCTCTTGTCGAGAGTCAGGTCGGCCATCACATGGGCGATGGCCTGGGCATTGGCGTCGGTGGCCACGACCGCGTACCAGCCCCCCAGGCGGTCGGGAACCAGCGTCTGAGTGTGGGTGTATCCCGGGAGCGTCAGAAGTTTCACCGGCGTTCCCCAGAAGAAGGTCCTCAGGGCCGCCACGGTATTGGATCTGACAGTCTCCGCGCCTCCCGCAATCACGCCGTTGCTCAGATCCTGCATGCACTCCGTCTTGAAGCTGGCTGGCAAGGTGCCCATCACCTGTCCCTGGCCGGGATTGTCTGTCAGGTAGAACTGGATCAGTGTCGGGCTGGCCGCCATGATGTATGCCCATGGCGATAAATTCATCACCTGTTCTCCCGCGCGCACGGTTTCGGGCGTTGATGGCAGGCCGGCGCTGTCGAGGAAGAAATAGCCGGGCTTTTGCGCTGCTGCTGCGTCGATCGCCTCGCCGCTCGTTGGCTGGTGCAAAACCAGAACGCGGCCATCGTCCAGCTTTAGCGACTGGATTGCGCTTGCGTTCGCCACATCGTAATACTGTGTGACCGTGGAGCCGCCAGGTCCAAAGGCGGTGACCGGGCTGCCGTTGGCGTCGTAGCGCGCCACTTGCATGACCGCTTCCTCCTCTGGGGTTCCAATGCCGAGAAATACCACTCCCGTGATCAGGAATCCGCCGCCGGGCTCTGCCGTGACGGTGGAGGGCTCTTTGACCGGCAGGGAACTGAGTGTGGTGGCGTCGCCTGAATCCGGGTCGAACACGGCTCCTTCCAGTGTCACGATTTTGCCGCTGGCAAGAAGGGCGTAACGGTAGGACCCAGGCAGATTGGAAGTCCCGGCCGACTGGCCGGATGCGTCGTACAGGAGCGTCTTGCCCCCTTCTGGATTGGGCAGCGCCATCTGCCCGTCGTCGAGAAGAACGAAGTCAGCAAGCGAGCCGTTCACTGTGCCGGTGGGCGCATGAACGTAGCCGTTGCTGCCAAACGAAAGATCAATGGCGCCGGTGGTGAGAAAACGCGTGATGCTCCACTGCTCTCCGCTTGGAAGCTCGGAGATGGAATTGATCAAGATCTTGCCGTCCGGCTGCTGCCACATGTCAGGCACCTGTCCGGCGTGATTGTTCTCGATGGGGATGCTGCCGATGGCATAGCCCTGCGTCCCGTAGCTCGTGTCCAGCGAGCCGTTGGCCAGCAGCCGGGCCACCCGCAGCCCCACTGAGCTTGTGGCACCGAGCAGAAGCTTTCCATCGGACTGAACTATGATTTTGCGCGAAAAAAAACGGTCGGGGAACGGAGGGAAGGCCACTCCGTTAGCGCCGAAGGTATTGTCGAAGGTGCCATCAGCGTTCAGGCGCGCGAGCACGAAGCCGCTCGCGCCCTGGCTTCCATACATGCACAACCCCGTGACGATCTTCCCGTCGGGTTGCTCTGCCAGACAGAACCCGCCTTCCCCCCAGATACTTACTCCAGGCACTGTGACTCGCCCGGCGTTGCCGAAGTTGGAGTCAATGGTGCCCTGGGCCGTCAGTTTCACGAGTTCCAGAGTGCGGTCCCCGACGCTGCCCACCACCGCCACGCCCCCGTCCTGGGTGGCGATGGAGGAATAAGCGTTAAGGGGCTCAGGGGGCGATGAGGAAGGATTTGGATCGACGACGCTCACTCCACCATCTCCAAAGCTGGCATCCAGCCAAGCAGGACTGGCCGCCATGGCTGTCTGCCACCCGGCAAGGAGGAGGGTGAGGGGAAGAAGGTGGCGGGCCATGCTCATGCTCATGCACCGGCACACTACACGAACTACGTTTTTTTTGTCAATGGCGCTGCCAAGGCCTCTTGAGACATTTGCCGCCTGTAGAGACTCAGCGGGATCATCCGCGAGGATCGGATTTGGCGCCTCCTCTTCACTTGTATCCACTTTACTTCGTTCTGCCGGAAACCCCTGAAGCGATTGCAACGTTTGTGTAGCCCCGCCTTCAACCCTGCTCCTATTCCCTCATGCATCCATTGCTTCCCCCCGGCATCAGCATTCGCACCCCGCAACGCCTGGCGGAGGTGGCGTGGTTTTCAGCCTTGTGTTCCGATGACTACGAGTTCATGGGGGTGCCGGACGGGCGGCTGCGCAGCAGTTTTGCGCATTGTGGAGACATTGTGCGCAAGGCCGATGAGCTGGGCTTTGGCAACATCCTGCTGCCCTCGGGATGGGCGGCGGGGCAGGATGCAATGACCTTTGCCGCAGGGATGGCACCACTGACGCGGCAGATCAACCAGCTCGTGGCGCTGCGCATGGGCGAGGTGTGGCCGCCGATGCTGGCGCGCGCCATCGCCACGCTGGACCACATGGCGCAAGGGCGTCTGGCGTTGAACATCATTTCCTCGGACCTGCCGGGCATGCGCGAGTCCAACGATGACAGGTACGAGCGCTCCAGCGAGATCATCCAGATCCTGCAAGCCTTGTGGACACAGGATTCGCTGGAATGGAAGGGGCGGTTCTACAACTTCAACCTGCCGGTGACCGAGCCGGCCAAGCCTTATCAGCAGAATGGCGGCCCGCTCCTCTATTTTGGAGGCATCTCGCCCGCCGCACAGGAGTTGTGCGCAAAGCATTGCGATGTGTTTTTGATGTGGCCTGAAACAATGCCTCTGCTTCAGGAGACCATGCGCGGAATGAG
>CAINXC010000749.1 GCA_903854655.1 uncultured Verrucomicrobiota bacterium | reverse complement strand
GGGATGTTGAGCTTCTTTGCGTGCTTTTGCAGGTACAGCTCGGAAGCACGTCCTTTGGGCGCCGGCAGCAGCACGCCCTCCGGCGAGCTGGGCGTGTTCTCGAGTCCCTCATTCGTGCCAAACACGCCGATGAGCATCTCAACCTTGGTGTAATACGGCTCGATGTCATCGTAGCTGATCGGCCAGTCGAAGCCAAGGCCGTCGCGCGAGCGCGGCTTGAAATCATGCGGCCCGTTGCGCAACGACATGCGGCCCCAGTGGTTGGTGCGACCGCCTAACATTCGCGCTCGCCACCACCAGAACTTCTCCTCTTCCTTGCTGCTGGCCTGGGTGTAGGGCTCGCCGGGCACCTCCCAGCCGCCGTCCACCGTCGCATCGGTGAAGCCCATGTGCTTGTCCGGCGTGGGTGTGTTCATGAGCGGGGTGTGCTCCGGTCTCTGGAACATCGCCGTCTCCGCCTCAGGAACATAGCTGCGACCCGCCTCCAGCATCACGCATTTGAGGCCGGCCATGGTGAGCGTGAAGGCCATCTGGCCGCCGCCCGCGCCGGAGCCGACGATGGCGACGTCGTACTCAGGCTTGGATTTGGTGGAGGTGATGATCGGCATGGCGGTCGAATCCAACGTCAGATGCGGGTCACACCGGCTTTCTCCATGGCACCGGCCAGCGGAGCAAAGCACTTCGTCGCCGCCGCCACCGGATCATAGCCCGGCTTGTTGAAGATCTGCGCGCTCACCTCGACAATCACTGGGCCGGTGTAATTATGCTCCTTCAAGATCTTGAAGTAGGCCACATAATCCGTGCGGCCTTCGCCGGGCAGCAGAAACTGAAACTTCTTCTCCTCGCCCACCGTGTCCTTCACGTGGATGAATTTTGTGTGCGGCAGCAGCAGGTTCATGCTCTCCGCCATCGGGATGCCCATCAGCTCGAAATGGCTGTAGTCATAGGCCACCGCAATCGACGGACTTTTGACTTGGTCAATCAACCAAAGCAGGCGCTCAGGCGAGTTCACGGCGCTGCCAACGTGGGCCTTGATGGCGATGGAGATCTTCTCCTCCGTGGCGGTGTCGGCCCAGGAATGCAAACGGTCCGCCATGCGCCCTTTGATCTGCTCCCATTCAGAGGGCTTGCCACCGAGCACGGTCTCAATCATCGGCGGGTTCGCAGGCACCATTTCATGACACAGTTTCGCCGCCTCGCGCATGTTCACCAAAGCGGCCGCATGAGCCTTGTCATCTGCGGCGAGGCTCAAGTTGAGCATCACGCACGGAAGGCCGAGCCTGAGCGCCTGAAGCTGCGCCACAGCCGCCTTGCGAGCCTCTGACGTGAACACCTTCGGCTCTGTCGGGAATCCGGCGTTGAGGGCGAACTCGACACTGGTGTAGCCAATCTTGGCGCAGGTGTTGAGCGCATCCGGCAGCGGCACGGTCTTCATGCCGTACAGGCTCATGCCCAAGCTGATGCCGCCCTCCGCGCCACGCGCGGACCATGGAGCGGCTGAGAAGGCAAGGGCACCGGCCGCGTGCCGCAGGAAGTTGCGTCGTGTGTTCATAAAAAGTGTCAGGCTTTGCCAATGGAGACGTCGAGAGCCTTGATCCACGGGGCAATGAAATGCCCGCTGTCATGATAGGTCCGGCCGCTGAACATATGGCGGTCGATGACGCAGGGTTCATTCACATAGATGCCGCCGCAGATTTCGAGGTCGAACTTGCACTTCGCCACCGTCGCCATGCGCAGGCCCTTGACAATGCCTGCGCGCGCAGGGATCTCGACGCCGTGGCACACGCTGGCGCAGGGCTTTTCGTTCTCCCAGAACCAGCGCGTGATACGCAGGAGGTCCTCATCCTCGCGAATATACTCCGGCGCCCGGCCACCACTGAAAAAGATGCCCGCGTAATCCTCGGGCTTGATCTCGGCAAAGCACACATCGGCCATGATGGAGTAGCCCTCCCACTCCTTGGTGATCGTCCATCCAGGTTTGATTTCGTGCAGCACCATCTGGTAGCGGCGCTTCTCTGGGGCGGCGACCACGGGCTCATAGCCGCCCTCGATCAGGCGATAGTAGGGATACAGGGTGTCCACGGTCTCTGTGGCGTCACCGACAATGATAAGCACTTTGGGTTTGGACATAATTCGTTTTTGAATCGCCTTAATGAAACGCTGTTGCCAGGCCCTTGTCACTGCGGGTATGATGCACTCATCCTCAGGTTCTTCGTCACATGGCCAAAACTCGGCGCAGCATCCCTCGCGTGGCTCTTCTGGTGGAAACCACGCGTACCTACACCCGCGAGCTCCTCGGCGGTGTGCGCCGTTATGTGGCCGAGCACGGCCCCTGGTCCACCTTCATCGAACTGCGAGCCCTGGACTCCTCCCCGCCGCCCTGGCTGAGGAAGTGGGATGGCGACGGCATCATCAGCCGTACGTACAACCAGGAGACGGCTGACATCATTGCCGCCACGGGCTTGCCAGCCGTGGAAACCCGGTCCAGCCACCTTTGCCGCGATCTGCCTTCTGTAGGCATGGACAACCGGGCGATTGGCCGGACCGTTGCGGAGCACTTCCTCAACCGCGGCTACCGGACTTTCGCCACTTACAGCCTCCACACCGAGCGTTTCTTTGAGGAACGAGTGCAAAATTTCGTCACCGCCGTCCGCGCCGCCGGATGCGAATGCGCCCTGCTGCCGGAACGAGAGTCCGACAGCGTCAAGGACTGGGAGAAGAGCCAGTCGCGCCTGATCACCTGGCTGAACAAACTGCCGAAACCCGTGGGCATCTTTGCCGCCAATGATCAGATGGGAGTGCGCCTGCTCGACGCCTGTCAGCGGGCAGGCCTGTCCGTGCCGGAGGAGGTGGCGGTGGTGGGCACGGAGAACGAGGAGACCCTGTGCGAATTCGCCTCGCCGCCGCTCACCAGTCTGCGCTTCGACGGAGCCCGGGTGGGCTACCTCGCCGCGCAGATGCTGGATCAGCTCATGAGCGGAGAGACCCCGCCCCAGCGGGAGATCCTGGTGCCGCCCAAAGGGATCGTGGTGCGGGCCTCGTCTGATGATCTGGTGATCAACGACCATCTTGTAGCCCGCGCAGCCCGGCTCATCCGCGAGGGAGCCGCCACCGGCGTCACCGTTGATGAAATTTGCCGCAAGCTCAATGCCTCGCGCAGCACGCTGGAGCGCAGGATGCAGGCCGCGCTGAACCGCACCCCGAAGGAGGAGATTCAACGCATCCGCTTCCGCGCGGTCGAGCATCTGCTGCGGGATACGGACCTGACCATCGACAGCATCGCCAGCCAGACCGGCTTCACCCACAGCCATTACCTCCAGGCCGCCTTCAAAGAGCGGCACGGCGTCACGCCGGGGGAGTTCAGGAAAAGACAGAAGAGCTGAAGGTGTGCAGGATCGACTTTACATCCCGCCGGGCAGGCTTCACCATCCCTCAACAGCCTGTTAGGCATTCATTCCGCATCCGCCACCGTGATGGACTCCGGCCTCAAACTCGAAATCGGCGCCATGATCCGCGAGCACGATGCGCTGGTGAGCAGCGAAACCGCACCCGGCGACCGCGCGGGGCTGGTAATGGGGGCTTACACGCTGGTCGAACCGCTTGGCGAGGGCGGGTTCGGCATGGTGTGGCTGGCGGAGCAGGCGGAGCCGGTGAAACGCCAGGTGGCACTGAAGATCCTGAAGGCTGGCATGGACACGCGCGAGGTGCTGGCGCGCTTTGAGCAGGAGCGGCAGGCACTGGCGGTGATGGACCACCCCGGCATCGCACGCGTGCTGGATGCGGGCACGACACCTTCGGGCAGGCCGTTCTTTGTCATGGAACTGGTGCGCGGGGTGATGATCACCCGCTACTGCGATGACAGGCAGCTCAGCACCCCCGAACGCCTGGCGTTGTTCATGGAGGTGTGCCTGGCCGTGCAGCATGCGCACCAGAAAGGCATCATCCACCGCGACCTGAAGCCGGCCAACATCCTCGTCGCCGGGCATGAAGGCCGCGCGCAGGTGAAGGTGATCGACTTCGGCATCGCCAAGGCCACCGCCGCCGCGCTCACGGACCTGACCATCATCACGCAGTTGCACCGCCTGATCGGCACCCCGGCCTACATGAGCCCTGAGCAGATCACCGGCGCGCAGGATGTGGACACGCGCGCCGACATCTACAGCCTCGGCGTGGTGCTCTACGAGCTGCTCGCGGGCCGCACGCCGTTCGAGCCCGGCGACCTGCTGGCGGCAGGCCGCGACGGCATGATCAAGATGCTGCGCGAGCGCCCCGCGCCCAAGCCTTCCACAAGGCTGAAGACGCTCGATGCCGGGGCCTTGCAGCGCCTCGCGGCGAACCGGCAGACACGCCCGCCGGAGTTCCTCCGCCTGCTGCGCGGCGATCTCGACCTGATCCTCATGAAGGCGCTGGAAAAGGAGCGCGACCGCCGTTACGACGCCGCCAATGCGCTGCGCGCGGACGTAGAGCGCTTCCTGCAGAACGAGCCGGTGCTCGCCCGCGCTCCCACCCCCTTCTATCTGATGCGGCAGTTCGCGCGGCGCAACCGCGTGGCAGTCACCGGCGCGGCGGCGGTGTTGCTTTCCATCATCATGGGCCTGGCGGC
The DNA here is from genome assembly GCA_903854655.1 of uncultured Verrucomicrobiota bacterium. Lineage (GTDB taxonomy): Bacteria > Verrucomicrobiota > Verrucomicrobiia > Verrucomicrobiales > Verrucomicrobiaceae > CAINXC01. The sequence goes on along the minus strand of CAINXC010000749.1, from coordinate 27,763 downwards.
CTCGACCTTCTTGTTCCTGCGAGAACGCGAGGCGCGGCGCGTGGCGGATGCGGAGGTGAGGAAGAGCCGGCAGGTGTCGCGCTTTCTCCAGGACACGCTGGCCTCCGCGGGCGTGTCAAAGTCCCTGGGCCGCGATGCCACGATGATGCGCGAGGTGCTGGACAACACCGCGCAGCGCATTGGCCGTGAGCTTGCGGACCAGCCCGAGGTGGAGGCGGAGCTGCGCGGCGCGATCGGCGGCGCCTACGAGGACATCGACGAGTACCCCAAGGCCACCGAGCACCTGGCGCGCGCGCTGGAGCTGCGCCGCCGGCAGTTCGCCGGCCGCGATGACGCGGCGCTGGCGAAGGCGGTCATCGACTACGCCGCCTCGCTGGAGAAACAGGGCCAGTTTGCCAAGGTGGTGCCGCTGGCGCGCGAAGGCATCGCGATGCTGGAGCGCACGCTCGGGCCGGAGCATCCGGAGACCGGCGACGCGCTCTCGGAGCTCGCGTGGTCGCTGATGAAGTCCGGTCACGATGCCGAGGCTCTGGGGCCCGCGCAGCGGGCGATGAAGCTCTGGGAGCGCACGCCCGGGGACGAACGGCTCCGCGAAGCGCCGAAGACGCTGGCCTGCATCTTGTCACATCTCGGCAAGGGCGCGGAGGCCGAGGAGATCTACCGCCGCGAGATCGCCGCCTTGAAAAAACAGCTTGGTCCCGAGCATCCGCAACTCGTCGTGGAACTGGACGACTTTGGCATGCAGCTCGTGAACAACGGCAAGTTCGACGAGGCCGAGCCGGTGCTGAACGAATGCCTGGCCCAAGGCCGCAAGTTCTACGGCGACCGCAGCCCCTATGCCGATCACGCGCTGGCCAGGCTGGCGCTCATTGCCGCCCGCCGCGGCGACGAGGAGCAGCAGCTCGCGCTGCTTCGCGAAGGCCTCGCCGCCGCGAAGCGTGTGTATTCCAAGGGGCATCCGTATCGCCAGGAGGCGCTGGGCAACCTGGTCCGCGCGCTGAAGGCCCAGGCGGAAACGCAGGCGAAAAGCACCGCGCCAGGCGCGGCGGAAAAGGCGAGGAGGCTGAAGGAGGAGATGGCAGGAACGACCGATCAATGAGTCCCCTCTGCGAGGTGGCAGGCACCAAGCTTCTCACCTCACATCCCTCCCGCCATCACCCCGCGCAGCCACTTCATTTCCTCCTCCACATCCTCCGGCTGCATCACGGTCCGGGCGATCTCACGTTCCAGCAGGTGACAGAACTTCTTGCGCAGCCGGTGCACCAGCAGCCGCACCGCACCCTCGCTGGAGCCAAAGGCCGCGGCCAGCTCCGCATAGGGCGGCTGCGCCTCCTCGCGTCCCAGGTAGGGATCGAGCGCCTGAAACATCGCCAGCCGGCCCTCCTCTTCGAAGGCCGCGCGCAGCCGCTCATGCACGCCATGCACGATGTCGTGGGCCCAGGCGTGCAGGTAGATCTTTTCCGGGTCGCGCAGGTCCTGCGGCTCCCTGGCGTAGCGTTCCTCCGCCTCCATCTCATCAAAGGAGACGAGGGCCTGGCCGCCGCCGCGTTTCAGCGCCTTGTCGTGCCGGCCCTGGTCCGCCAGCAGCCGCACCAGCACCGCCAGCAGAAACGTGCGCAGCCGGCCGCGCTCCTGGCGCGCGCTCTTGATGGCATCCTCTGCGATCAGCCGCTCGAAGAAGGCCTGCGTCACATCCTCCGCATCATGCGGCCCCCGGCCGCTGCGCCGCAGGTAGGCGTAGATCGGAAACCAGTACTCCCGGCAGATCGCCTCCATGGCCTTCGCCGCCTCCTCCGGAGTGCCTTCCTGCACCGATTGGATCAGCGTCCAGTGCGTGGTGGGAAAGGGCGAGGCGTGGGTTTTCATGGGGGACGAAGGATAACCAACACAAGCGCGACGCGCGAGCGGTGAATGCGCGGCGGGCTTCGTCAAGCGCAAGACGCATGGGCCAGCCCCTCCAGGGCTGAATGCATCTCCTGCAAAAACCGGGGGTTAAAACTTATGGAGAACCGCTCTGCGGTTCAAGGCCATGCGCGCCAGCCCGCTGCCCAAGTCTGCGCCATGCACCTGTCACACAGCCCCCCCTAAAAAAGAATTCATTTCTCATGAAACGAATCTCGCTCTCTCACGCAAGAAGGAGTGAACTAACGACATCCGACGGACCATGCCTCACGGTCCGCCTAACCTCCGCCTGCTTTATGAAGACTCTTGCCCTGCTTCTTCTGCCGCTCCTCCTGCCCGTCGTCGCACATGCGACGGACATCATCTCCAACCTCACCAACGTCTCCACCGGGCAGCGGCCTCTCACGTCGGCATCCCAGTCGGCGGCGCAGGCGTTCATCACCGGGCCCACGGCGATGGCCTTGGGCAGCATCTCCCTGGTGCTTACCGGCGATGGCTCCACGCTCAGCTCCGCGCGGGTGAAGCTGTGGTCCGGCGCCGGCAGCGTGCCCGCCGTCCTGGTGGAAGATCTGGGCACCGTCAGCAACATCCTCTCGATCAACGATACGACGTTTGTCATCGCCTCCACCACGCATCCCGTCCTGGCGGCGGGCACGCAGTACTGGGTCACCGTGGGCAACGTCAGCGGGCTGGTGGACTGGCGCAACAGCGACGACCTCAGCGCCACGGGCGCCGGCACCCTGCCGAATGTGCGCGCCACGTCCGCGGATGGCAGCACCTGGTCCGCCCTTTCCGGCACGAGCAACCAGCTCATGGAAGTGACCCCCAGGCCCCCGGTCATGGTCACCAGCACGGCGGATTCCGGCACCGGCAGCCTGCGCGCGGCGATCAGTGGCGCGGCCGGCGGCGCGATCATCAATTTTGACCCCTCGCTTTCCGGCCAGACCATCTCCATCACCACCGGCTCCAGCGGCAGCGCCATCACCATCACCACCAGCCTCATCATCGACGCCTCCTCCCTGCCCGCCGGCATCACCATCAACGGCGGCGGCAACTCCAACCGCATCTTGTATCTGACCGGCGCCGGCATCAGCCTCACGCTGCGCGGCCTCACCCTGGCCAACGGCGGCGGCGGCAGCAGCAGCGGCGGGGCGGGGATGCTTACCGATGTCGGCACCACCGCCACCCTGGAGCGCTGCACCTTCCTCAGCAACAGCTCCCCCACCGGCGGTGGCGGCGGCGCGCTTTACAACCTGGGCACGATGACCGTGTCGCACTGCACCTTCACCGGCAACACGGCCGGCAACAACGGCGGCGCGGTGTTCAACGACGGCACACTGTCCCTCGCGCAGTGCACCCTCACCGGCAACAGCGCCACCAATGGCGGCGCGATGTCCCAGAATGCCGGCCGCACCTTCACGCTGACCAATTGCATCGTGGCCGGCAACAATGCCACCGGCAACGGCAAGGACATCTACACCCCCGGCACCGTCACCCTCCTGGGGGCGAACCTCATCCAGTCCCTGGTCACCACCGGCGCCGGCGCCCAGAACGGCACCGGCAGCATCATCAACAGCGCGCCGGGCCTCCTGCCGCTGGCGTATTACGGCGCGGGCGGCACGCCCACCCTGCCGCCGCTCAAGGGGGCGGCAGCGCGGCCATTGGCGCCGCCGGGGCCGCCGCCGGGCTGCTGGCCGATCAGAACGGCGTCGCGCGCGGCGCGGCCATCTGGACCCAGGACTTCAGCTCCGGCGCCGTTTTGCTCACCCCGGCCAGCCTCAACCAGACAGGTTCCCTGGTCCTGCCCGACCTGGGCGGCTTCAACAGCTTCACCGCCTCCTTTGATTACCAGTTCACCTCTGGCACCGGCCCCAAGGGCGGCATCTGCTTCTGCTTTGGCCCCAGTCAAACGGCGGCCTTTGGCGAGAACGGCGCGGCGACCTCCGGCCATGTCATCACCTTCGACACCACCGCCGGCAACATCACCTACTATGAAAGCGGCAGCCAGAAGGCCAGCAAAGCCGCGGCATTCAGCCCCACAAGCGACGCGGGCGCCTACAGGCGCGTCACCATCAGCCTCAGCTCCGCCGGCACCCTCACCGTCACTTACAAGGGCGCCGTGGTCTTCACCTCCAGCGCCAGCTACTCGTACAGCGCGGGCGACTGCTTCAGCTTTGGCGCCAGCACCCCCAGCAATGGCGACAGCGCCCAGTCGGTGGACAACCTTGGCGTGCTCACCGGCTCCGCCGCCGCTCCGCTCGCCAGCCTGGACATCGGCGCGGCGGAGGCCGTGGCCGCGTCCACCACCCTCACCGTGGTCACTGCCGCCGATACCGGCACCGGCTCCCTGCGCGCCACCCTGGCCGCCGCGCCTGCGGGCAGCACCGTCGTCTTCGCCTCCGGCCTCAGCGGCCGCACCGTCACCCTCGGCAGCCAGATCACGCTCAGCAGCTCAGTCACGCTGGATGCCAGCGCCCTCGCAGGCGGGCTGACCCTCAGTGGGAACGGAGCTGTCGAGCTGTTCCAGATCAACGGCGGCCCGACCATCGCCATGAAAAGCCTCACCCTCACGGAGGGGCTTAGCTCTCAGGGCGGCGCGATTGACAATCTCGGCACGCTCACGCTCAGTCAATGCACTCTCTCTGGCAACTCCGCCGACAACTTTAATGGCGGCGGCATTGCCAATAGCGGCACGCTGACACTCACCCAATGCACCCTCTTCGGCAATTCCGCTGGTGGCGGCGGCGGCGCGATTCACAATGCCGGCACGCTGACCCTCACCCACTGCACCCTCTCCGGCAATTCCGCTGCTGGCGGCGGCGGCGGGATTGATAACACGAACGCCGGCACGCTGACGCTGACCAACACCATCGTGGCCGGCAACACTAGCAGTGGCGCTGGCGGGCCGGACATTGACAACAGCGGCACGCTCACCCTCGCCGGGGTGAACTTCATCGGCGACCTGACCGCCACCGGCAAGAGCGCCAGCGCCAGCCTGCTCACCGGCAATGCCATGCTGGCCCCGCTGGGCAGCTACGGCGGCCCCACCCAGACCATGCCGCCGCTGTACGGCAGCCCGGCGATTGATGCCGCCATGATCCTGTCCCCCGCCATCACCACCGACCAGCGCGGCCTCCCCCTTGCCGATGGCAATGGCGACGGCAGCGCCCTCCCCGACATCGGCGCGGCGGAGGCCAATGCGCCCCTCGTAGTCAACACCACGGCCGATTCTGGCAACGGCTCCCTGCGCGCTGCCCTCGCCGCCGCCGCCGCCGCTCCCGGGCCGGACATCATTCTCTTCTCCTCCACCACGCTCTCCGGCCAGACCCTCCAGCCGGTGCTCAATTCAAATGCTGCCGCCTTCACTCTCAACGACACCGGCGGCGTCACCGTTGATGCCTCCGCGCTCGCCGCCGGCCTCACCCTCGATTCTTCCCAACTCCCCTCAGACAATGCCCTCTTCCACGTCCAAAGCGGCGCCCTCGCCCTGCGCGGCCTCACTCTCCACGGCCGCAGCAACGCTGATGTCAGCAGCATGATTGAAAACAACGGCACGCTGACACTCACACAATGCATCCTCTCCGCCAATGCCGCCAATGCCGGCAACAACGGCGGCGCGGTGTTCAACGACGGCACCCTGTCCCTCACGCAGTGCACCCTCTCCGGCAATTCCGCCAGCCTCGGCCTCGGCGGCGCGATTTTCAACAGCGGCACGCTGACGCTCACGCAGTGCACCCTCTCCGGCAACTCCGCCCCAGACGGCGGCGCTATCGCCAACACCGGCACGCTCACGCTCACGCAATGCACGGTTTCAGGCAACCATGCCACCGGCACCAACGCGAAAAGTGATGGCGGCGGCGGGATTGATTCCTTTGACAGTTCCCCTGTCACTTTGACCAACACCCTCATCGCCGGCAACACGGCGGCCTCGGGCAGTGGACCCGATTTTTGGCATGAGAGCGGCACGCTTGCGGCCACGAACTGCCTCATTGGCGATGCCACGAATTCCGATATCGCCAACGGAACGAATGGCAACATCACCGGAGTGGACGCCCTGCTCGCGCCACTGGCCAGCAACGGCGGGCCCACGCAGACGATGATGCCGCTGCCCGGCAGCCCGGCGATTGATGCCGCGGGCGCCACCACCTCCAGCTTCAGCACGGACCAGCGCGGCTCTGCCCGCGTGGTGGATGGCGATGGCAACGGCAGCGTGATTCTTGACATCGGCGCGGTGGAGGTCTCCCCCGCGCTGGACTACGCCAATGCCCTCGCCTTCAGCGCCGCCACCTTCAACGTGGGGGAGGAAGCCAAGACAGCGCTCGTGCCCCTCGTCCGCACCGGCCCCTACCTGCCCGCGGCGGACGTGACAGTCACCTCCACCGACGGCACGGCGAAGAGCCCCGGCGACTACACGATGGTGGAATCGGTGGCGAGCTTCGCGGCCGGCCAGAGCACCACCACCGTGGCCGTTCCCATTGTGGCAGACACCTCCGCGACCAACACGAACAAGACCTTCACCCTCACGCTCAGCGGCACCTTCGGCCCCGGCGCCAGCCTGGGCGCGCAGACCACCTGCGCGGTGACCATCCTGGCCAATGATGTGACGCCGCCCACCGTGACCCTCACCGCGCCCGCCGCCAATGCGGTGATCGCTGAGGCCGCCGGGCCCAGCATCCACGTGACCGGCAGCGCCAGCGACAACCTGGGGCTGGCAAGCGTGCTGGTGTCGCTCAACGGCGCCGCCTTTGCCCCCGCCACGCTCACGCTTGCGAGCAGCGGCAAGACCGGCACCTTCACCCTGCCCCTGACCCTCGTCCCCGGGCCGAACAGCATCGCCGTGCAAAGCGTGGACACACGCGGCAACACCTCCATCGTCACCAGCCGCGGTGTGAGCTATGTGGTGACAGGCACCCTCGCGGTGGCCATCGCCGGCCCGTCCGGTTCCGGCACGGTGAGCGCGGGCTTCGTGCCCACCTCCCAACGCAACCTCGGTGCCTCGTACACCATCGCCGCCACGCCCAAGGCCGGCTATGTGTTCAATGGCTGGACGGCGAACAGCTTCACCGGCACCGGGGTGACAGCCACCGCCGCCCAGGTGGCCACGCTGAAGTTCACCATGCAGCCCGGCCTGAGCCTGACGGCCAATTTCATCAAAAACCCCTTCGTGGCGGGCGTCACCGGCACCTTCAACGGCCTGGTGGTGCCGCAGTTGGGCACGCCCACGCAGGTGGACACGATGGGGATGCTGCAAAACGCCGTGGTCACCAGCACGGGCGCCTTCACCAGCACGCTGAAAATCGCCGGCCTTTCGGTGCCGGTGAACGGCGTGTTTGACAACACCGGCGCGGCGCGCTTCGGCACGGGGCGCAGCCTCGCGCTGGCGCTGGCGCGGGCCAATCTGCCCAGCCTGCTCGTGAGCCTGAACCTGAACATGGCCGGCGGCGGCCTCACCGGCACGGTGACGCAGAGCCTGGACTTTGGCAGCAGCACCTACACCAGCAGCATCACCGCCCAGCCCGCCCTCTACAGCGCCACCAGCAAGGTCTTCGCCGACCTGGCCGGCACCACCAGCAAGCCCTACACCCTGCTCCTCCCCGCCGCGCCGCAGGTGCCCGCGCTCGACCTCCAGGACTACCCGCAGGGCACGGGCTACGCGACGATGACGCTGGGCGTGACCGGCACGGTGGCCTACAGCGGCAGGCTGGCGGATAACACGCCCATCAGCGGCAGCGCCGCCCTGGTGGCCGCCAACCAGTGGCCGCTCTTCGTCTCGCTCTACAGCGGCCACGGCTGCCTCTGGGGCACCGTCGCAGTGACCGATGCCGACGCCTCGACCTATGACGTGACCAGCAACGGCCTCCTTTGGGTGCGCCCGGAGCAGGACACCTCGCAGTGGTATCCCGGCGGCTGGCCGGAGGGCGTGCTCGTAGGCTTGGTGGGCGCGCGCTACGTGATCCCGCCCCGCATTCCCGCCAGCAGCGTCTTCCCCGGCCTGCAGCAGAACCCGCCCTCGGCGGACGCCACGCTTTCCTTCACCGGCGGCCTGCTCACCTCGGCACCGGTTTTTGGCATGAACATCAACCCGCTAAACGCCGCCTACCAGGTGCCCGTGCTGGGGACCGCGACCCTGGTCATCACCAGCACCACCGGCGCCGTCACCGGCACCTTCCTCCACACCGACGGCACCCGGCCCACGTACTACGGCGCGATCCTGCAAAAAGGCCCGCGCGAAGGCGCGCAAGGCTATTTCATGAGCACCAGCCCGAGGGTGTTGGACGGCTTCGGCCAGAGCGGCAGCATGAGCGCCGTGGCGAAGTGAGGAACGGACGGCAGACTGGAAGACACCAGCACAGAAGACGTGAAAGTCAGCGCCGCACCCAAGTCTGGCGCCGCTTCGAAGCAAAAGACCTGAGAGCATCACGCCCTCAGGTCTTGCCTCTTGAATCTTAAAGTCTTGTATCTTTACACGACCAGCTTCAACGCCTCGTCCACGCTGACATTGTCATGCACCATGGCCATCAGCGCCTGGGTGATGCCCTTGGGCGAGGGATGCTGGATCACGTTGCGGCCATAGACGATGCCCGCCGCGCCCTGTTGGAGGAGGCCCTGGGTGCGCTCCAGGATTTCGCGGTCGCTTACGCGGCCACCGCCGCGCACCAGCACGGGAATGCCGGAGGCCACTTCCACCACCTTATGGTACAAGTTCACATCATCGGTGGGATCTGCCTTGATGATGTCGGCGCCCAGTTCCACTGCCTGTCGCACCAGATAGGTGATAGCGGTGAGGTCGCCGTTGACCATGTAGCCGCCAGCCTTCGCGTTCGGCTGAAACACCAGGGGCTCCACCATCATGGGCATGCCATAGTAGTCGGCCTGGGGCTTCAATTTGAGGATGTTCTCCACGCACTGGGCGTGGACCTCGGGCGCTCCGGGGATCTGGAACAGATTGACGCACACGCAAGCGGCGTCATATCGCACGGCCTGCAGCATGGTCTCCTCGATCATGAGGCTGAAGCAGGTATCCGGCAGCTCCTTGCCGTAGATATTGGCCACATCGGTGCGCAGCACCAGACTGGGCTTGTGGCGGCCAGGGACGGACTGCAAATGACGCGCCTGGCCCAGCGTGAGCTGGATGGCGTCAGGAGCGGCATCCACCAGCGTCTTGATCACTTCGCGCATGTCCTCAATGCCCTGCAGGAAGCCGGGCTGGTTGAAGAAGCCATGATCGACCGCGACATCGAAGCAGCGGTTGGACTTGGCGTTGAAGAGGCGGTTGAGACGGAATTGCTTCATGGAGAGGGTTGTGAATAGGATTACTTGACGCCCATCAGATGTTTCATGACGGCCAGCTCCAGTGCCTCATAATCACGGGCATCGACAAGCTGCTTCTCCAATTTCTGGTCCCACGAGCGCACCTTGTCCACCAGGTGCAGGAAGAGTTCCCGGCTGCCGGTCAGGTGGGAGGTGACGCAACTGCCCTTCTGGGTGCGCATGGCTTTCACATCGAGCCCGATGAATTCGCCTTTGCTGCCGAAACCGGCTTCTTCCAGCACGCGCACCTGGTTGAAGGCGACGCGGAGGTTGGCGGAACCGAAGTTCTTGTCCTGATCGTACTTCAGGCCGTTTTGGTCATTGAGATGAACGCTGCCCAGCTTGTCGTGCGCCAGCGCGAAGGCCATTTCATCACTGGGATCAAGACCCGCCAGCAGGGCGTGAGCGGTCTCGATGAGCCCCTTCACGCGCTTCGGCTCCTTGGAAGCGTAGGCCAGGGCCACGGCATGGCCGATCGTCGGCACATAAGCCATGTCGGTCGGCTCATTGGGCTTGGGTTCGATCCAGACATCAATCTCCTTGTCATGATCGAGCATGGTGTTGATCGTTTCCAAAATGCGCTCGTAGGCGAGGCGGGCGTTCTTGCTCTCGCGAATGTAGGTGCCCTCGCGCGCCAGCCAGAGCACCGTGGCCTTGCTTCCCACCTCGTGGGCGATGTCGATGCAGCGCAGGGTGCGTTCCAGCGCGTACTTGCGGTCCTTGGCGCTGTTGGAGGTGTAGGCGCCGTCCACAGTCTGCGGCGCGAACCAGAGGCGCGGTGCGACGAACTCCGGAACCAGCCCCTGGTTGTCGAGCATCTTCTTCACCTTGGCCGCCTGCTTGGAAATCTGGGCCGGAGTCAGGTCGTCCACGCCGGGAACCACGTCGTCGTCATGAAACTGCACCCCGTCGAAGCCCATCGGCTTGTACAAGGCAAACTTCTTCTCGTGCGGGAACGCTTTGCGAACCTCCGGACCAAAGGGGTCGGCCCCCTCGCTGATGTTCCAGGGGCCAAAAGAAAAACGATACTTCGTGGGTGTGCTCATACGCTGGCCCATACAACGCTGGTTTGACGCGCATTTCTACGCCCGCAGTCTCAAAGGCCGAGACTATTGTCTCAAACAAATGGATCATGGAACCTCTGCGTGTTATGAAAGTGCCCATGCGTGCCCTTCGCGAAAGAATCCAGCCACCCAGCGGACACTCCTTCCGGGTGATCCGGTGGGCTCGCAATTTGCGCGAAGTGGAAAGCGTGCTGGCACCGGGAAAAGCCGAGAAAGTCTCAGGCGAGGGCGGCCACTGGCACTACCATCTGGAAATGGAGCTGACCCTGTTTACCGCAGGCGAGGGCACCCGCTTTGTGGGAGACCACATCGGCTCTTTCGCCGCAGGCGATCTGGTGCTGCTGGGCGAAAAGCTGCCACATTACTGGCACACACGCGGCACCTCGGCAGGCATCTCCGTGCAGTGGCATTTCCCCGAAAGCCATCCCTTCTGGGCCTTTCCGGAGACATTGACACTCGCGGCCCTGTTCAAGCGCGCGGGCCGTGGCCTGCGCTTTACGGGCCGCACGGCGGCGCTCGTGACCACGCTGTTGCAGGACATCAACAACACCGGCGGAGCCGAGCGCCTGGGCTTGCTGCTGCGCGTCCTCGCGCTCATGACGGACGCGCCTGAGCACGACCGAAGCTTTCTTTCCGTGCGATCCTTTTCGCTGCCCACCGAATCACACTATCAGCAGGCGATCCGGGAGGCGATGCGCCACCTGATCGCCCACTTCCGCGACCCTGTGCGCCTGGAGGACGTGCTACAGCTCACGAACCTGAGCCGCCCCACCTTCGCCCGCCAGTTCAAGAAGCACTCGGGCCACACCTTCAGCGAATTCCTCAACCGCCTGCGGCTCCAGGCGGCGACGCGTGAACTGGCCGAGGGTGACCGCAGCGTGCTGGAAATCGCCATGGCCTGCGGCTTCAGCCAGGTGTCGTTTTTCAACCGCCTCTTTCGCCGGCTGTTGAAATGCAATCCCTCCGAATATCGGGCTCGGCAGCGCAATGCGAAGCGAGAGTCAGGTACTCGCAACCAAACCTGACAGGGTGCCGGTGCTGGAGCCAAAAGCATCGGCCTCCAGGTTCATGCGCTGAAGCATGGACACATAAAGATTGCTCAGGGGCGTGTTGGCGTCGCGCTTGAAAACCAGGTGCTGGCCGTGCTTGAATCCGCCCCCGGCAAGCAAAATGGGCAGGTTGCTGTTGTCGTGGGTGTTGGCATCCCCCATGTTGCTGCCAAACAACACCATGGTGCTGTCGAGCAGCCGCCGAGAACCATCCCTTTTTGCGGCAAGTGTTGTCAGGAGCTTGCGCAGCAGGGCCATCTGCTGCTGGTCCGCATCTTCGAGCTGCTTCACTTTCTCGACCGCCTGGCCGTGATGGCTGAGGTTGTGGTAACCATCGGTCGTGCTCTGGTTTTCATGCAGCTTGAAGACCGGCGTCGCAAAGGCATCGACCATGAGAGTCACGATTCGGGTCGTGTCTGACTCCAGCGCCAGTTGCGCCATGGAAAGCATCAGGTCGAATTTCTCAAAGAACCGCTTCTTGTCCTGAATGTCCGGAGGCGGAGGCTGAGTTGTAGTGGGCTTCGGACGCAACTCCCATTCCCGGGCCGTCTGCAGACGCTCCTCCACCTCACGCACGGAAGTGAAATATTGGTCGAGCCGCGCCTTGTCATCATTGCCAAGACGGCGGCTGAACACCTTCGCGTCATCGTTCAAAGCATCAAGAATGCTGCCCCTTTCTTCGAGCTTGCGAAGCTGCCGCGCGACTTCGTCCGCATTTCCCTGAATGAACATCTTCCGGAACAAGGCCGGAGCGCTGTCTTCGGCGGGTAGCAGGACCCCGTCCCGTGTCCACGACAGGCTGCGGTTGGCCTTGTCGATGTTAACCCCCAGGTTCAGCGTCGCAAAGCGGGTGCGCTGCCCGAGCTTCTCAGCGGCGAACTGATCCAGCGAGATCTGATTGCGGAAACCGCTTCTGGTCGGCCCCCTGGCGGCGGTGAGAAAGCAGTTTTCGGTGCTGTGGCCGCCCGTCACTCCAGGATGAGAGAGACCGCTGAAGACAGTGAACTCGTTGCGAAAATCCGCGAGCGCGGAGAGGTAAGGCGAGAGCTCATAATCCCGTCCCGACTGCTTCGGGAAGAAGGGTTTCGGGAGCACACCCAGATTGTTCGAAATCAACAGCATCCGCTGCGGCGAATCGGACCGTGCCCCACGCCCAAACACAGGCGTCATGCATTCCAGCATGGGCAAGGCGAGTGTCACACCGACGCTGCGGAGAAAGGCGCGGCGAGGCAGAGGCGAGGAGGAAATGTGGGGAGCGTTCATGACTTTAATGGCATCCGTTCTGACCCAGGAAGGTTTTGCTTTGCACCAGTGCGAGCAGCAAATCACAGGCCCGATAGCCGCCAGCGGCAGTGGCATCGAGCATGGCTTCGATTTCGGCGCGGTCCGAAAAACGCACCGGTGTGCCTGTGGCGTAGATCGTGAGCTGGTACAGGAGGTTGCGCGCGAGCTGCCGTTCATTGGCTCCCAGGAGAGCCTTCAGGTCGCGGATGTTTTGAAACGTCCGGCCGTCCATCAACCTCCCGCTGGCATCGACCGGAGCCGCAAGCGTATAGGCAAAGTCGTGGCCGGCGCGGTCAATTCCAGTCACGTGCTCACCCTGTTCAAGCCCTCGATACCGCGCCCGCCAGCCGCCCAGGATGTCGAAGTTCTCCAAAGCGAGACCGACGGGATCAAACTTCGCGTGGCAGGCGGCGCAGGATTTCGATTTCGTGTGCAGCGCGAGCAGGTCGCGAATGGTTTTTGCCCCGCGAATATCCGGTTCCACGGCAGGAACACCCGGTGGTGGTGCCGGCGGAGGCTCGCCCACCAGGCGGTCCATGATCCACGCACCGCGCACCACAGGCGAGGTGGTGGTGCCGTTCGCCGTCACCTTCAGAATCGCAGCCTGCGTGAGCAAGCCGCCCAGAGGGCTGTCTTTCGGCAGGGCAATTTTGCGCAGGTTCGAGCCACTGATGGGCGGCAACAGGTAGTGCTTCGCAAGCCGGTCGTTGGCGAACACAAAGTCCGCATCGACCAAAGCCCTCGCCGGCAGGTTGTCACGTATCATGGAAGTGAAGAACGCACGAGTCTCCATCTCCATCGAATCAACGAGATAGTCATCGAAGCGGTATTCAGGATAGAGCCGGATGTCAGGCTCATCACGATGGACGTAACGGAGGTTCAGCCAATAGTCGGTGAAGTTCTTGACGAATCGCTCGAATCCTGCGTCAGCAATGAGCCGCTCCGCTTCGTGCCTGAGGACCCGCGCATCGCGAAGCTTCCGGCTCTCTGCCAGCCCAGCCAGGACGGCATCAGGCCGGGTGTTCGACAGGAAATGGGAGAGCCTCGATGCGATGGCGAAGTGATCATCCTTGTGCACGGGCTCGCGCAGGTACAGGAAATGGCTGGAGGAGAGAAAGGCCTTGCAGCCCGCCAGCATCGCCTCGGCAAACGGCGCCCCGTTTTGCAGCCGGGTGAGAACGAGATGCTCGTACCTTGCCACAGCCTCGTCAGGCACTGGTTCGCGTGCCGCAAGCTCCACAAACCTGCGCAACAGTCGTCGGGCATCGGCCGTTGGATTTTGCGAAACCACTTCAACAGGCAATCCGCCGGGGTTTTGCGATGAGCGAATGGGCAGATCATCAAACAGCACATGATGCGACGGTGGCGGCCAGTCGGGCGATGAAATGGGGCCTTCAACCTCAAGCCATTGGAACGCAACGCCGGCCTGTCCGCCTTCCGGAAATGGCGGATAGCGATAAGTCGGCGGGCCGTTGTTGACATTGCGCGCCAGAGGCATCGGCAGCCCCAGCAGGCTGTACTCAAACGTCTCACCCTCGCGAAGCCACACCGCAGTTTCATGCACGGCGCCCTCAGGCTGAATGTCAATGACACCGCCAGTGGCGCGCACGTCGCCGGAGACATCGGGGCCCGAGGGCTTGCGGGCGCGGAACGTCATCGGCACGGGCTGAGCAGCCGGTTTCAGTTCGAAGCCTGGCAGTTGCAGGACGGCGCGGGCGGAGAAGCGCACCCGGTAACTTCCCGGCAGCCTCGCGATAAAGCCCTGCGGATAACCAAAATAGGGCCAGTGGGCGGATCGAAACAGGGCCATTTCAATGGCCGGGTCATCCTTCAGCGCATCGACCTGCTTCGAGTCGATGCCTTTGGAATCCTTGGCAAAGAACATGGCCTCGCGATTGCCAAAGGTTTCCTTGCCGGGGAAGAGCCTCGCGCCCACCACGCGCAGGCGGGCGGGCACCGGAGGAGTGACACCACTGGCCACGGCCTGCCGCAGCGCAGCCTCCGCCGCGTCGAGGTAGGCCGTGAGCTGCACGCGCGAAATGTCGAGCGTCTCCGTTGTCTTGTTGAAATGCCGCCCTTCTCGATCCTCTGGAAGCATGTCGCGAATGTCGAGGTGAGGCAGATGAAGAATGTCACGCAGGTTTTGCTCGTACTCCTCCCGGTTCAGCCGCCGCATCGGGCCGCGACCGTTGGCTGCCACGTCGGCATGATCGGCTGCTGCAATTGCCGTGGACAGCAATCCCAGCATGACCGCGCGCTCCGCAGGCGGCAGATCCCCGGCCTTGGGTGGCATTTCGGCTTTTTCGATGCGGTCATGAATTTGAATCCATCGCTCGCGCACCGACTTGTCAGTGAGACCAAAGGACTGCGCGGTGAGATCAAGCCCGCCCTTGGCTGTCTCCTGGTCGTGGCATTCGAGGCAACGGTGCTCAAGATGACCGCTGAGGTTTTCAGGAACGGGCTGGCCGGAGATCACCGTTGAGGAAACGGCGCAGATCCATACTGCAATCGGCAACGACAGTGCTGGCAGGCCCGTTTCCATCGTTTGGCTTCACCTCGCCCTTGGTTGAGGGTTCAAAGCCTCGGTCACCATCTGGCCGGCCCCTTTGACGGTCGGAGCCAGTTTCAACATGCGATCCTCGCTCAAGCGCTGGCTGGGACCCGTGATCCACAGGCTGGCAATCGCATTCCCATCAGCGTCCAGGATGGGTGCGCCGAGACAATGATGGCCTTCCAGGTGCTCGCCAGCATCCACGGCGAAACCTTCGGATCGCACGCTTTCGAGGCATTTGAGGAAATCCTTGCGATTCGAGATCGTCCATGGTTGGAAGCGCTCGAAGGTCATGCCCGAAATGATGGCATCGCGTTCCGCCTCCGGCATGAAGGCAAGCATGACCTTGCCCGGCCCGCTGGTGTGCAGCGGGAACCGGGTGCCGCGCTCCACATAGAACTTGATCAATGCCCGCCCGATCACCCGCTCCAGCACGATGCCTTCATGGCCGCTGATCATGCCCAGGTGGGCCGCTTCCCCGGTCTGATCGCTGAGCCAGCGCAAGGCTGGCAGGGCAGCTTCCGTCAGCGGCACATCGTTGCTCACGGGCTGGCAAAGGGTGAGCAGCTTTGAACCTATTCCAAAGCGCTTGTCCGTATCGCGGTTCACATAGCCATGGGCGGTCAGCGCCTGGGTGACACGATAGACAAAATTCACGCTCAAACCCATCTCCGCCGCCAGCTCCGAAATGCCCAGCCCCTGTGGATGACGGCTCAGGCATTCCAGCACGCCCAGCGCACGGTCCAGGCTCGGCGTGCTGAAGCCGGAATCGGTAACCGCAGGCTTGGGCTGGCGGCGCGGGCGGGTCGCTGAGGGGTTTTTAGGCATGCGTTTCTATATCTGCAATCAATTGTCAGATGTAGAAACGCGACACACAGACCGCCCCTTTCAGGGAATGATCGGCGAATGATCCCCGAAGACATACAGGTACTTCGCGGTACGCAGATAGATGCGCCCATCGAGCACTGCGGGAGTGGCGAAGACCGGCTCCCCCATTTGATTGCGGGCCAGCACGCGCGGGGCGTCTCCCGCATCCAGCACCACCACCGTGCCCTTTTGCGAGGCCACGTACACGCGCCCGTCCGCGCCGATGGCCGAGCTGTAGTAGTCCCCAGGTGAATCCAGCCGCTCCGCCTGATAGACGATGGCGCCGGTGATGGCATCGTAGCAGGACGCGAGGCCGCCGTTCTTAAAGGTGTACACACGGTTGTTAAAACACAACGGCGAGGAGACATAGGGCAGGTGGCGGCTCACCTTCCACAGCACGTGCGTTTCGGTGATGTCCCCATGCCCGCCGGGCTTGATGGCGAAGAGCTGGTTGACGGCCTGTGCGAACATGTCGCGCATGTGATTGTATTCGTCCTTGGTCACGCGGCCATCCTTGTCCACGTCGATCTGCGAGAAGCGGTCCTTGACCGGACCGGCCGGGAATTCGTCGAAGGTGAGCACCCCGTCCTTGTTCTTGTCGTTCGCGGCGATGAACTCCTCGAAGGGCTGCATCTCCACACGCTCCCCCTCGTCACCTCCGACGTTCCAGCTCGATACAATGAGCACCCCGTCACCAGCCACAGGCGTGGCGTTCGAGACGCGGGCCATGCCACGCGCCGACCAGCGCTCGCGGCCATCTTTGACATCATAGCTTCTGACCCACAGCGAGCCCGCGAGCACCAGTTCCTCGATGCCGTCATGCCGCCACAAGAACGGCGACGAAAAGCTGCGCCGAAATTCCGGGCGTTCCACGCGCCACGCCTCCGCACCCGTGCGCGAGTCCAGGGCAAGCAGGCAGGAGCCCACATCCTGGTCGTTGGCAATGATCACCTTGCCATCCGCGAGAATGGGCGATGCGCCGGTGCCAAACTCCACCACCGGGACCGGCAAAGCTTTACGCCAGACCTCCTTCCCCGTGAAATCATAAGCGAGAACCCCAAACGAGCCAAAGTACACGTAAAGGCGCTCGCCATCAGTGCAAGGCGTCGGTGCCGCAGGACTGCCGATGCGGTGGGTCGGCTCGATTTTCTCAGCGGGGGCGACGACACGCCACAGCTCACGACCGTCCGCCCGGTCAAGACAAAGCGTGACAAGCTTGCCATTGTCGAGGCCCGTCAGAAAAAGGCGCATGCCCCAGATGCAGGGCGAGGAGTGGCCGTGAGGCACCTCCGCTTTCCAAACCACATTCTTGTCAGGCCCGAATTCCACCGGCGGCTTCCCGGTGCCGATGCCAAGCCCGCCCGGCCCGCGAAATTGAGGCCAGTTGGACTCTGCGGCACCCACGATGGCACCACAAAAAAGGATCAGGACGAAAGAGCGAATCATGTGAGAAGGCCTTTTGGGGTGGCTGCGCACGCCACCCATCTGTGCTCCGGAACACCCATGTCCATGGCGGTCCATGGAGAGCTGCGCGTGGCGGACGAAACCAGAATCATGGCGGCCACTGAGCCGTTCGGCAAGCACAAGGAAGAGGCGCAGCCCCGGGGCACAATCGCCAATGATGATTGCTTGCGCAGGGCACCACATGCTTGCATGAAACCAGGATGCGGATTTTGGTCACTGGAGCTTGTGGATTTGTCGGCAGCAACCTGTTGCGCCGGTTTCGCGAGGCGTTTGTCGACGCCACGTTGATCGGCCTGGACAATTTTTGCCGCCCCGGCAGCGAGCGCAACCGCGCCGGCCTGCAGGCGCTGGGAGTCAAGGTCATCCATGGCGACGTACGGTGCGCCAGTGATTTTGAAGCGCTGCCAGTCGTTGACTGGGTCATCGACGCCGCCGCAAACCCCAGCGTGCTTGCAGGCGTGGATGGCCGCACCAGCAGCCGCCAGTTGGTGGAGCACAACCTCATCGGCACGGTGAACATGCTTGAATACTGTCGTGCCCGCAACGCAGGCTTCGTCCTGCTCAGCACAAGCCGCGTGTACTCGATTCCGCCGCTGACCAAGATTCCCCTGGCAACCAAAGGCGAACAGTTTGTCGTCGATGCCGGGCAGGGGCTGCCACCGGGGCTGTCGCCTGCGGGTGTGAGCGAATCCTTTTCCACCGAGCCGCCGCTTTCCCTCTATGGGGTAAGCAAGAAGGCCAGCGAAGACCTCGCGCTGGAATATGCCTTCACCTTCAAGGTGCCGGTGTGGATCAACCGCTGCGGGGTGATGGCTGGCGCGGGTCAGTTCGGCCGCCCCGATCAGGGCATTGTCGCCTACTGGCTGCACTCCTGGCGTGAACAGCGCCCGCTGAAGTACCTGGGCTTCGGTGGCACCGGTCGTCAGGTGCGCGATGCCCTGCACCCCCGCGATCTTGCGGACCTTCTGCTGAAGCAAATGCAGTCGCCCGACGCCGAATGTCGGCGGCTGGGCAACGTCAGCGGCGGCATCGAAAGTGCCTTCTCGCTCGCCCAGATGAGCGCCTGGTGCGAGCAGCACTTCGGCCATGCCCATCCGGTGGAGCGCAACGGCGCCGACCGCCCCTTCGACATCCCCTGGCTGATCCTGGATGATGCGCAGACGCGCAAGGCCTGGGACTGGAAGCCGCAGATCTCGCGGGAGATGATCTTCGAGGAGGTGGCCGCCTTTGCACAAAGGGAGCCGGAGTGGCTGGCGGTGTCTGCGGGTTGAGGACCTGACCCGTCGGGCAAAACAGGTGAGCGGTGACCGATCCTTTGCCTGCCAGCGTTTCCACTTGCTTGCAGGGGGGGCCTGCTGGTAGTTCCCCGCCCTTTTTCAACCCCTGCCTTCCGACCCTTCTATGTCCGCCGACACCAAGCCTGACCCTATCGCGCAAATGGAGAAAATCGTCTCCCTCTGCAAGCGCCGCGGCTTCATCTATCAAAGCAGCGAAATCTACGGCGGCATCGGCGGCTTCTGGGACTACGGCCCGCTGGGCTCGGAATTGAAGCGCAATCTGCGCGATGCCTGGTGGAAGACGATGACCCGCGAGCGCGAAGACGTGGTGGGCATCGACGCCACCATCATCATGCACCCGGCGATCTGGAAGGCTTCCGGCCATGTGGACACTTTTGCCGACATGATGCGCGAGTGCTGCCTGACCAACAAGCGCGTGCGGGCCGACCATGTCGATCCGCAGGTTGGCACGGTGATGCAGTTCAGCGGTGCAGAGTCCGCCACTGGATGGAAGTTGAGCCGCGTCTTCCAGGTGCTCATGAAGAAGGGCGAGCACATCGAAAGCTTCCGCAAGCGCGTGCGCCTGCTCATCGCTTCCAACGCCGGCGAAGCCGCTGGCAAGCCTGAAGAGATTGTCCTGCTCGAAGAGACCAAACTCGAAGCCGTGGAAGGCAGCATCGACTATCATCCCGAAACCGGCGGTGGATTGAGCGAGGCCCGGCCTTTCAACCTGATGCTGAGCACGCTGGTGGGCCCCACCGCGACCGAGGAAAACCGCGCCTACCTGCGCCCCGAAACCGCGCAGGCGATTTTCGCGCAGTTCAAGTACGTGTTCGACTCCAGCCGCGTGAAGGTGCCCTTCGGCATCTGCCAGATCGGCAAGGCCTTCCGCAACGAGGTCACGCCCAAGAATTTCACCTTCCGCAGCCGCGAATTCGAGCAGATGGAGCTGGAGTTCTTCATCAAGCCCGATGAAGCGGTCGAAATCATCTGCGGCGAAGTCGCCCAGTGGAGCGAAGGAGCGGATCTCACCGAGCCGAAGCCCAACTGGGGCTGGCAGCTCTGGCACCGTTACTGGGTGGATCAGCGCACCAAGTTCTATGAAGGCATCGGCCTGGGCGATGTGCTGGAATATTACTGGCAGACACCGGACGACCTCGCCCACTACGCCCGCGCCTGCGTGGACATCCTGTGCGAATTCCCCTTCGGCACCGAGGAGCTGGAAGGCATCGCCGCACGTGGCGACTTCGATCTGGGCCAGCACCAGAAGCACAGCGGCAAGACCCTGGAAGTCTTCGACGAAGACCTCAAAAATGCAGCCGCCAAGCTCACCTCAGAGCAGAAGGAGGCCCTGATTCAGAAGCGCCTCGCCGCCGAAGCCGCCAAAACCAAGGGCGAGCCGATGCCTGAGGCCGACGTGCGCGCCTGGTTCGAGCGCCTATTCAAGGGCAGCTACGTGCCCCACGTGATCGAACCCTCCGCCGGCCTTGACCGCCTGGCCCTGGCGGTCATTGCCAAAGCCTTCTGCCAGTTCGAGAAAGTGGATGACAAGGGCAAGTCCGAAACCATCACGGTACTGCGCCTGCATCCCCGCATTGCGCCGATCAAGGCCGGTGTGTTCCCGCTGCTGAAGAACAAGCCCGAACTCGTCGCCAAGGCACGCGAAGTCTATGGCCTGCTCAAGAAGCACATGAACTGCTTTTACGATGAAACCGCCGCCATCGGTCGCCGCTATGCCCGCCAGGACGAAGCCGGCACGCCCTTCGGTGTCACCATCGACTTCGAAACCCTGGGCGAAAAAGGCCCCGAGCTTCAAGACACCGTCACCGTCCGCGAGCGCGACAGCACGGAGCAGCACCGCATCAAGATCAGTGAGCTTCTTGGCTGGCTGCAGGCGAGAATTTAAAACTCACCATACCGATCTGCCCACGGTCCAAGGAGTGACCAGCGTCTCGCCGTCACTCAGGAACGACGGGCTCGGGCAGCCTACGGAACCTTTCGGCATGGCGGGTGGCTCGGCAACGAAGTGCTGTGGGTAAATGGAGCCCAACGACGGCGAGACGCCGTCGCTCCTTGGATCGCGGGCAGTTCAAGGCGATGGACGACAACACGCCCTTCCGATAAACTTCCATCCAGCCATGCTCGCCAGTCTCCGTCGCGACTTCCATGCTCAAGCCAGCCCGGAGCGCGCACTCGCGTCGCAGCGCTACTTCAAGACCGGCCCCGGCCAGTATGGCGAGGGCGACAAGTTTCTTGGTCTGACGGTGCCGCAGACCCGGTCTTTCCTGCCGCGAACCGACGCCCTTGCCGAGGCCGACATCGTCACCCTGCTGCACTCTGAATGGCACGAGGAGCGCCTGCTGGCGCTGCTTGCACTGGTGCGGCGTTTCGAAAAAGCGAGGCGAGATGAGGCCGCGCGGCAGCGCATCGTCACACTCTACCTCGCCAACACGCGCTGGATCAACAACTGGGACTTGGTCGACACCAGTGCACCGCAGATTCTCGGCGGCTGGCTCCTGGATCGTGATCGCAGCCTGCTGGGGAAACTGGCCCGGTCTCCCGGCCTGTGGGAGAGACGCATCGCCGTGCTGGCGACGCTGAATTTCATTCGGGCCGGGCAGTTCAACGACACCCTGGACCTGTGCCGCCAGCTTCTCAGCGACCGCCACGACCTCGTGCACAAGGCCTGCGGCTGGATGCTGCGCGAGGTGGGCAACCGCGATGAATCCGCGCTCATTGGCTTCCTCGACGTGCACGCAGCCGAATTGCCCCGCACCATGCTGCGCTATGCCATTGAGAAGCTGTCCCCCGCCCGGCGGCAGCATTACATGCGATGAATTTCTGGCAGGGGTGCGCCCGTTGAAGTAGCGTTTCCCATGCGTTGCCCCATTCTCCTTCCGCTCCTTCTTCTTTGCACTGCGGCCCTGGCCCAGCAGCCGGACATCGCCACCCTGGACGTGGACAAGCTGATGCAGGACCACGATGCCAAGCTCATCGCCCACACCCAGCAGCTCATCGCCGCCAAGACCGATGCCGAACGCGAGGCCCTGAGCCGCACCCTTCCCAGCGCCGCCGAACTCGCACCCACCATGCTGCGGGTGGCCCTGCAGCACCCGGTGGAGGCAACCTCCACCAAGGCCCTCGTCTGGCTGATCACTCGCGCCACCAACGTGCCGGAGGGCCTGACTGGGCTCAAAATGCTGGGCGAGCCCCAGTTCGCCGGGCGGGCAGGCCTGCTGGACGCTCTCGACTACCTGGCAAACTCGCAGACGGGCGTCTCCGAGCAGGTGCTGCGCGCCGTGGTGGCGCAAAACACCCACACCGAAGAAAAGGCCAGCGCCACCCTGGGGTTGGGCAACGTGCTGGTGAGGGCCGGCGAGGCCGCACCCGCAGGTTCCCCGCAGCGCAAGGCGGCACTGGAGGAGGCATCCAAACTCTACGCGGAGGTGATGGCGAATTACAAGGACGTCACTGTGCGCGGCATGAAGCTGGGCGATCCGGCGGCGGCGATGCTGTTTGAGCTGACCAATGTCTCCGAAGGCTGCCAGGCTCCCGAAATCGAGGGCAAGGACGCCTACGGGGCCACCTTCAAGCTCAGCGACTACCGAGGCCTGTCCGTGGTGCTGGTGTTCTGGGGCTCCTGGTGCCACGCCTGCCATGGCACGCTGGCCGCGATCCAGGCCGGCATCAATCAACTGCCGCCCAGCAAAGCCGTGCTTCTGGCGGTGAACACGGACCCAGTGGAGACGCTGAAGCAGGTCCTTGCCTCCGAGCATATCGAATGCCGCAACTGGAGCGACGGCTACAACCGCGGGCCGATCAGCTCGGTGTGGAACATCCATTCCTGGCCCTGCATCTTCATCATCGACGCCAAAGGTGTCATCCAGCGCAAGAACGTCCCCCGGTCCGAAGTGGACAAGGCGTTGCGCGAGGTGCTGGCCATGCCATAGGACATGATTTTGGGCCGGGCAAAGCGAGGCGAACGATTAATTTGCTGGCGAAAAGTCCGAGATGCTTCATGCTGGGTGGCAAGTCCCGCTTAACACTGAACCTATGGCATCCAGCCCCATATCCCTTAAGTTGCCACCTGATTTGGCTGAGACAGCCAAGCTGCGGGCCAAACAGCTCAGGTATCCGAGTGTAAACGCCTACCTGAAAGGTTTGATCCGCTACGACGCCCTGGTGCAGGGCGAGCACCAGATCACGCTGCCGATTGCGGCACTGCCTGGTGTAGAGCAGGACAAGATGGACGCAAAGCTGCTGGAAAACACCAAGCGTGGGGTCGGCGAGCGCGGCCAGTTTCTCAAGCGTCTGCTGATCAAGGGTGGAAAGGCCGTTGCATCGCAGCCGGCCCAGGAGCCGCCGGCTAATACCGGTAGCTCACCATCAGCATGATGAGGTGCGACTCGTAATTGCCGGAGCCGAATTCCGCCTGGTAACCAAGGTTGAAGGAAAGGTCCGGCCCCATGAACAACACCAATCCGGCACCGGCCTGCATCAGGTCCCTGCCAGGTGTCCCGCCATTGTAGCTGAACGGCGCGCCGCCGCCCGCCGGAAGGGCTGCGCGAACCTCTTCTCCCTGGGGGTCAAACTCATGCTGCCAGCCTGCGGCCAGGTAGGGGGCAAGGGTGATCCGGTCCGAAATCTGGGTGCGATAGGCGACCTGGGCGCCAAGGGTGCCGCGCAGGCTCTGCACGCTGTAGTCGTTGACGGCGAGATTCAAAGCTCCGGCGCCCGATTCACCAAAACCGTTGATCTGGGTGCGCGCATACAGCAATCCGACCTCCGGGGTCATGGTCCAGTTTCCCACGTGGAAATCCTTACCGAACTGCGCGGCGGCGGTCAGTTCCGTGCCCGAAGTCTGCCCCAACGCCACGCGATCGAGGAAACTGAAAACGAGGGGGCGCTTCACATCGTAACTGGCGTAGCCGCCACTGACAGAGCCGTCAATGAACCAGCCGTCACCCAGGCCCGCAGCGGCGTAGAGGGTGACGCGGCCGGTGTCGATGGTCGTGTCTTCCCCCCCGCTGAACGCCACATGGGTGTAGCCATAGCCGACATTGACCCCGAAGACTCCTTCGTTGCCGAGGCGGCGATCCATGCCAACGAGTGCGCCCGCGACATCGAAGTGATTGTTCGCGAGGGACTGCAGGGTGTCCATCTGTGCGAACTGCCCGCTCAACTGCATCCATGGTCTCCAGGAATCTTCGTCGGAAGCAAAAGAGGCGGGTGACCTTTCAGGGGCGGGACCACTGTGCGTGGAAGAGGAGGCGGAGGACGCTGGAGCAGGAGGACCGGATGGGGCGGCCTGGTCGGAAAGCGACGCATGCCCGGTCGCCCGCAGTTCGGCAAAGCGCTGATGCAGCATCGAATTCTGGGCCGTCGATTCGTTGATGCCGACCTGCGGCAGCACGCTGTAATACGCCGGGGAGATCGCATTGAAGGCGGCGGCATACTGCGAGGCCCGCAGCATGTCGAGAGCCAGCGTCACCGTCGCCGCATCGCCAGTCACATGACCGATCATTGGGTCAAGCGCACGCGCAACCACGAGCTGGTTCGGATTCTGGGCCACCTGGGTGTAGGAGACGGGCGCGGCCACCAGGCTGAGGCTGGTGCCATTGTTGACAATGCGGCCGCGCAGATTGGAGGAGGGCATCGTGACCTGGTTGAATCCACCCACGATGCTGCCTGCCTGCACAAAGTCCGTCACCAGGTCGCCAAAGGCGAAGCGGTGGTTCTGCCAGTCGCGCACGGAAAGCGTGCCAGCAAGGTAGGCGGTCCCGGAAACGATGATCCGGTCGTGGACGCTGGCGTTGAGCACCTCCACAACCAGCGTGCCGTTCGCGCCCTGGGTAAAGTTGCCATTCACGTGCAAGGTGCCGGGGGAGTGACCGGGGTTGAAGGTGCCGCCCACATTGTTGAGAGAACCCACCAGCACCCCGGAACCATTAAACGTTGCCCCCTGGAAGAGCTCCAGAAGCGGCGTGGTCAGCGTGCCATCAAGGGTCAGCGTGCCGGCGCGAATCTCCGTCGTTCCGCCCAGCACGGCATTGCCCTCGATCTTCAGGTCGCCCAAGCCCGTCTTGATCAGCCCGCCCGGGGATGACAGGTCGCTGCCCAGTTGCAAGGTGCCCTGGGTGTTGATCTTGAACCCGCCCGGTGCCAGGAGCGTGCCGCCGTTGAGAAAGGCGGAGCTGCCTGCCAAGGTGAGCTGCCCGCTGGTCAAGGTCAGCCTGGCGCCGCTGCCCAGGGCAAAGGAGGTGCCATCGTTGATCGTCATCGCACTGATGTTGCCGATGCCGTTGAAGGTGCCGCCCAGCACGGTGAGGGTGCCGGTGATCGTTCCCGGCGTGCTGCCGCCGAACGCGATCCCCGCCGCACCGCTGAGCGTCACATTGCCGGCGACCGTGCCCGATCCGGCGAGACTCCCGCCCGTCAAGTTCAAGCCGGCAGGAGCGGTCAGAACAGCATTTGCCCCCAGGGTGAACACACCGCTGCTGGAGGTGACCAAACCATCCACGGTCCCCAACCCGTTCCAATTCCCACCGGTGACGCCCAAGGTGCCGCCAATGACGCCTGTGCCGCCCAGATTGATGATGCCCTTGCCGGTCAGCGTGGCGTTGCCGTTCACTTTCCCACTGCCTGCCAGCGTGCCTGCCGTGCCGATCACAACCGTGCTGCCGGCCGCCGTGGAGCCCTGCAAGCTCAAGGTTCCCGAGCTAATGACGGTGGCGCCCGAATACGTGTTGGCGGCATTCAAGGTCACCGTGCCGCCGCTCACATTCACCCCCACGGTGCCCGCGAGGACCGCATTCACGGTGCCCCCCTGCAGGTCAAAAGCGCTGCTGCTGGTCAGCACTCCGGTTCCCAGAATCTGCCCGCCGCCAGTGAGCTGCACCCCTGCCACCGTGTTGGAGTGGGCGCCCATGTCAAGCGTGCCCCCGGGGATCTTGACCTGGCTGCCAGTCGCGATCTGATTGCTGAGCTGGAGGGTGGCGGTGCCGGTGCTGTTCACTGTCAGTGCACCGGGCACGGCCGGGCCCAGGAGAGAATTCAGTTTCAGGCTGCCATTGGCCGAAACAGTAGTGGTCCCCGTATAGGTGTTCTTGTTGCCCAAGGTTGTCGTGCCATTCGTGACCGCTGCCGCAACGCCACCTGCCAGAACCGCATTCACCGCGCCGCCTTGCAGGTCAAAATCGCTCGTGCTGGTCAGCGTGCCGGTGCCATTGAGGCTGCCGCCGGTTTGTTGGACGCCTGCCAGCGTCTGGCTGCTGGCACCCAGTTCGAGAGAACCGGAAGAGATCGTCAGCGACTTCGATGACAGGATCTGATTTGACTGCTGGAGCACCAGCATGCCGCCATTGATCTGCACATTGCCAACGAGGGCATTGCCCGCCGCATTCAGGGCAAGCGTCCCGGCACTCACCACCGTGCTGCCGGTGTAGGTGTTGAGTCCGCTCAGGGTGACCGTTCCCGAGGAGGTCTTGCTGGCGCCCACGCTGCCGCTCAAGGGAGCGCTTGCGGTGCCGCTCTGAAGATCAAAGGTGCTTGCGCTGGTCAGCACCCCCGTGGTTCCCGTGATGCTGCCGCCTGTCAGTTGCACCCCGGCGACGCTGCTGCTGTTCGTGCCCAGGGCCAGGGTTCCGCCCGCCACGGACACTTTGCTGGTGCTCGCAATCTGGCTGGCGCCCTGCACCGCTGCGGTGCCGCCATTGACCACCAGATTGCCGGGGACTGAACCGCCCGTGGCCGAGTTCAGATTCAAGGTTCCGGCCGTCACAGTGGTCGTGCCCGTATAGCTGTTCGCCGCGTTCAGCGTCACCGTGCCGGGGGTGGTCTTGTTTGCCCCCACGCCGCCTCCAAGGATGGCATTCACCGTGCCGCTTTGCAGGTCGTAGGCGGTGGTGCTGGAAAGCACGCCGGTGGTGCCGGCAATCGTGCCGCCGTTCAATTGCACGCCTGAAAGGGTCTGATTGTTCGCTCCGATGTTCAGTGTGCCCGAGGACACGGTGGCCGTTTTGCCAGCAGGGATCTGGTTGCTTCGCTGCAACACGAGGGTGCCGCCGTTGACCAGGACGTTCCCCGCGACCGCAGCCGCTCCCGAAGTGTTGAGGTTCAGCGTGCCCCCGGACACAGTGGTGGTGCCGGTGTAAGTGTTCGCACCCGTGAGCGTCACCGTGCCGGATGTGGTCTTGTTCAAGCCCACGCTGCCGCCGAGGACGGCCCCGACCGTGCCGTTCTGCATGTCATACGCGGTCGTGCTGGTGAGCACGCCCGTCGTGCCGGTGATGCTGCCGCCGGTCAGTTGCACTCCGGCGGCCGTTCCACTGTTCGCCCCAAGGTTCAAGGTTCCGGACGACACAGAGATCGTCTTCCCAGCGGCGGTCTGATTGCTTTTCTGGAACACAAGGGTGCCGCCATTGACCAGGACATTGCCAGCGACCGCCGGCGCCCCCGTGGTGTTGAGGTTCAGAGTGCCGGCGGCCACAGTGGTGGTGCCCGAATAGGTGTTGGCCCCGGTCAGCGTCACTGTGCTGGATGTGGTCTTGTTCAAGCCCACGCTGCCGCCGAGGATGGCCCCGACCGTGCCGTTTTGCATGTCATACGCGGCGGTGCTGGTGAGCACGCCCGTCGTGCCGGTGATGCTGCCGCCAGTGAGCTGCACCCCTGCCACCGTTTCGCTGTTGGCCCCGATGGCGAACGAGCCGGAGGAGATGGAAACGGTCTTGCCATCGGCAATCTGATTGCTCGCTCCCAGCACGAGGCTGCCACCATTGACCACGACATTGCCGCCGACGGCATTGCCCTGGGGGGCGCTCAGGGTCAGCGAACCGGCCGTCACAGTGGTGGTGCCTGCGTAGGTGTTCGTTGCGGAAAGAGTCACCGCTCCCGACGTGGTCTTGGTGAGCCCCACGCTGCCACCCAGCCTGGCGGAGATGGTGCCTGCCTCAACATCATAGGTGCTGGTGCTGGTGAGCACGCCCGTGGTGCCGC
>CAINXC010000748.1 GCA_903854655.1 uncultured Verrucomicrobiota bacterium | reverse complement strand
CGCCGCTGCCACCGCCACCAGGTGCTGTACCTGGGTTTCCATTGGCCGCAGTGGTTACTGCTGCTCCACCGGCACCACCGCCAGAACTTCCAGAAGAACCCGCGCCTGCGCCGCCCTTACCAGATGACTTTGCCGTTCCAGGGCCGGAACCTGAACCGCTTGTTCCCGCAGTGTTGGCCGCAGCACCCGAACTGGGAAGGTTGCCGCTGGTGCTCGCCGTTCCACCAGCGACACCTTGGGAATACGTGCTGGAATTCGCACCTGCTGTGTTGTTGAGAAGTCCACCAGCGCCTCCCACGGCCAAAATCGTCGCGTCGGAAGAAATACCTGCCGCGCTGTTGCCAAAATAGGAAGACCCACCTGTTCCACCATTGGCGCCGCTGCCCGCTGCACCGCCGGTTCCGCCTGTTCCAGCGGCACCCACTGTCAATTGATAAACCGTACCTGCGGACACGGGTGTGACGACATACCTGACATAAGAACCACCGGCACCACCGCCAGCCGCTGCATCATTGGCACCAGCGCCACCACCGCCACCGCCGCCGCCCCAGGCTTCAACCGTAACCGAGGTGACACCGGAAGGACACGTCCACGTCTGGTTGCCTGCCGTGGAAAATGTCGACGTCGAGGTCTGGCCTTGCGCCTGCCAGGCTCCGATCACAAGCATTGCGACGGCCATCCACGAGACAGGAAGCGCACTCGCCCAGCGGCTGAGAGCAGCCAGAGGGCTTGCCAGAGGGCTTGCCAGAGGGCTTGCCAGAGGGCTTGCCAGAGGGCTTGCCAGAGGGCTTGCCAGAACGAAGCCGCCATGACTGCCCATGGCGGGGAGGGAACGGGAATCCTGCGGCAAAGTGCCGGGGATGGAGCGAGAGAACGAGTGCTTCATGTGGAGGGAGACAGGCGCGTTGAGAGGACGGGGGAGCGGGAGGCCAAAACTAACCAGACACAGGCTTCACGGACGGGATTCCATGAGCCAGGGTGTTGGGCGGGCAGAGCAGTCGCGAGTTGGCGGACGGCAGCAAACAAACCTATGTTACAATCGTGCCCTTCTTCTAGTGACTATGTCACACAAACTGCATCTCAAGATGTAGCATTTCCGCCACAGACTTATTCAAGCCTTGACGGACGGTTGATTCCTTTGCCTCCTTCACTTTGAGTCAGCAGGCGTTACTCACGCCGTCTCACAAACTCCGGCGAAAACAGCCCCAGCCGCTCCCTTTTCCACCACGCGCCGGTGGCCTGGCGCTCGGCGGGCGTGGTGAAGTGGTAGCGATACTGCGCCACGCGAATCGCGCGGATGTCCGCAACGGGGATCGGCGGCTCGCCCATCAGGTCCCAGACGGCCTGCCGGTGATCCAGCAGGGCGGAGAGGAAGGGGCCGAACCAGGCCATGCCGTAGCGGGGGTTGGCATCGCGCTCCGGCACAAACCCAGGGTGCAGGGCGGCGAACCACATCTGCCAGTCCAGCCGGGGCTGGTAGGGCGCCGCCTGTCGCGGGGCGGCCTTCACATCGCCCGGCTTCCATTTGAAGGGGACCTCGGACCAGAAGATGCGGTCATCGCTCACCTCCACGCTCAGCTCCAGCCGCTCCGTGGTCATGCTTTGGAACAGCCCGTAGCCGCTGATGCTGCGCCAGGGGCCGAGCTTTTGCGCGTAGATATTGGTTAGTAACTCCGGCGACTTCGGCTTGTAACCTGGAATGCGGCCATCAAGGAACTGGTCCGCCGCCACCACGCTGAAGATGAACAGCACCGCCGCCGCTGCATAGCCCCCGGCATGGCGAACCCGCCACCGTACCACGGGCAGTTCCGGTGCACGCAACCAGCGCTTCACAGCGCCGGGCCACCAGCCGTCGTCCAGCAAGGTCAGAGCGAGGAAGAAGGTGAGCAGATTAAAGAACGTGTAGTTCCCCGTCAGCGCCACTCCGGCCATCAGCAGACTGAAGCCCAGGCAGGCCGCCAGCCGCCCCCAGCGCCCGATGAAGATGGCGAAGGGCAGGCCCAGCTCGATCACGTACATGATGGCGCAGTTGAACTGCTGCACGGATTTCGGCAACTGGTGCGCCCACCAGGAGACGGGGTTGGGCAGGGGCTGGGTTTCAAAATGAACCAGCAGCGCCGTGAGGTCCGCCCAGGTCTTGTCACCGCCGCCGATCTTGACATAGCCGGACAGGAACATGAGCCGGAACAGCAGCCAGTGCAGCAGGAACACCGCGCCGACGGGTGCATCCGGCTTGTGCTGGCTGATGCGCCCCGCCCACCAGCGCCAGGGCGCCAGGAACAGCACGAGCACGCCCGCCTCCAGCAGCAGCCCGTCCCACTGAAAGCCCAGGAACACATCGCCGGTGACCGCGATGGAAAGGCAGCCAAACCACAGGAGCAACAGCAGCGGCCCCTGAAACACGCCAGCCAGCACCAGAACCGACAGCCCCATGCCCGCCCAGCACACCGCATGCAGCATCGCATCATCACAGCGCCAATAGAACACGCCGGGGTATTCGCAAAACAGGTTCGTGTGCTCGCGCAGCTCGTAGGCATGGACGTTGTCCATGAGCTGCTTCGCGGGTGCGATCCCCTGCTCTCCCACCAGGCCGTCGCATTGCGCCAGCCATGATCCGAACGCGATCAGATAGCACAGCGCCAGCAGCCGGGGAAACAGCCAGCGCACCACGCGATACGAGGGCGCGGGGCTGTTCCACAGGCGTTTGATCCGGTCAATCATGCCGCCATAGTGGCTCACGAGGCCTTCGACGTGAATTAGAAAAAACAGGCGAATTGCCTGGTGCCCTCCAATGCCGGGGGTGCTGAAATCTAGATTGACGATTGATGAACAAGGAGTGCCGGTTGTTGAGGTGGAAAGCCGATGAAGCTCCGACTGCTTTTGTCTGATCCTTCAACAATCAGCATTCCACGTTCGACAATCGTCAATCCTCTTCCGCCCTCGACTCGATCCACCATTTGCGTTGCCAAAGGCGATCATCTGGAGACACTGCGCGCCTTTTATCTATGCTGCATCACTTCATCGACATCTGGTTCTCGTGGGTTCAAGACTGGGGCTACTGGGGTGTGGCGCTCCTCATGGCGATGGAGAGCTCCATCTTTCCAGTGCCCAGTGAGGTGGTCATCCCCCCCGCCGCCTTCCTCGCCGCACAGGGCAAAATGAGCATGGCGGGCGTGGTCATCGCGGGGGTCATCGGCTCCTGGCTGGGATCCGCGGTCACCTATGGGATCAGCCGCTGGCTGGGGCGGCCCTTCGTGCTGCGCTTCGGCAGGTACTTCTTCATCAAGCCGGACAAACTGGAGCGCGCCGAGGTTTTCATGGCCCGTTACGAAGCCGGCGGCATCTTCTTTGCCCGCCTGCTGCCGGTGGTGCGCCACCTCATCTCCATCCCCGCCGGGATCGTGCGCATGCCCTTCGGCAAGTTCAGCGCCATGACCGTCGCAGGCTCCGCGCTCTGGTGCTCGATCCTCGCCTGGTACGGCAAAGGCGTGGCCGAGCGCAATCCCGATCTCATGAAGAACCCCGAGGCCCTGATCTACGCCGTGAAGCACGAGAGCGTCTGGCTCATCGTGGGCGTCGTGATCATCGGCGCTCTGTATTTCCTGATGCTGAAGCTGACGGCGCCGAAGAGCGCTTAGCGCACGGCCGATCCCTCCCGGTGAGCAACAATGCCACCGGATTGAAATGAAGTGGATCTTTCCCTTGCCAATCCCGCCGCCGCCTCTAGTATCTCCGCCCCTTCAGTTTCGGGACGTAGCTCAGCCTGGTAGAGCGCTTGCTTTGGGAGCAAGAAGTCGTGAGTTCGAATCTCGCCGTCCCGACCACTCCCCTAGAGGGAGGGAAGCACCAGGCAACGGGCGGGGAGCTGTTGAGGCGTGTTTGACTTTGCTATTTTAGCGAGTTTTGGCACAACTTTTGACACGATAATTGAGCTTAACTGCCCGGAGCAACAAGTCGGGAGTTCGCATTGTGCATATCGGCACCCACTAATTTGAAAGATGAAGATCATTCATCAAAGGCCCATTTTGAACGGCAAACTAGGCGCAAGAAGACTTCTAATCATCATGAAAACCACAAAAAACATGCCGGGCACCAGTAAAGCATGAAAAACAATAACGCCCCATTCCACAGGCCCCCAAGGTTGCTTCTTCCTAACCCCCCTGACGAACCCCTTAACTCCTTCAACCCCATAAAATGCAGAGCCCAGGAGAAGAACCACGCACATTAGTAAGTAATGCCGACTAGTCTCACTATAACTAACTATTGACACAACAGGCTGACCCACTAGAGTTGCACTAACATCAACGTTTTCGAGACGGCTGCCGTTGTAAACGAGTTGCACCACGGCACCGTCATTCTTCTCCAGAATCGACCAGTCCAGCTTGATCAGACCTTCTGCTGCGTGGGTTTGGTCGATCTTAAAGCCGGTTACATCCCTGCCGGGAACTTGAATGGACGCCTCCAAGATCTGGACCTTATTCCCCACCTTCACTGTCAAAGGCTTGAGAATATCACTCGAGCGTATTGGCTGAGAACCAGCATTCCAAAAAGCAATTTGTAACGCTGTCACTGGTCCAGATACTTCGATCCCTTTGAACGAGACTTTAATATCGCTAGACCGTGCGTCTGAAACGATCGGACTTCGGTTCGGAAATGCAGTACAGGTTAACTGTGGTTTCCCGGGGAGGCCGAAATAGATGCCAGTTACAAGGCCAACGATTGAACAAATAGTTCCAACCGCTACGACTGGTTGGGAGGAAAAAAAATTGCCGATGCGGCTCATCATGATCTCAGGGATTGTGGATATCGTCGACCGTGCTGGCTGGGGCGTTTGCGTCAAGATCTTCCTTACCCATTGTGCGTTTGCATTGCCGCCAAGCATCATGTAGCCCCTTCGGACTGGGGCTGAACTCAATGTGCTAGCGCTTTCGGATTCGAAATTCTGTGTTTTGTCATTTCCTTCGTATCATTTGCATGAAGCACAACGCTGGCAAAGTTGGTCTTCCATCTCTCCCTGTTGTCTGTTCCACCTATGTCCGCCCTCCACGCCGCCGTTCTCAATGCGTTCAAATCCATGGGCTGGGAGTACCAGGCCGTGCCTGGGGCGGAAGTGGTGGAGACCTGGTTTGAAGCGCACCACACCAAGGTGCTGGTGCATGCCCAGACCCACGCCGAGGCCGGCATCGTCAGCGTGGTGGCAAACACCTCCTTCCCCGTGCCTGAAACGCACCGGGTGGCGGCCTGCGAGCTGCTCATGCGCACCAACAAGGAGCTGAACCTGGGCAATTTTGAAATCGACTGGGACGGCGGCCAGGTGATGTTCCGGGTTTCGAACATCTTCA
The DNA here is from genome assembly GCA_903854655.1 of uncultured Verrucomicrobiota bacterium. Lineage (GTDB taxonomy): Bacteria > Verrucomicrobiota > Verrucomicrobiia > Verrucomicrobiales > Verrucomicrobiaceae > CAINXC01. The sequence continues at coordinate 2,723 of CAINXC010000748.1, read as the reverse complement.
CCCCCCACCGCCACGACGAGCGCATCATCGCCAGCCTGGTGCATGCCGCCGTGGCTGAAACCGACCGCCTCACCCCCTTCCTCGCTGAAGTCTGCCGCACCCCCCAAGACGCCCTGCCGATGCTCGATATTCCGGCACTCATGCGCCGCCAGGACCTGCTGCCTGATGTCGCGGCACCGGAAACCCCGTGAACGATTCCGCTCAGCGCCGCCTTTGCGATTGATTCGGACGGCAGTTTCCACCAATCATCCGGCCAGTCATGGCCTCCGCGCGCTACCTTCTGCCCCAGCACCCCACGCTGAGCGGCCCGCACACCAAGGAGGAGCTGTATGTCCTGGTGGAACGCGGCTCCCTGGCACGCGGGGAAATCGTGATGGACCGCGTGACCAAGCGCTCGCACAAGGTGGGCGAACTCATCGGCGGCATGCCGCCACCGAGGATGCCGGAGGCTTCCGCACGCCTCGACCGCCCCGCCTACCAGGAGTTTGTCGGCGACACGCCCTGGGAAACGCCGCGAGCCAAAGAGCCGGCTGCGAAACCCGAAGAAGATGGCGGTGACGAAGCTGCGGAGGAGGACCCCGCTGCAGAGGAAGAAGACGAGGAAGACGAGGCGGTGGACGACAGCGAAACCGTCCACTTTCGCGGCCACCCCTCCTGGTTCAGCTTTCTGGGAGCGATGCTCCTCGTCGTCCTCCTGCTGTCCGGGGCGGTGGCAAGCATTCCCATGGGAGGCAAGTACTTCCTGCTCGGCCTCGGCCTGGCCTCCCTCACCTTTTGCAGCGCCGTCATTTCACGCCAGCTTCACGAGTACTACGTGACCACCGAACGCGTGGAGATGGACTGGGGCCTCATCGGCCGCAGTTCCAAGGAGATCCGCATCGTGGACATCCGCGCCATCGACGTCCGCCAGGGCGGCCTGTCCGGCTTCTTCGCCGTGGGCACCGTGGATTTCTTTTCGGCAGGCTCCACCGAGGCGGAGGTGCAGTTCAAGAACGTGTACCGCCCGCACCGCATCAAAGAGCTGGTGCGGCAGTTGCAGCGGCGGGCGGGAGCGCAGTCGTCATGAGAAAGGCCTTTCCGGGGGCACGATGTCGTTCCCCCGGGGCCCGCCCCGGCAAAGAGCATAACTGAGCTTCTAGTAAGACCGCTCGACCCGGGTCTCAACGGTGGCGGACGGGCGGCTTATGGTGGTTTCTTCCGTTGTCGTGGTGGTGGTGGCGCCGCGGTCGTAGTCGCGACCATGGTGATCATGCCTGTCGCGATCACGCCCGTGCTCGCAGTTGGACAAGGACAGAATGAGGGCGATGCCCGTGAATGAGATGACAAGTGTTTTCATTGGAGTGATGGGATGGTCGGATACGGGTTGAGTTTCATGGCTGCCTTGTGTTTCCCGCCGTTATGGCGCCTTTGAGGCCGCCATTTGCATGACGCCTTGGAAGCAGTTCACAGGGAGGACGCTACAAGATGCGCGACTGCCCGCCATGGGGTGAAACCCTGGGGGCTGAACGACGCGGGAATGGAGATGGCCGGCCCCTTTGGAACACGGCTTCGCCTTGAACCCTGCGCAGGGTTACACCCCATCGCGCATGTCCGGTCGGCCCGATACCATGACAGCCCATGAAAACCACCATACGCAGGTCTCTCGGAGCCCTCTTGCTCACAGGCGCGCTAATCACCGCCAGCTCCGTCGTTGCGCAAACGCAAAGGATCGAGGCGACACAAACCACCACCACGGCTGAAGGAACGCTCAGCGAGTTCGGCCCGCAGTCGATTGTCATCAAAACCGAAGCGGGCTCGACGCCGGTGCGCTACCTCTCCCGCGAGACGACGAACTACGTTGATCAAGACGGCAATCCCGTGGCCATGGCAAGCGTGAACCCGGGCCACCCAGTCACGGTGTACTACACCAAGGTCGGGGACACGATGGTCGCCTCCAAGGTCATGGTGAGGGCAATGGCGGCCGGGACCGCCCAAACGATCGAGGCCCCGCAAGTCACCACAACCACGCGCGTCCGGCAGATCGACACCACGCAACCCATCGCGACCGCGCCCCCCCGGGCGGTCGTGACCACCCAGGCCACAACGTCCGATGGGACCGTCACCGAGTTCGGCCCCGACGAGTTTGTCCTCAGGACAACATCGTCCGCCGATCCCCTCCGCTACACGTACGGTCGCACGACGACTTATGTGGATGAAGCCGGTGCGCCCGTCTCCGTCAGGACAGTGAAATCCGGCATCCCGGTCACGGTGTATTCCACCCAGGACGGAGACACGCTCAGGGCTTCCAAAGTCATCGTGCGAAGAGCCGTGACCACCACGCCCACGCCCATCGTCAGAATAGCCGTGCCGGAACGGGCTCCGGGCATCGTGACCGACACGGAAACGGCGCCCGTCATCGTGAAGAAACATGCGGCCGCTCCAGACCCGGAACCCGTCATCGTGAGAAAGCATGTGGTCGCTCCAGACCCGGCTCCGGCAATCGTGAAAGGACATGTGATCGCTCCAGACCAGCTCATCGAGGTAAAGAAGACCACGACCACAACCACCACCACGACGGACAGGTAGCTCTCCGCGCGCATCCATCCAGCTTGGGCGCGCGCCGCTGTTACTGATCAGTCCGTTGCATAGACTACACTTGGAGCGCCAAAAAAGGAGCGGACCAATCTTGGCTGGGCTTTGATTTCGGCCAAATCGGCTTTCACTCGCTCCTTGAGAGATTCATT
>CAINXC010000747.1 GCA_903854655.1 uncultured Verrucomicrobiota bacterium | reverse complement strand
CGCACGAGCGTCCAGTGACCAACGATCACCAAGCTTCGGCCGTCCTTACCGATCTGCTGCAGTTCTCCCACCCATTCGCCAGTCTGAATGACCTGTTCGCTCGCACGGTGAAAGGCTTCCGGGTCCTTGTAGAGCAGCTGCGCCACTGGATAGCCGGCCACTTCCTGCGCACTCCAGCTATACAGCCGTTCGGCACCTTTGTTCCAGTAAGTGATGCGATGTTCTAGATCATGAGCGAGGATGGCATCCTGCGCTTTGTCCAGCAGGGAGGCCTGCTCGCGGAGTTTTTCCTCCAGCATCCGCCGCTCGGCCATCTCGCGCTTCAGTTCCTCGTAGGCCATCTCAGCCTTCTCACGATGGCGCACCGCGTCCGCCATCATGCTGACGGCGGCGGCCTGGGATGCCTCCAACTCCTGGGTGCGCGCGCTCACCATCTGATGCAGATCGCCGAACTCCACCTTGGACTCCTGCAGCAGCAGCCATTTTTGCGTCAGAGCATTGGCCATCTGCAAGATCTCGATAGTGTCGAAGGGCTTCTTCAGCACGAGCAGCCGGTCCTGGGGATCGATCTGTGCCTGCATCTCGTTCCACGAGCAGTCCGAAAACGCCGTGCAGATCACCACCTGCAGGTCCGGGCAGACCTGCCAGATGCGCTGCGTTGTTTCGATGCCGTCCCAGCCTGGAGGCATGCGCACATCCACAAACGCCATGGCATAGGGACGGCCTTCAGCCATGGCCTTTTCCACCATTCGCAGGCCTTCTTCGCCCTGGGAGGCGGTGTCGATCTCGAAGAGCATGGCAGACGGAGTTCCGAAGATGCGGGCCTCAGCAGCCTCCAACGCTGCGTCATCCGAATCTGACTCGCACAGAATCTTGCGGAAGTCATCATGGATGGCCTGGTTGTCATCAATGACGAGGATGCGACGGTTGAGGTTATCGTTCGTGTTGTTCATCGTGGGATTTGGTTGGGTGTGACAGGGGAAGTTCCAGGGAGAAGACAGCGCCGTGGCTGAGGCCGTCGCTTTCGGCCATGAGCCTGCCGCCCATTTCGCGCGCGGCGAGAGCGCCGCTGTGTAGGCCAAAGCCATGGCCGTCTTTCTTGGTGGTGAAGCCGTGTTGAAAAATGCGGGTCAGATTTTCCGGGGCGATGCCGGTGCCGTTGTCGATGACCTTGATCTGTACGGTGTCCTGGCACTTCATTCTGAGCTGCACCGTCAGCCGCTTGTCATCGCCCTCGCCCGCCTTGCCGAGGGCATGCTTGGCGTTGCTCAGCAGGTTCACCAGAATGGGCAGTACTTTGTGCCGGTCCAGCACGACGGGCGGCACCGACTCAAACTCACGCACGAGACACACGCCATGACGCATGAGGCTGGCGCTGCTGATGTGGATGGCGTCTTCAATGAGCTCCACCACGTCCAGTGTTTCGAGGACGCCCGCCACGCGCGCGTGGTCCTGCTGCATGGAGACGATCTGCTTGATATGCTCGATGTTGTTTTGCAGATACCGAACTTCTTCAAGGATCGCTTTTTGCGGCTCCGCCAGATTGTCCGCCAACTGCACCAGGTAGCCCGGCAGTTCCCTGCCCCGCGAGTCTTTCGGGAGAAACTCCGGAAGATGGTGCTCATGCTCGCGCAGCAACCGTGCCACGTTTTTCAGGCTCGAGATCCTGAAATGGCGGATCTTTCCCGCCACGGTCTCCGCAGACACATTCACGCTATTGAGGACGTTGCCCACGTTGTGCAGTACGTTTGTAGCCACCTCAGCCATACCTGCCTGCCGGGACGTCACCAGCAGCTGCTTGTGGGCCTCTGTCAGTTCGGCCGTGCGTTCAATCACCTGGCTTTCGATCTGCGCATTGATGCTCTCCAGCCGACTGCGCCGTTTGGCCACTTCCAGTGTCTCGGTCAGATTCTGCTGAATCGAAATCATCAAGAAGACATCCTCAATCAGCACCCAGCCGACATGCTCCAACCAGCGCCAAGACCCGGCATCCACCACGCCAAAAATGGACTGAGGCCAGAAGATGCCGCGCACCAGGTGATCCACTACAACCACGCATGTGGCCGTCACCAGCACGCGCCAATCGCGGTAAAACGCCATGAAGGTCAGCGAGCCGAAGATGTGGAAATGCGTTTCAAAGCGGCCGCCAGTGAGATGAATAAGCAAGGCGGACGTCAGCACCTGCGCCACCGCGATGACATGGCGGGTCACCACCCGCCCAGGCTGTCGCCACGCCAGCAGAACGGGAGCAGCACTAATGGCCCCACCCAGACAAATCGCCGCCCAGACATGCCATAGCGGCTGTAGAGACGAACCACTCCAGGCCATGGGGGAAATCCACACGGCGATGACGATCCCGCCCAGCCACTGCATGACCATGAGCTTGGCAAAAAGACGATCTGTCAGAATGTGGTTACGCCTTTGTGATAGACGGTAAAGCCGTGCGGTGCGCTCCTCTTCAACTCCACGCAATTCCACGTTTTTAGG
>CAINXC010000746.1 GCA_903854655.1 uncultured Verrucomicrobiota bacterium | reverse complement strand
TCGCCCGCCGTGAACTCGCTCTGGCTACCCGCCATTGCCCTCAAGATCCCGGTCATCATCAAGCCCGGCCGCGAGGAGCCGTGGACGCCCTACCGCCTGATCCAGGCCTTCATCGCTGCCGGCGCTCCCGCCGAAGCCTTCGGCTTCTACCCCACCGACCATGAAGGCTCGGGCGAGGTGGTCAAGCTCAGCGGTCGCAATTTGGTCTTTGGCGATGTCGCCATGGCCAAGATGTACGAGAACAACCCCAGCGTGCAGGTCCACGGCCCCGGCTGGAGCAAGGTGCTCATCGGCGCGGACAAGATCGAAAACTGGCGCGAGTACATCGACCTGATCGCCGGCTGCATTTCCGACAATGGCGGCCGCTCCTGCATCAATGCCTCCGTGGTCATGGTGCCCAAGTACGGCCGCGAAATCGCCGACGCCCTGGCGCAGAAGATCGGCCCCTACACCGCCCTGCCGCCCGAGGACGAAAACGCCAGGCTCTCCGGCTTCGCGAACACCAAGATGGCCGATTACATCGACGGCGCCATCGAGGCCGATCTCAAGACCGCCGGCGCGGAGGACATGACCGCCAAGTACCGCAACGGCCCGCGCAAGGTGGAGCTCGACGGCGGCATCTATCTGCGCCCCACCATCATCTATTGCGACAGCCTCAAGCACCCGCTCTTCAACCGCGAATTCCTCTGCCCCTACGCCACCGTGGTCGAGGTGCCGCAGAAGGACATGCTCGACAACATCGGCTACAGCCTCGTGGTCACCGCCATCACCGCCGATGAACAATGGATTCCCGACCTCATGGAATGCCCGCACATCGACCGCCTCAACATCGGCCCCATCAGCACCATGAAGATCAGCTGGGACCAGCCGCACGAAGGCAACATGTTCGAGTTCCTGTACAAGCGCCGGTCGATTGACTGCGCCTGACCCCCCTCGATCCATTACCTGACCGGCTGCGCAAACAAGGCATGTCACTCTCCCCCTTCGACTACCAACCCCGCACCCGCCTGATTTTTGGTGCAGGCACTCTGTCACGAGTGGGTGAACTGGCGCGTGATCTTGGGGCAAAGCGGGTCCTCGTTGTCACCGATCCGGGGATTGCCAAGGCGGGCTATCCGGGGCGGGCCATCGGCTTGATTGAAGAGGCGGGGCTCGCGGCGCATCTGTTTGCGGAAGTGCATGAGAACCCCTCGACCATCGATGTGGACCACTGCGTGGCGGCGGCGCGCGAGTTTGGGGCCGATCTGCTCATCGGCCTGGGCGGCGGCAGCAGCATGGACACGGCGAAGGGCTGCAACTTCATCCTCACCAACGGCGGCCGGATGCAGGACTACTGGGGCGTGAACAAGGCCAGCAAGCCCATGCTGCCCATGATCGCCATCCCCACCACGGCGGGCACCGGCAGCGAATGCCAGAGCTTTGCGCTGATCTCCGATGCGGAGACGCACGTGAAGATGGCCTGCGGCGACTACCGCGCAGCGGCGAAAGTCGCCATCCTGGATGCCGAACTCACCGTTTCCCAACCCCATCGCGTGACCGTTTGCACCGGTGTTGACGCGCTGTCACACGCGCTTGAAACCGCCGTGACGGCCAAGCGCAACGCCTGGTCCGCGATGTACTCGCGCGAGGCGTTCCGGCTGTGCCACAACGGTTTCAGCCGCGTGCTGCGGGAGCCGCAGAACGTCGATGCGCGCGCGCAGATGCTGCTGGGCGCCGCCTATGCCGGCATCGCCATCGAGCACTCCATGCTCGGCGCCGCGCACTCCTGCGCCAACCCCCTCACCGCCATGTTCCATGTGGTGCATGGCGAGGCGGTGGGCGTGATGCTGCCGCATGTGATACGCTTCAACAGCGCCCTGCCGGAGATCTCCGCGATCTACGAGAGCTACTACGACGGCGATCTGGCGGACCGCGTGAGCGAGCTGCTGTGGGAGGCGGCCATGCCGCGCAGCATTTCAGGCTTCGGGGTCAGGGAAGAGCACATGGGAGACATGGCGGCGATGGCCGCCAGGCAGTGGACCGCGCAGTTCAATCCCCGCCCCGTCACCGAGGCCGACTT
>CAINXC010000745.1 GCA_903854655.1 uncultured Verrucomicrobiota bacterium | reverse complement strand
TGCCGATACCAGGCCAGAAGGCGATGCACCGCAAAGGTATGACGCAAGTCGTGGACACGAGGCCCCGGCTGTCCCACGGGACCGCGCAACCCCAGACCGCGTACGATTTGAAGAAAGACGGTCACAAATCCTGGATGCCCCTGCCTCCTGCCTGCCACATTAGGAAACACTGGCGCACAGGGGGTAGTCTCAAAGCCCGCCTGGCAGCGTTGCCTAATGTACGCCACAAGATGGCCCACGGTGGATCGCGAGAGCGGCACATAGCGTGCTTTCCCAAACTTGCCCTCGCGAACTTCGATCACATGACGTTTCAGATCAATGTCACCGAGGTTCAGATTGAGCGCCTCGCCGATGCGCAATCCGGTGGCGTACAGAACCCCGATCAATGTGGCGACAACCACCGGACGAAAACTTCCGGGCGGCCCGAGCTTCTTTGCCGCCGCGAGGATGCTGCGCATGTCGCCTTTGGAGAAGATGTGCGGAACAGGACGAACACGGCACGGCATGTAAACATTGCACACGATGCAGGTGCGCGGATCGAAGAGGCTCTGATACCGGCAAAACTGCTTGAGAACACTGATCCGATTGATCCGCGTGGAGGTGCTGAGGTGACTGAGGCTTTCAATCCAACGCTCGACAATCTCACGGCTCAGCGGCTGTCCCGGCTTCAGTTCGCTCATCAAAAACCGATCCAGCGACCGGAGAATCTTTTGACTGCTGGCCCCGCGCCTACCTCCGGTGCGGCGAGCTTCCATGAAAGCCTGGAACCTGGGTGCAAGCGGGCTTCGAAAAAGGCAGGTTGCCATACGGTCAGTCCTTTCCGGGCCACGGCAGTGCAACTTCGCGAAGCGAGTTGAGGTCCGCCTTGGCGTAAATGAAGGTTGTGTCGATGCAGCGATGGCCCAGCACGTCGGCGATGGATTTGATGGGTGAATCGTTCGCCAAAGCGCGGATGGCCCAGGAATGGCGCAGAGTTCGGGAGCCGCTTCCGGCGGTTTTGACGCCGGCCTCAACCAGGTAACGACGAACCATGGTCGAGATGCCCATGCTGTTCATCGGGCGGAATGGAGCTTTGACGCTGAGGAACACTTCCCGATAGGGGGTGCCGGTCCTGCGATGCTTCAAGTATTGGACGACGGCTTCGCCTGCGGCTTCCACGAGCGGCAGCACAACTTCTTTTCCTCCTTTGCAGGCGCGGATGCGGATACGCGAGCGGTGCCAGTCGATGTCATCCAGGAGCAATTGGGCCGCCGAGATGCCCCGGATGCCGTAGGCCATCATGATGAGGATGATGGCATAGTCCCTGGCACCACCTGCGGTGTCCCTCGGGATCGATTTGAGCATCGATTCCAAACGGGAGTCTTCCATGCCCTTGGGCAATGAAGCGTGCCGGTACGAGCGGAGGGAAGGAACCAAGCTCGAAAAATCCGCCTGCGTGTAAAGGTGTCGGGCGCAGTAGTGAAGAAATTCGCGCAAGGTGATCGACAGCGAACTGGGGTGCGATGTGCTCTTTCGGAAATGGTCTCGAAGGAGCTTCTCCATCGACATGGCGGTCAGTGTCTTGAATCGCTCGCGCGCGGCCCCGTTCCCAAGAGGTTCAAGGAACGAGCTGAGCTGGCTACAGCGATACTTGAGCACACTTTCCAAAAGCCCGCGCTCCTCCCGCAGATGCTGGACGAACGGATCAAGGAGCCAGGTATATGGCTTCAGGACTGGTTTGGGTTTCGGCGGCGTGAAGGCCCTGATCTCAACGAGATAGGCAAACAGATGCTTGAGCGCACGCCGCGTTTGCTCCTTGGGATCACGTCGGAAACCAGTCGCGACTGGACAGGAGTGACACGCCTCCATAAAGGCTTCGACAAGAGACTCAGAGAGTTCCTTGCAGCGGGAAACCCCGTGCTCAATCAAGAAGGCGTTGAACAGGCAGCTCTTGCCCAGAACATAACGACCGCCAGACCGAGTGTATCCTTTGGCTCGCAGATGAGCGGCAAGGCCATCGAAATATGGCCCCAGAGGGCCACGCCGGAAGTCAACGAGGGTGCGTTTCTCCTTGTACCAGTGCTCAAGCATAAAAGCGGCACCTCCTCCATCACCAAAGGATACGAACGCCAGGCACCACCGATGAAAAAGCCTCTGCCCCGTGCGCGAAAAACCACCCCTGTTTATGTGAAGAGGCCGGCTTGATCTGTGTGATCAAACCGGCCCCTGTTGAGGCTCTACGCCTCTGTGCTGCACATAAACGGGCGCTCCACATAACATAATTTATGTGCTTCGGCACATAAGTTGTGCATGAGCACGATCGCATGGGCGGCGGCCATGATGGCGATGCGGAATATCTCGCGCGGGTAGGCCATCGCTTCATTGAGCGTGCCGACCGACACGATGTAATGACCTTTGATGCGCAGCTTTGTGTTGAGCACGAGGACGGCCACGCATTCGCAATCCGGGTTGAACTGCGGACTCCCGGCGACGTGCCGGTTCCAGTAGTTCAAAGCATCCTGCGGACAATTCATCACCATCATCGACTCGGGGGTGGGACACTCCCGGAGACTCACCACCTTCCATTCATGCGTCCCTGGCGGTTTTTTTGCCGGAGGCGCACGTTCGTGCTTGAAAAACTCAAGTTGTTCCATTTCACTCGTTTCTATGCCGTCCGCCTGTTGAAGCAGGTTGATCGGGGTGTGATTCACTCTCGCGCCCTGATCGGGACGGCACCTTGTTGATGCGAGAGCGTGCTGCCTTGGGCAGCGTTGGTCAGTACTCGCTCGGGAGCAGCACCGTGGTGACAGACCTGTCCCATTCGGTGACGATCCAGAACTTGGGGCCGCTCGCCGCGTGATAGGCGGAGAGCAGTCGTGAACCCTGTTTGAGGGCGTCGTCGTTGGCTTGCTTGTCTTCGGCGTCCAGGTCGCCCCAGTCGCCGCGCGAGTGCCTCAGGAGCGCCCCCAGGAGTTCATGGTGTGTCAAAACCTCCAGGACTCCTGGAGTAGCGACGAGCTGTCCCATATCAAACCGGGGACTCGCCTCGATGACAAGAATCATAGCTGATGGTCGTTGAAGTGAGAGGCAAGGGCATCAAAGTCATCGCCAAGGATTTCCTCAATGCTGGCCTTCAAGTACAGGGTTTCGGGGTCGGGCTGGTCGCCCTGCCGGCATCCTGGACAGCGGATCACGTTGAGGAGGGTTGCGCCAAACTGCCAGCCTGCGCTGGTGAATTCGGCCCGGTATCGCGGAGCAAGCTTTTCCGAAGAGGGAAGCCTGCGCCACGCTGAAGCCTCGTCATGTGAGAGGCCTGTGTCGTAGATGGCGTCCTGCGTGAGGTGGAATGTGTCCCAGGGCTCGCGGCAGGTGCTGCAATGCACGTCCATGTTGAGGGAGAGTAGGGGGATCAGTCCAGCAGAGCGTGAAGCTCGTTCTCGGTGAGATGGTCGGGTTGCACCCCTTCTTGGGGAAGTGGCACAACTCGAACAAAGACTTGTCGCGCCAGACGGACGAGAGCTTTCTCGCGCCCGGCACGTCCAGCGTCATCCTCATCGAACATCAAGATGATGCCCGGTCGAGAGGCGGACGCCTCAAGCAGCGATGCTTCCTGTTTTACGGAAAGCGAGCTGCCCATGATGGACACGACGCGATGAAAGCCCTGTTGCCAGAGCTTGATCGCATCAAAGAACCCTTCGACAACGATCAACGGCAGACCTTGTTGTTCATTCAGAGCACGGTCGAGGTTGAACACCTCCGCACTCTTCTTGAACCCTGCCGGCAGCTTGTATTTCGGACGCTCTTCAGGCGGTGGGCCTGGCCAGCGCCCGACGTAGCCGACAAGTTCGCCGCTGGCATTGTTGATCGGAATGACGATGCGTCCAGCCATGGTGCCCTTCGCGCAGAAGCCAAGACCAAACTCAGCCACCGTTGCCTCCGTGAGTCCACGTTCGGCAAGGTAGGCATGATCCGTCTTGAGGTTCTCCAGCCTGAAGGCCAGCGGGATGTTGTCACCCGGTTCTTCCTGCGGTTCCTCCGCCACCTTGGAT
>CAINXC010000744.1 GCA_903854655.1 uncultured Verrucomicrobiota bacterium | reverse complement strand
CTCCTTCCTGATCGACCGGCACCGCCACGCCACAGCCCAGAAGCGCGGCGACGGCAAGGTGGTGCCGCTCGGCTCGATGAGCGAGGAGGAGCGCCACCTCGCGGAGCCCGTGGATCACATGACCCCTGACCGCGTGTATCAGCAGCACTGGATCCAGACCTTGCTGAGTTCCACCATGCGCGAGCTGGAGGCCGAATACGCTGAGTCGGGAAAGGCCGAGTTGTTTGCCGCGCTGAGCCCCTTCATCGGCCAGGACAACGAGACCAGCTATGAGGAGCTGGCCGTCCGCCTGGGCAAGAACGTCAACACCCTCAAGTCCGACGTGCATCGCCTGCGCAAGGCCTGGAAAACCATCATCGAGCAGCAGGTCGCCGCCACGCTGGACGATCCCACCCCCGCCAACATCAAGGCCGAGCTCGGTGAACTGATGGCGTGCCGGTGAAGGGATTGAGAAAAAGTGTGCAACTCCCGCGCCGCGATTGCGAAGCCTCCTTTGCACACCTCTCCTCCCATGCAGCCCGATCCACCCAACCCAGCCCACGCAGACGAATTGCGCGGCAATGCGCCTGAAGATCTGCTTGCCAGGGCGCTGGAGTCGCAGGCTTCAGGGCCGGCCCCCGGCGCCTGGACACCCCCGGACCCGGAGCACCTGTCCAGGCTGCTGCCGGAGTATCCCATCGAATGCCTGATTGGTCGCGGAGGCATGGGCGCCGTGTACAAGGCCAGGCAGCGCAGGCTCAACCGCACCGTGGCGGTCAAGGTGCTGCCCGCCGAGCTGGCGCAGGACAACGAGTTCGTCATGCGCTTTCATCGCGAGGCCCGCCTGCTCGCCAGCCTCAATCATCCCGGCATCGTCACCATCTTCGATTTCGGCCAGACAACCGAGGGGCACCTCTACTTCGTCATGGAGCATGTGGAGGGCACCGACCTGCACCGCCTGATCCACCAATCGAAACTTGATCCAAAGCAGGCCCTGAATCTCACGATCCAGATCTGCGAGGCGATGCAGTACGCGCATGACAACGGTGTGATTCATCGCGACATCAAGCCCGCGAATGTGCTCGTGACCCCTGACTGGCGGGTGAAGCTGGCGGATTTCGGGCTCGCCCTGAAGCCGGCCGAGCATGCGATTGAAGTTCCCGAGCCGCCGCAGCCGGATGTCTTTGACCCGCGCGACCCCATGGGCGTGATGGCGCTGCGCTTCACCAAGCCGGGCACCGCCATGGGCACGGTGGATTACGCCGCCCCCGAAGTATATGAGGGCAAAGCCGACGAGCGCTCAGACATCTACGCCCTCGGTATCATGCTGTACGAAATGCTCACCGGCGAAACGCCCAAGGGCTACTTCGCCCTGCCCTCGGCAAGGTCCAAAGTCGACAGGCGTGTGGACAAGGTGGTGGTCAAGGCCCTCGAGATCGAACCTGCGGAACGTTATCAAAAGGCCAGCGACATGAAGCTGGCCGTGGAGCAGGCCACCATGCCGCTGCCCGCCGATCCCCCGCCAGCCAGGCAGCCGGCTGAAGAGGTGCGGATGGAAATCATACCCCCCGGAACCCGGCCAGAGCGAAGCCGGGCCAAGGATGCTGAAGGCGGGCCGACTCGCTCCAAAGGTTCTGCGGCGGAGCTGGTGATCATTGCGGTCCTCGTCCTGGGCGGGGCCGGTGCTTGGTATGCGAAAGTGCACCTGCCTGTTGTGAAGAATGGGATCACGTCTGTGACGGTGTCGCCCGCAGCACCCAACACCGAGGACGGGTTTGTTCCGCTGCTGGATCGCGATCACCGGGATGGTTGGCAGCAATGCGGGCCGGGTGGGATGGACATGGAGGATGGCGTGGCAACCCTTTGGAGGGAAAAGGACCAGAAGGTCATCAGCTATTACTGCTACACCAGGCGGTCATTCAAAGACTTCACGCTGAGGCTGGATTTGAAGATCACCTCACCCACGGGCAATTCAGGAGTGCCGCTGCGTTTTCCCCACCCCGGCACGGACCCTCATGTGCCGGATAACAACTACGATCATTATCATGTGGACATCTCCGACACCGGGGGAGGCTTGGAAGCCACCGGAGCCATCATGTTTGTCCAGTCACCAACCTCGGTGCCAATGAAAGTGCGCCAATGGAACGAGCTGGAAATCACCGCCACCGGCCAGCATTACCTTGTGAAATTGAACGGTCAGATCGTCAATGACTTCACCGGCAACCGCTCATTGGAGGGCTATCTGGGATTGCAAAACTTCAGGCCGGACGGGGTGCAGTTCCGCAACCTTCGAATCAAGGAGTTGCCGGAATCAAAGCCACAGGCGGGCGAAGGCGACTTGAAAAAAGCCCTGCTCGCATCGGACTGGTCCTTTCACAACCGTGCAGTGGACGGCGGCCAGTGGGACTGGGACATCACCTTCCTGAGCAATGGCACGGCCCGAACCCACAACGAAAAGGGGTATATGAGGACGTGGCACTGGTGGAGCACAGGCGGCCGCATCATCCATGTGCAAACCGGCGCTGATCCCGCCGCCTTTGATCCCAAGCTCGGCTTCGATTTCTCCTTCAACGATTCCTTCACCTCGTACACCGGCGAAAAAACCGACCACCTGCAAAAGGCGCACGGCGACAGGAAGATCAGGGAGACGCCCTCCGGGACAAACGCAGCCGGCCAGACCTTCACCAACAGCCTCGGCATGGAGTTCGTCACTGTGCCGGGCACCAAGGTGCAGTTCTGCATCCATGACACGCGCAACGTTGACTATGCCGCCTATGCCCAGGCAAACAGCGGGGTGAACACCGATTGGAAAATAGCGGCGAGGCCGGGCAAGGACCTGCATCCGGTGGTGAACGTGACCTGGGATGAAGCCAGGGCGTTCTGTGCGTGGCTCAGCCAGAAGGAAGGCAAGACTTACCGCCTGCCCACGGACCACGAATGGAGCGTTGCCGCAGGCATCGGCGACTTGGAAGACGAACGGGCCACCCCGGAAAGCAAAAACGGCAAGATCCATGAGGTGTATCCCTGGGACGGCACCTTCCCGCCCCCGTCAGGTGCCGGCAACTTCGCCGGGAGCGAGGCGTTGATACCCTCACGACCGAAGAACCGCCCGGTCATCGCAGGCCTCACGGACGGCTACCCCCTCACCTCCCCCGTGGGCACCTTCAAGGCGAACCGCTTTGGCTTGTACGACATGGCGGGCAACGTGGCGCAGTGGGTGGAGGACAAGTACAGCAACAAGGATGAAACCAGGGTCATGCGCGGCTCGTCGTTCTTCGATGAGATGCCCAGGGTCATGCTGTCCTCCGGGCGCGGCCACTTTGGCCCCAAGAGCCGGTACAACAACTGCGGCTTCCGGGTGGTGCTGGCGCCCAAAGGATGAAGGCTCACACAAAGGCACGAAGACACAAAGGATCTGAGGATGATGGGGTGGGTGTTTGCCGAAACCTTCGTGCCTTGGTGGCTTCGTGTGAGAATTCCCTCAGTTCGCCACGCGCCTGATTCCGTCCTTGAGCCGCACCTCGCCGAAGTTGATCAACAGCCCCAGCCTCATCCCCGTCAGCTTCAGTTAGGTGAGCAGTTGCTCGGCATGAACAGGAGCCAGCCTCTCCACTGATTTCAGCTCCACGATGAAACAACCGTCAACGATCAAATCCGCACGGAATCCCATCTCGAACTGGACGCCCTCAAAGACCACGGGGATGGCCTTCTCCCGTTCCACGGCGTGGCCTCGTTCCGTCAGCTTCTTTTCGAGGAGCACGGTGTACACGCTCTCCAGCAGCCCCGGCCCCAGGGCCATCTGCAGCTTCATGGCCGCGTCCACCACGTCCCTGGCGATGCCTTCAAGTTCTTCGGTCATAGGAAAGGCTCACACAAAGGCACGAAGGCACAAAGTGGTTTTTTTTACAAAAGCCTCGTTTGCACCCACCCTTCTTCGT
Organism: uncultured Verrucomicrobiota bacterium; assembly: GCA_903854655.1. Classification (GTDB taxonomy): domain Bacteria; phylum Verrucomicrobiota; class Verrucomicrobiia; order Verrucomicrobiales; family Verrucomicrobiaceae; genus CAINXC01. The sequence goes on along the minus strand of CAINXC010000744.1, from coordinate 1,356 downwards.
GCCTTGGTGTCTTCATGTGAGAATTCTTGCAACCGTCCCGCCCGCTTTCCGAATCCCTCGTTGAAACCTTCCTTGCCCTCCCATGAAATACCACTTTCGCCACTTTATACTCTGCAACTTGTGCAGCCTCCTCTTCGCTCCTTTTTTGCACGCCGTGCTTGTCCAGCCGGGCAAGGTCGTCGCGCACCCCAATTTCAAAGACCCACTAGGACCCGAGTGGAGCGTGGACAAAGGAGCCTGGACTGTCAAAAATGGTGAGCTCGTGGCTACGGACATACCTGCTCAGAATCATGCCGCCGTGCTCTGGCATCAGATTGGGCTGCAAAGCGCAGTGATTGATTTTGAGTTTCTTTTCGATGGAGCCAAGACTTTAGTTGTCGGCTGTGATTCTGCGTACGGTCATGTGGCTCGCCTTGTCATCGCCCCAACAAATGCAAAGATCGCGGAAGATTCGACAGAGGTGAAAAAAATTCGCCCTGGCCAGACGCTGGGTGAAACCAGCATGAATCTCAAATCGGGCCAATGGTATCCCGTGCATCTTGAATGGACGGGCGACCTGATGGCAGCCCGAATCGACCGAGCGGAAGTCAAAGGACAGCATCCCACCCTCGCCACAATAAAAACTCGATGGTTCTTCGCCGTCTCCGGATCCAGGCTGGAATTGAGGAACCTCACAGTCCGCGAAGGGGTGTCCTCAGCAACAGTGTCGGCGAGCGCTCAGAAGTCTGATGCTTCCCCCCTCGAAATCGACCCCAACCGGCCCCGCATCGAAATCCTATCCCAGCAGGCTCTCAACGCAGAGGAATGGGTCGTGGCACCGCTGGATGAGAGCGTTCCAGGCGGCATCCGCCAAAATCTCGTGAGTCTGCGCGAAGATCTGGCGGACGAAGGCAAGAAGAAGCCCAAGGCCGGTATCGAGGCTTACAGCCTGGGCTACCAGCTTTGCAACACGATGGTGAGCGCCCTGGACGAGCGGGCGCGGATGCTGGTGCGCGCCGGGTACACCGCCAAGCAGGCGGATGCGAACACCGGGGTGACCAGCCCCGCACTGGAGGCCAACCGCAACTACATGATGAGCTGGCCGCAGTACAAGCGCGAGCAGGCACAGCGCGGGGAGTTGCTGCGCCAGAAGCTGAAAGGGGCCAAGGTGATCAAGGAAGGCTCCAAGGTGGAGTGGTCAACACGCGCCACGCAGATCCGTTCGAACATCGACATCACGTACGCCAAGTTCCGCAACCTGATGCGGTGAAGGATTGAGGTGCAACGCCTTTTTGGACCACTTGTCGCTTAGTTGAGGTTGAGTTGCTGGGTTTCGAACTGGTTGGGGGTGAGGTATCCGATGGCGGAGTGCTTGCG
>CAINXC010000743.1 GCA_903854655.1 uncultured Verrucomicrobiota bacterium | reverse complement strand
CGCCGTCCCCCAACTTCTCTGACCGATCCAGGCCTTCGCTGACACATCGGGTATCTCGAAGCCTTGTGGCCTCTCAAAGCGGTGTCGCGCTGTCGCTTGCCACCGCACTCCAAAACGCTGTCGCGGCACTCTATTGCTCGCAATCCAACTTCTCCAGCGCCGTTTCAAGGTCAGGAAGCAGCGATTCCTGGTATTCATACAGACTTTTCCCCTCTGTGCATCTCACGAACAGATCCTTCGCATCAACCAGCGACAAGCCAAACCTTTCCCGGACGGCCTTGATAATGGGTGTGCTGCCACGGTGTCCCTTCTTGAGCTCTTCGATAACAAACGCGGTTAAGTCCTGAGTCAAAAGAGCCCGGACGCAAGGAGATCATCACTGAAATGGACAGGTTCTTCCATACTTACTTCGCCATCTGCCGATACGCCCCATACATGAAGAAGGCCAGGCCGGCATAACCGCGATCATTCGCAAACATCGTCTGGATGGGTTCCAGGGCCTTCAGCATCGCAGCCTCGGTCTGCCCGTAAAAGCCTTCCATGGGAGGGCCTATGTTCGCCATCTTGATCCCTACATACGCCCTGCCCGTGGTCGTGTCGGCGTAATGAATCGTCCTCTCCACCAACGAAAGGATGCCATTGGGGCCGTCCGCCTTGTTACGGTAGCTCATGATGCCGACGTTGTCGGCGAGGTCGAGCAGGTGCTTGGTGGCGTCCTTGGTCACACCGCGAAAGGTCACCGGGTACACGGGCGAACCGTCCGCATTCGCCTTGTCGAACCAGAAGGTGACGTCGGCGCCGTAGAGCATTCCCGGCGCGCGGGAATGCAGCCGCTCGATGGCCTTGGCATTGACCTCCACCATTTGCGTCAGCAGTTCGCATTTCTCAGCGGTGGTGGCCTTCTTCCACGCCGGCAGGCCGTGCGGTTCAATGTCAAAATGCACCCCGGCGAATCGCTCCTCAATCGGGGCTGCATCATTGAATTCAATCGTCGCATCCAGCCTGGCCAGAGCGCGCTCTTGATGGGAGGGCAGCACATAGGACGGATCACCGCTCAGGGCGTGCAGGCGCAGCCCATGCGCATGAGCCTGACGCAGAAAGGCGTGCAGTTCCGCCGCGTGATCAATGACAAGGGCGCCTTCGGCACCAGCATAGTGCGTGTCCCAAAAGAGATCCGTGATCTGCCGGGCCTTGCAGAAGGTGAACAACTCCGCGGGTGCCGCCGGATCGGCGATCAGCGCCTCCGTCTTATAGACCCACATGGCCGAGGTTCCTGCGGCGGCCAGCGGAAGGCCAAGGCCGAGAATGGAACACAGGACAAGAAGACGCGAAAACATGGATCAATGCCTCGGGTTCTTCAGGTAGTAGAAGTGCCCGTCCTCCGCCCCCAGCAGCAGATCGCGAACACCGTCGCCCGTGAAATCGACCGTGGTGGGGCTGGTGTCGTGGCCGGCGAGATTGGTTTCGCTGAGATTGCCCATGTTCTTAAACAGCCATTTCCCGTCCTTGCGCCCCACCTGCTTCCACCACTCGGCGTTGGCGCTGTTGATAAGGATGTCCAGCTTGCCGTCGCCATCCCAGTCCGTGAAGGTCAGCTTGCGGCGGCCTGATTTGCCCGCCGCTCCTGTGGCGAACTGCAAGGGCTTGCCGTCCTGATCGCAAAGCACGCGCTGCGGCGGCAGGAGCTTGCGATCGGCGGAGCGCTTGAAGAACGCGAGGTAACCCTCCTGATCCAGCATCACCAAGTCCGGCAGGCCGTCCTGGTCCAGATCCACGACCACCGGCGTGGTGCGCCACTGCGTGAGCAGGGCCTTGCCCTCGGGCCGCTGCCAGCCCCAGGCGAGCTGCGGCTGGGGATCCTTCCACTCCACTTCAATCGGCTGCGCGGCGGCCAGCTTGGGATGCTTGCGGGTGCCGATGTTGCGGAACCACACGACCTTGCCCCAGATGCTGTTGCACAGAATGTCCGGCAGGCCGTCGCCGTCCCAGTCTGCCACGCTGATGGTGGTGTAGCCCCACTTGCATTCGGCGGGCCCCTGGATGCTGCCATTGGGGCCGGCCATGATGCGGATGACCTTGCCATCGGCCTCCAGGCGCTTCGGTGCCGCCCACCTGGGATGGGCTTCCTTCGGGCCGCTCAAGTTCTCATAGAAGGTGATATACCCGGCGCTGCTGCCGCTGATGATATCTTCATCACCATCACCGTCCCAGTCGAAGGCCACAGGCGTGGCCAGCGCGCCGCACTTCACATCATCAGCCTGCTGCTGGAAGTACACCGGCGGCAGGAAGTCGGGAGCGCCATCGACCATTTTGCCCGTGTTCTTGAGGAAGGCCACACGGCCGTCCTCATCACCGCAGATGATGTCCACGTTGCCGTCGCCATCCCAGTCGATGGCGGTGGGGGTGATCATCTCCAGGTCCATGTGGATGAACCTGCCGTCGTGCTTCAAGCGCCGGCCCTGGGCGAACTTGGGCTTCTGCTTGGTGCCGATGTTCTCGTAGTAGGTGAAGCCGTCGATGAACTCGCCGCAGATCAGGTCGAGATCGCCGTCGTGATCGAAGTCCGCGATGCAGGGCGAAGGCATGCCGAAGCCGTCCAGCAGTGTGTTGCCGGCCCTGAGCAGCACGGGCTTGTCATAGGCCGGCCTGTCGTTGGTGCCGGTGTTCCTGGCGAAGTAAACAAAGCCATGCAGCAGGTCGCTGGTCCAGTGGCCGTTGTCGTCATAGGCGTTGTCCCAGCCGTAGTTGGTCCAGTCCTCCACGCCCACGACGAGATCCTGCCTGCCGTCCCCGTCCAGATCGGCGAAGTGCCACTCATTGGCGCGCACCTTGTTGGGATGAAGGTTGCCGGGCAACGGCAGCTTCACGCCGCTGGCAAAGCCGGTCTTCAAGAAGTCGGGATAAGTCATGCCCGGAGTGGTCACCACGTCTTTCCCATCCACCTGGCTGACGCGGACATTGGCCACGCCCGAGCCGATGCGCCGCCCCTTCTTGAACACGCCGCCGACCGTCTTCTCAAACACGTAGGTGCCGTTGTAAGGCTTGTCGGGACAGCTCACGACCAGGTCGAGCTTGCCGGTGCCGTTGAAGTCCATCGGCAGCGGCCAGGCCCAGAGGCCCACTCCAAGGTCAACGACCAGATCCGGATTGTTGTACGGCAGGCGAACCAGGGGCTCCGCCCGCGCGGTGATGGCGAAGGCAAGAGCGAGGAGAATACAGGGTTTCATGATCATGGCCACACTCCGTTTACGATAGGCTTCAGGGTGAGCTTGCCTGGATCGACAACCGCATGCTTCACGCGCTTGCGCTTCCAGGTGTAACACACATGCACAAGACCGTCGCGGGTCTGGATGATCGCCGGGTAGCTGAACTCGGCTTTGGGTTCATCCTCCAGCACTGCGGCGGCCTGCCAGGTCCTGCCATCAACGGATAGAGCCAGGTTCAGCGGGCTGCGGCCCCTGGCGGTGTGGTTGTAGATGAGCATGTGCCGCCCGTCCTTCAGCGTGACGGCATCCGTGCCAGAATTGGGATTCGGCAGGTCGAGAAGGCCCATCGCGCCCCAGGTCTTGCCCAGGTCCTCGGATGTCACGTCGAACACCTTGCCCTGCTTGGTGCGCCCCACCGCCATCAGCTTGTCTCCGCCAAGGAAGAGGACGCTGGGCTGAATGGCGTCAATCGCGGGCTCGCCGGGAGACGAGGGTTGCGAGGTGCTCCAGGTGTTGCCGAGATCCTTGCTCAACTCAAAATGCACCCTCCATGCCGAACGTTTGTCCGTGGTTTCCGTGCTGGAGGAGCAGAGCAGCGTGCCGTCCGCAAGCTGCACCGGCTTGTCCTTGATCGGCCCCAGGATGCCCTGTGGCAGCCTCGTCGCGTCGCTCCAGGTTTTGCCATCATCCATTGAGGTGCGCAGCATTCCCCACCACGTGCTGGGCGAAGGCCCCACCTTGTAAAACAGCAGCAGCGGCCCCGCCTTCGGCAGGAACAGCACCGGATTCCAGCAAGGCAGCCGGGCACCGTCGGGCTGAATTCCATTCGCCACCTCCACAGGGGCGCTCCAGGCGCCATCGACCTGGCGTGAAACCCAGATGCCGACATCGGGCTTTCCCTCCGCCGTGCCTCCAAACCACGCTGCAACGAGCCCGCCTGGGGTTTCCGCCATCGTCGAAGCATGGCTGCTCGCGAACGGCGCGGTTTCAAAAATGAACTCGCTTTTCAGAACAGCGGGATCAGCGGCCAGGGCGCTGCCGGCCATGAGTGCGGAGAGCATGAGGAATTTCATTGTGGGAACGGGCAGACTGGGCGCGAGTCCTCACTCGTGCAAAGCCTTCTTTACCGCTTCGGTCAGCTTCTCAGCGCCATCGGAGGTGTGGCCGGTGTGGGTCCATTCCACCTTGCCCTCCGTGCCGATGAGCACGGTGTGCGGAATGCCCTCCACACCATACTTGCCCGCCGCCTCCTGCCGGGCGTCCATGGCCACCGGCAGCTTCCAGTCACGGAGCTTGAGGAAGCGCCGCACCTGCGCCTCGGGCTCGCCTTGATTGAGTGTGATGAACTGCACTTTTTTGCCCTCGAAGGCCTTCATCGCCTGGATGAGATCCGGCATGGAGGCGACGCAGGGGCCGCACCAGGTGGCCCAGAAGTCCACCACCACCACCTGGCCGCGCATCTTCGAAAGTTCAAAGTCGCCTCCGTCCAGCAAGGGCAGCTTGAAGTCCGGCGCCGCCTTGCCCAGCAGCGGCGAGGCTTGTGAACCGCCCTCCGGCAGCACGGGCTCCGGGGCGTTTTCGAGCTGCCAGTCCGTGTAGCTTTTCAAGGCCGACGTCGCAGATGCAGGCGCCCACCGGAGCAGGGCGATCTTGTTCAACGGGACCTCGAACTTGCCGAGCAATTCCGAGCGCCCCAGCACCTTGTCCGGCATAAAGGCGTCGATGGTGAGAGCCAGCCGGGAGTTGTCCTGAAGCACCAGCCAGTGGCTGGCTGCGGCGGCCTTGGGCGGTGCGGCCAAAGAGGCGGGAGGAGTGCTTCCGTCCTTCGGGTCAGGTGCGGGTTTGCGCAGCCAGATGATGTTCCGCACCCGTTCGGCGGGCATGTTCATGGTTTCCAATCCGGAGGTGAAGCGCACCAGCTTTTCGGTGGCGGCGTCCACCCGACCACGTATCACGTCCCCGTTCACGGCCACCAGCGCATGCGAGGGCGGGCTTTCGCGCCGGAAGCGCGGCACCAGCAGCGCCTCGCGCTTCGCCCTTTCCGTGACGTTTACCGCATCGAAGGACCCGGGATGATCCGCCACGGAAAAATCGGACACCTCCATTGTTCTCATCGTGTTGCCCCACAGCGAAGCGCATGAGAGGCGAAGGCCGGTCTGCCGGCGCTGCGCCGGGGTCACTGACTCGGTCAGCATGGGCGATTCATTCGCAAAAAGCTGCACCTTGGAATCATTGAAGATGATCCGGATGCTGACAGGGGCCTCCCCGTCATCCTTCAGCATCTGGTCGCGACGAACACCGTTGTTGGCATCACCGGCCACAGCATAGAGCTGATTGCCCGAGCGCCAGAGCATCAGCTTCAAGCCTTCGTGCTCGTCCGCTCCATCGCCCGCAAAGAATTCCATGCTCAGCCCGCCATAGTGGTCGGGCATGCTCATGGAGAAGCGGATGTCATCGCCGCCCCCCAGGTACGGGTGCCCGAAGGCACCGCCGGGCTCCAGCCGCAGCATGTCTTCATCCGGCTTTTCGCCGGGAGTAACCTTGGCCAGATGATCATCGCCTTTGACCACCCCCCAGCCGGAATCGCGGAAGCCTTTGGATTCCACCTTGCGTGCCGCCATCCGAATGGCTCGCGCATGTTCGTGAGCCAGGGTTCGCGCCTCCGTCCAGGGCGAGGCAAAGCTGACACCGGTTTCGTCGATGCCCAGGATGCTTGCGCTCAGCACATCGCCGGCATCGGTGATGAGGAACGATCTGGCCGGCGCCTGAGGCTCTGTTTCCAAAGGTCTTGCCCAGGTGAGCTCCACATCCTCGCGCCTGGAAGGAACGGCCACGGGCAGCGCAGCACGCCCCCCCACAAAGCGCCACAGCGGCTCTTTGCCGCCATCCCCGGAAATGCTGCCATGAATGGTCACGGAACCCGCGTGGATCAAGTCCAGCGTGGCCGGCGAAGGCTCATTCGCAGGGCTGGCGGGCGGTTCAAACACAATGCGCAGCAGCCCTTCCCCGGAACTGTGGACAGGCCCTGCGGACCACGGCGCACGCATGTCAAAACCGCCGCCGGCAAACGAGACGAGCGAGCCCGAAATCATTGTTCCGTCCGCAAATGCAGCGGCCGCGCGCGGCATCTTCGGCCGCAGGGGCGGCACGTCGGCGGACCACGCGACGGATTGCACCTGTCCCAGGTCGAAAGCCTTGGCCTCATCGCCCGATTTCCAGGTGCCGTCGGTGAATTCCACGCAGGGCAGATCGCCCGGAACGGTCCGTGGCAGCCTGCCATCCCAGCGGCGCGCGCACAGCTCGTCGATCACCCAGTTGGCCCCGCGATTCTTGATGGCAATGCCGGGAACCAATGCGGAGGCGGAAGACCGGGCGGAGCCGGTCTTCCCGGCAACCGAAATTCTCCTGATCCTGCCGAACTCCGGGACCATGGGGCCGGTGCCAGTGCCTGGGGACTTGGGAGCGGCAGGAGTCCACTTCAAGCTGCCTAGTTCCTTGCCCGCATGGTCAAAGACCTGCGCGCTGCCGGCTTCCAGATCCAGCAGGAGCCGCAACCCCAGGCTCTGTTCCCCCTCGCCAAGCTTGAGCAAGGGGACAAAGCGCATTGACCCCTCGGGAGCGACGAGCACCAGGTCCGAGCCCCAGGTCTCCAGCGTGGGGCAGGCATGAGCGGCCTGGGTCAGCGTGAGCTTGAAATTGAGGAGCTGGGTGGACCGCAGGGCGATCTCCAATGACAGCTTGGCAGGCAGTTCAAGGGGCAGTTGCAAGGTCTGGTCCCACTGCCGGGTGGCGAGCGCCCCGCCGTCCGTGGTGAAACCCTCCCCCTTCCAGCCCGCCTGGCCGCAGGGGCCTGCATAGAGCACATCCTCGCCACGCAGGCGCCGCAGGCTGCGCGCAGCGCTGAGCGGCACCCTGACGGTGCCATGGCGCGGACAGGTCATCGTGATGGCATCCCCGCCGATCCTGGCGTCGTCACCATGAATGCAGTCGCCATTGCGCAGAAGCAGTGACCAAGACGCCTTGGTGGGTTCGGGCTTGTCAGGCCTGGCGAAGTCCACCAGAAGCAGCTTCGAGCGATCCAGCACCACCGGCCCGGTGACCAGATCCGTCCGCCACGTGAGGCTGGAGGCATCCGCGCCGACCAGCGCGCCGGCGAGCGATTCCCTGTTGCGCCAGTACAGGGTGGCCTGCGGCTCATCCGCCATCGCAGTCATGGCCAGCAGAACAAGGAGGAAAAAAGGAGGGCTCAATCTCATGGTTTGTTCTTCTTCACCCGCTGCTCGTGCTGCTGTTTGATCCACGACCAGTTGCCGGCCGCCCTGCCCCCGGCAGCCTGCCATTTCGCCCATTGCTCCGGCTTCACAATGGCCTTCGCATCTGATTCCGGCACTCCCAAAACAAACACCGTGACATAGCCGAGGTACAGGCTTCCGTCATCACCGCCGCCAAAGGTGGCAAGCACATCCGGCAGGTAGTCCCGCACCGCGCTTTCGATGAGCGGCTGAAGCCGCTGCAACTGATCCTCAGACAGGCCTGTGGAGCGTCGCACCTCCATCATCACCAGCTCGCCGAAAGCACGGGCGCGATAGGCCTCCCGCTCCGCCACCACCTGCTCGTAGCGCTTGCGCTCCTCTTCCGTGAGCAGGAGCCGCACCGCCTCCCGCCAGCCCGGCTGCTCGGTGAGCTTGGTCGAGGACCACGAGGAGTCACCGACATTCTCCAGGACCTTGGGCACCAGCTCCGGAGCGACTCCCTTGGTCCGGGATTCAACCTCGGCCAGCCAGCTCCGGCTGTTCCCATCCGCAGCCTGTTCCAGCGCCCCCTGCCCCGCGATGCGCAGCAGCTTCAGCCTCTCCTCCGGCAGGTGCGTGGTACGCTCGATGTCCGCTATCGTGCGGTCCAGCAAAGGGCGCTGCCGGTCCTGCTGCGCGGCGGCCATCTGGGTGAGCTTGGCAGACACCGCATTTTGCACCGCCTCGGTCGCGATCAGCGCAGGCAGGCCCGCATCCTCGGCGCGGGTCGCCGTGATCACGAGCATGGAAGCCATGCACAGGCTCTGAGCCGTCCTTCTCATGTCTTCTTGCGCAGCTTGGGTTTCAGCCTGGTCCATTGGTACTGGCACCGCTGCGCCAGCACCAGGAACTCCTTCTTCTGTGACTCCTGCAGCAGGGCCTCGACATTCTTCAAGCCCATGGCATGGACCAGCAGCAGCGCCCCCCCGAGATTCCCCTGCCACAGTTCGTTGATGTCCATCGACAGCGACCCGAGAGGTTTCGCAGCCTCCAGCGCCAGCTTCTCAATCGCGTCGCGCTGCTCCGGCAGCAGCAGCAGCCGGCGATCAAGCTCCGCCACGGCCACCAGGGCAAAGACGTGGGAGCGCTGCTCGTTGTTCCGTTTCTCCGCCGCCACCCAGCGCTCCAGTTCATCCGGCTTGACCAGTGCCTTCAGGGCCGCCTGCCATGCCTCGTCACGCTGCTTCGCCGCCTTGATGTCCGCCTCTTCATCAGAGAATCCCCACTGACCCTGCACCATTTGCTTGAGGACGGCCTCCGCATCGCCCTTCTCGGAGCGGCGCTTGATCTGCGGGGTCGTGGTG
>CAINXC010000742.1 GCA_903854655.1 uncultured Verrucomicrobiota bacterium | reverse complement strand
TGCCAGTTCTGCGAGGCGGTGGGAGCGAGGCCGCTGGTCTGCGTCAGTTTGTCCGATGGTCCGGAAAGCGCCGCTGATCTCGCGCGGTACTGCAATGGCGACGCCGCGTCAGAATGGGGCGCGAAACGCGCCGCCAACGGCCATCCCTCGCCCTATCATGTGAGATACTGGCAGGTGGGGAACGAAATCGCCGGCGACAGACCTGACTACCTGGCCCAAATCGGGAACTTCATCCGCCTCATCAAACAAGCTGATCCTGAAGCCGCTTTGATGTCCTCCTATCCCGCGCAGCAACTGCTCGACGTGGCGGGCAAGGACCTCGCATTCATCTGCCCGCACGAATACACGCGCGATCTGGCGAAGATCGATTCGAGTCTCCGCAAGGTCTCGCAGATGATCGACACAACGCCGGGGTGCGGTCATCTCAAAATCGCCGTCACCGAATGGAATGTGAGTGGCGGCGAATGGGGCTTGACGCGCGGCAGGCAGATGACCCTGGAGACCGCGCTCTTCAACGCCCGTCATCTCAACATGATGATGCGCCATTGCGACAAGGTGGAAATCGCCTGCCGCTCGAACATGGCGAACAGCTTCTGTGGCGCGACATTCGAGACCAATCCCGCAGGCATCCTCAAACGGCCCACCCACTACGTGATGGAACTCTACACGCGGCACGCCCGGCCGCTGCCGCTCAAGGTGGTTAGCGGGAGGGATGGTCTGGACGTCTTTGCCTGCGGCTCTCCGGACAAGAAATCCGTGACCCTCTTTACGGTCAACGCAGGGAGTGAGCCAGTCGAAATCAGGCTTGCGAGCGAGGGCTTCGAGAGCCCTCTGCGCATCATCGCCGCGGAAACAGTGCGTGATGCGCTGGATGCGCGGCAACTTGATGTGATGAACCACTGGGTGGCACCCGACCGGGTGACGAGGGTAAAACTGAACACATCCCAGGATTCCGTGGTTCTGCCGGCGCTTTCGGCGACAGCCATTGAGTGTGAACAGAGGAGGTAGTTATCCAGCCTTCAGGGCGTCGGCTGGCGATTTTAGCGCAGAGACGCATGATTTGCTTCGTTCTGATCCAGGCATGACCATTCCATCGACGCATCAGATCGCCCCGTCCTTTCGCGACGAAATCGACCGTGTGCGCACGATGTTCTTCTCGCGCGATCCCGCTTGCTGGCCGGTCTTTGGCGATCCGGTGTTCGCGTCGATCCTTGGCTTTCGGAAGGCCAGGGCCCCGGAGCGCGGACGGGTCCAGCAATATCCCGACGGCAAAATCTTGGAGGCTCAGTTGCGCCGTGAGGACCGGGTGCCGCAAGGCATGCGAGACCCCAAGGACGGGCCCGATCCTCTGCTGCTTTTTGCCGCCGCCCTGTCGAAGAACTGGGAGGACCCGGCAAGCGTGGAAAACGTGGTCACCTCACCCTGCGATCCGGCGCTGTTCGGCAGCATGGCCGGCATTCTGGCCAACGCCAACCTGGTGCATCCCGAATACTCGGAAGCCGCCGCTGACCTCGAGTCAATGGTAATCCGCCAGATGGCCTCGCTGGCCGGTTACGATCCCGCCGTTGCCGCCGGCATTTTCACGCAGGGGGGCACCTTCTGCAACCTCTACGGCTACCTGCTGGGCATCCGCAAGTCGCTGCCCCAGTCGCACGACCTGGGCCTCGAATACGGGCAGGACTACCGCATCATCAATTCCATGGCCGGTCATTACTCCAACATGACCAATCTCTCCCTGCTGGGTGTGAACATCCGCCGCAAGACCATCCGCGTTCGCGCCACCGACAACAACGACATTGACCTCGCCTGCCTGGAGCAGCAGCTCACCGCCTGCTTCCAGCTCGACTGCGTGGTGCCCACCATCATGCTCACCATGGGCACCACCGACACCTTTGGCGTGGACCGCGTGAGGCCGGTATATGACCTGCGCAACCGGCTGTGCGAGCAGTTTGAAATCACCGTGAAGCCTCACATCCACGTCGATTCGGCGATTGGCTGGCCGCTCATCTTTTTCCTCGACTACGACTTCGACGCCAATCCGCTCGGCATCAACGAGGCCACCCTGCCCGGCCTTCAGCGCAACGCGGAGCGCTTCAGCGAACTGAAGTTCGCCGATTCCTTCACCATAGACTTCCAGAAGTGGGGCTACGTCCCCTACACTTCCAGCCTGGTGATGATCAAGAACGGCGCTGACCTGAAGGCGCTGGAGCACGACGAGGAGTACTTCAGCTACTTCGAAACAGAACTCGAAGGTCAGACCCATCTGCATTCCACCATCGAATGCTCGCGCGGTGCGGCTGGCTTGTTCGGTGCTTCCGCCGCCTTGCAATACCTGGGAGTGAAAGGCTTTCAATGCTTGATCGCCAACACCTTGCAAAACGCCAACTACTTCCGCTTCCGGCTCAGCCAGGTGCCGGGGGTGAAGCTGATGGTCGCGCAGAACCAGGGGCCCAGCGTGGGCTTTCGCATGTACGATCCAAACGTCGTCTCCGATCCTGAGGCTGAGTTTGATTTTGAGCGCCATCGTCATGACGATCCCGGCTACCGCGAACGCGTGGACCGCAACAGCCGCTTCCATCGCGAGGTCTTCCTCCGCAGAGGCAAGATCGGCCTTTACACCAACTGGGTCAAATTCATCGCCCACACCGACTACGACTCCCTGGGCCGCTGCGGTGCGCTGCCGGGCGAAAAGGCCGTCTTCATGAACCCGCGAACGCGCTTCGAGGACATCGACCAGTTCATCTCCTCCATCAGGGCCATCGCAGCACCGACACCCAGCCTCCCACAATGAAGTCCCTCCGCATCGCCCTTTGTCTCTCTCTCGCAGCCTCGATTGAAGCTGCGCCCCCAGTGCCCAACGTGTCGCCGCCGCAGGGCATCGCGGTGCCCGCCGCCATTCGGGCCGAGCTTGAGAAGGGGGTGGAAACCCTGGACCGGGAGATTGATTCGCTGCGAACCGCGCTCAAGCCCAAGCCGGCCTTGCTCGACCTGCTGCCGGACGTGCAGATCTTCCACAACGCCGCCCGTTATGCACTGGCCGATGACATCTTCTATCGCGAGAGCGAATTTGCCGCTGCACAGGCGCAGTTGAAGCTTGGAATGGAGCGCGCGGCGGCCTTGCGGGCTGGAAACGCACCTTGGGCCACCGCCACCGGGCTTGTGGTGCGCGGTTTTGTCTCCCGCATTGATGGCTCGGTGCAGCCATATGGGCTGGTGGTCCCCGATTCGTTTCATGCCGACAGCCCGCACAGGCACCGCCTGGACGTTTGGTTTCACGGGCGCTCAAACAATCTGAGCGAGGTCGCTTTTCTCGCCGATCACTTGAAGAACCCCGGTCAGTTCACACCGCCGGACGCGATTGTTCTGCATCCCTATGGGCGCTACTGCAATGCCAACCGTTTCGCCGGCGAAGTTGATTATCTTGAAGCGCTGGCGCACGTTAAGCGCAGTTATCGCATCGACAACGACCGCATCGTGGCGCGCGGCTTTTCAATGGGCGGAGCGGCCTGCTGGCAGTTCGCCTGTCACTATGCCTCTCAGTGGGCTGCCGCCGCGCCCGGCGCCGGCTTCACCGACACCCCCGACTACACCGGCATTCTGAAAAAAGGCGCCCCGCCTCCCTGGTATGAGCAGAAGCTCTGGCACTGGTATGACTGCCCTGAGTACGCTGTGAATCTCTCGAACGTGCCCGTGGTCGCCTACACCGGAGAAATCGACAGCGCGATGTCATGCACTCTGCTTATGGAGAAGGCCATGGCCGCTGAGGGCATGAGGCTTGTCCACATCATCGGCCCGAAAACCGGGCACAAGTATCACCCTGACTCGAAGGAGCTCGTCAACCAGCGCATTGACGCCATCGCCGCCCGTGGTCGCGATCCCATGCCGCACAAAATCCGCTTCGCCACCTGGACCCTGCGCTACAATCAGATGGGGTGGGCCACCATCGATGCCATGGCGCAGCACTGGCAGGAGGCTCGCATCGAGGCCGACCTGAACATCCCGCAAAACACTGTCTCGATCAGTTCGAAGAACGTCACCGCCCTCACCCTTTCGATGGAATCCGGCCAGTGCCCGTTCGACACCACGCAGCATGTGAGCGTGGTCATTGATGGTGAAGCGATCAGCGCGACGCAGCCCTGGTCGGACCGGTCATGGTCGGTGCATTTCCAAAAGACAGGCGCCAAGTGGGCGATGACCGGCTCCGTTGACGACGGCGGCCTGCGCAAGCGCCACGGTCTGCAAGGCCCCATTGATGATGCCTTCACCGATGACTTTGTCTTCGTGCACCCCACCGGCCAGCCCATGAACGACAAGGTGGGACATTGGTGCGCCGCCGAGGAGGCCCGCGCCGCCAAGGAGTGGCACCGGCAGTTCCGCGGCGAGGCGCGGGCGCTGCGCGATGACACGGTGACCGACGCCGACATTGCCACCCACAACCTCATTCTTTGGGGCGACCCGCAGAGCAACAAGCTGCTGAAGCGCCTTGCCGACAAACTGCCCATCCGCTGGACGGCACAGGGAATCCAGGTCGGCGGCCGCTCCTTCTCCCCGGATCATCATGCACCCGTGCTGATCTTTCCCAACCCCTTGAACCCCAAACATTACATTGTTCTCAACAGCGGCTTCACCTTCCGCGAAGACGCCTATCACAGCAACGCCTTCCAAACCCCGAAGCTGCCCGACTATGCCGTCATCGACGTGGATGCGCCCGCCACCGAGCATTCGCCCGGCGGCATCGTCACGGCCGGTTTCTTTGATGAGCTGTGGACTTTGCAAGCCGGGATGAAGTGATGAATGAGGAAACTCCATACACCATATCAACTGATCCGCAGAGCCTGGACATCTCCCTGATCCACGCCTTCCTGAGCCAGTCCTACTGGGCAAAGGACATCCCGCTCGCTGTGGTGGAGCGCTCGATCCGGCATTCGCTCTGCTTCGGCGTCTTCCACCAGGACCGTCAGGTGGGCTTTGCCCGCGTGATCACGGATTTCGCCACCTTCGCCTACATTGCCGATGTGTTTGTGCTGCCGGAACATCGCGGTCGCGGCGTCTCCAAACTGCTCATGAAGGCAATCCGTGCACACCCCGATTTGCAGGGGCTGCGCAGGCTCGTGCTGGCGACCCGAGATGCCCACGGCCTTTACTCACAATTCGGCTTCCAGCCTCTCGCGCAGCCCGAGAGCTTCATGACCATTCACAATCCCGGCATCTATTCCCAGTCATGAGTCTTCTGCAATTTGCGCTGCTCCTTTCACTGGCCGGCGCGGTTCAGGCCGCTGACACGGCCTCGCCCATCGGCTCGTGGCGGTCGCAGATGTGCGCTAATTTTTTCGTCGGCGATCCGCTGCCGGAGCTGAAGGTGGAGACCCATCGCAGCTTCCAGCCAGCGCCAGGCGTGCGGGCGGAGGCTGTCACGTACGGCACTCAGTTCGGCATGCGCGTGCCTGCGGTCATCTACCTCCCTGATCCGTTGCCGGACATGTCCAAGCGCAAGCTGCCGGGGTTCATCGTGGTCAACGGCCACGGCGGCGACAAGTTTAGCTGGTACTCCTTCTACACTGGCATCCTCTACGCCAGGGCCGGCGCCGTGGTGCTGACCTACGACCCCACCGGCGAAGGGGAGCGCAACCCAAAGCGCAAGTCCGGCTCCCGCGCCCATGACATGATCAAGGGCGACGCCACCCTCGCCCGTCGCCAAGCGGGGCTCATGATCACAGATGTGATGCAGGCCGTGTCCTGCCTTGCCCAACGCCCGGAGGTGGACCCGCAACGCATCGGCGCGGGCGGCTATTCGCTGGGCTCCTTTGTCCTCACCCTGACAGGCGCGATGGAGCCGCGTCTGCATGCCTGCGTTGTGGCGGGCGGCGGCAATCTCGACGGAACCAACGGCTACTGGGACACCTCCAAGCCCATGTGCCAGGGGCTGCCATACCAGTCCCTGCAATTCCTCGGCGACCGTGCAGCCGTGATCTACGCCATGCAGGCCGCCAGGGGACCCATGCTCGTTTACAACGGCAGCGCCGATGAAGTGGTCAACATGCCACTGACCGGTGCTCCCTTCTTTGCCGACCTGCAACGGCGTGTGACGCAGCTATGCGGATCGGGTGAGGGAGTGTTCGAGTACGCCTTCAACGAAGGCACCAGCCACCGGCCCTATTTCATCACCCGCCCCGTCGCCCTGTGGCTCAACAAGCAGCTCGCTTTCCCCAACTGGACCGAGGCCGGCATCCAAGCCCTGCCCGTCACCCGCATTGGTGATTGGGCCGCCAAGCATGGCATTTTCATGGACAAGCTCTATGCCACCGAGGACCGCGAAGACGGCACCCCCGCCCTTCTAAACGACGTCCCCGGCTACACTCACGAGGACCTCGCCGTATTCCCGGAAGCCGAATGGCCCCGGCATCGCGATGAGATGAGCATCGAGACGTGGCTGAGCAAGGCGCGGGCTCAGTGAACGCCAATCTTCTTCGACAGTCCGGTCGGTCCGCAGCGTTATTGTTTGCCTCATGATTTCGCGTTTTCGTTCCATGCTTGGCTGCCTGATCCTTGGTTTCGTCAGTGTCACATTCGCCGCCGACAAGCAGCCCAACATCATCGTGGTGCTCGCCGATCAATGGCGGCCGCAGGCCTTTGGCTTCGCGGGCGACCCGAACGTGAAAACCCCGAATTTCGACCGTCTCGCCGGCCAGAGCATTCGCTTCGTCAATGCGGTGGCAGGAATGCCGGTTTGCTCCCCCACCCGCGCCTCGCTGCTGACAGGGCAACGACCGCTCACGCACGGCATCTTTCTCAACGACCTGCCGCTGGACCCGCAGGCCGTCACCTTGCCCAAGGTGCTCAAGAACGCCGGCTATGACACGGGCGCCATCGGCAAGTGGCACATCGACGGCCACGGTCGCACCAGCTTCATCCCACGCGAGCGCCACCAGGGCTTCGACTATTGGAAGGTGCTGGAATGCACGCACAACTACAACGAGTCGCCTTACTTTGGCGATGATCCCGAAAAGCATGTGTGGTCCGGCTACGACGCCCTCGACCAGACGCGCGACGCCTGCGACTATCTGCGCGCCCGCGCCAAGGCTGCCAAGCCCTTCCTTCTCTGGCTGGCCTGGGGCCCACCGCATGACCCCTACCTGACCGCGCCGCAGAAGTACCGCGCGATGTACGAGCCGATGAAGCTCACCCTGCGGCCCAACGTTCCCGCAGCGATGGAGATGGAAGTACGCAAGAACCTGGCCGGCTACTACGCGCATTGCACCGCGCTGGATGATGCCATCGGCGAATTGTTGGCGACGCTCAAGGAGAGCGGCCTCGACGACAACACCATCCTGGTCTTCAGCGCCGATCACGGCGACATGCTGGGATCCCAGGGGCTGTGGAAAAAGCAAAAGCCCTTCGATGAATCCGTGCGCGTGCCCATGCTGTTCCGCTGGCCCAAGGGACTGGGCGAGGCAGCGAAGTCGATCGAAACGCCAATCAATTCCGAAGACATCATGCCCACCCTGCTGGGCCTCGTTGGCGCGTCCGTTCCCAAGACTGTGGAGGGTCTCGACTACAGCACCTGTCTGCGTGGCGGCCCCCCTCCTGGCGATGACGCCACAGTCATCACCTGCGTCGCCCCCTTCGGTGAATTCGAGAGGCTCAAAGGCGGCAAGGAATACCGCGGACTGCGCACCACCCGCTACACCTATGTGCGCGATCTGGCGGGCCCCTGGCTGCTGTTTGACGACGAAACTGACCCCTACCAGCAGCACAACCTCATCGGTGACCCGGCCCACGCCAGCTTGCAGGCCCGTCTCGATGAACAGCTTCAGCGCAAGCTCAAGGCCAACGGGGATGCCTTCCTGCCAGGAGACGACTACATCAAGCAGCACGGCTACAAGGTCAATGCGCATGGCACCATGCCCATCACCCAATAATGCCGCGAGGGAATGAGTCGGATAAGCATTATACTTATGAAGTCGGTTGCCGTTAGAGCAGCGTCATAGATAATTCTTTCCTGACCAGTTGCCAGGCAACGACTCCCTGGCTATATTTTCCACAATTCCTTAGCATGCAACTCATCGCTCCGAATCGTGAATCCCGGGTGTCCCAGGAGCACCACTACACGCCCAAGGCCTTGCTCAACCCTTCCGAGGCCAGGTTTCACGCGTGCCTTGTGTCGCTGTCCCAAAACCGCTGTCGAATCCTCTGCAAGCCCCAGCTCACGGATGTCTTCGATCATCATGACGGCATCGGCTTCAACAAGATCAGCCAGAAGCACATCGACTTCCTGATCTGCCGCAACCAAGACTGGATGCCCATGCTGGGGATCGAGCTCGACGACCTTGCCCTTGACCGCGCGAACCCCCGGGTCCGCGACGTGTTCGTGAACGAACTCTTCGCCTGCACGGGCATACCGCTGATCCGCATCCACGTGTGCGAGGTGGAGCAGATCGAG
>CAINXC010000741.1 GCA_903854655.1 uncultured Verrucomicrobiota bacterium | reverse complement strand
GCTTGTCTATCGGCTGTACTATTTGCAGATCGAGCGCAACGATGAGTTCCGCGGCCGCCTGCCCACCACGAAGCATCTGCGGGCGCGCGTGCCCGGTGTGCGAGGCGAGATCAAGGACCGCAACGGCATCGTCCTGGTCAGCAACAAGCCTTCCTTCGAGGTGCGCATCAACCTGCAGGACGTGGTCGATGCCAAGGTGCGGGCGATGAAGATCGAATCGCACGGCAAGCCCGTAGCCCTGCCCAAGGTGGAGTACAAGAAGCTCGAAAAAGGCTTCGAGCGCACGGTCAAGGAGACGGACATCGTCGCCGTGCTCGATGAGATGGTGATCGACCCCCTGCGCAAGATGGGCCTCGCCAAGAACGAGTCCGACGCGGAAAAGCAGCGCTCCATGGACAATCTGCGCACCCACTTCCGCACCAACGGCGGCGCCGTGCCCTGGGTGTACCGCAGCGACCTGACTTTCGAGGAGTTCAGCCAGTTTGCCGAGCACAACCTGCAGCTCCCGGGCGTGTTCCCCGAGGTCCGCCCCACCCGCCAGTACCTGTATGACGCCCTCGCCTGCCACGTGCTGGGCTACGTGCGTCTGCCGGATGAATCGCTGATCCCCCTCTCAGAGCAGCAGAAGTGGAAGTACTCCGTGTGGGATGACTTTGGATTCGCCGGGGTGGAGAAGACCATGGACAGCTACTTGAAAGGCGTGCCCGGCGTGCGCGTGATGCTGCGCAACGAGAAGGGCAACATGGTGGGCGAGCTGCCCAAGGAGTTTGTGCCGCCCAAGAAGGGCAACGACGTGTGGCTGACCCTCGACGCGCGCATCCAGTTCATCGCCGAAAAAGCCCTGCGCGACGCCAATCTGGGCCGCGCCGCCGCCGTGGTGATTGATCCCAACTCCGGCGAGGTGCTGGCCATGGCCTCCGTGCCCTGCTACAACCCGAACAAGTGGGTGCCCAAGATCAATGAGGAGGACCTCAAGACCTACCTCACCAATCCCACCAACCCCCTCATCAACCGCGCCATCAAGCCCTACGCGCCAGGCTCCACCTTCAAGATCGTGACCTCCTTCGCGGGCTGCCTCACCCACATCCAGCACTCCCGCTTCACCTGCTCCGGCAGCGTTACCTATGGCAACAAGGCCATGAAATGCTGGATCGCCGCCCAGGGCGGATCGCATGGCAATATCGACTTGTCGGACGCCTTGATGCAGTCCTGCAACTGCTACTTCTACCAGTACGGCAACAAGGCCGGCATCGAGGCCATCGGCAGGGCCGGCCACATGCTCGGCGTCGGCGAAAAAACCGGCATCGAGCTGGAGGATGAAGACCCCGGCGTGCTGCCCACCCGCGAGTGGCTGCAGATTCACAAGCCCTCCGAAAACTGGCGCAGCCCGGGCATGACGGCGAACACCTCCATCGGCCAGGGCGATGTGCTTGCCACCCCGCTGCAAATCGCCTCGGTGGCCGCCACCGTCGCCAACGCCGGCAAGTCCTTCCGCCCGCACCTGCTGAAGCGCGTGGTCAACGGCGCCCGCGTGGTGGAGGAGCACGAGCCCGAGGTGCGCTCCGACCTCGCCTCCGAAGGCATCCTGCCGGACGAAGTCGAAATGATCCGGCGCGGCATGTGGAAGGTCTGCAATGGCCCGGCCGGCACCGGCAAGAAGGCCCAGGTGAAGGGCTACGAGGTGGCCGGCAAGTCCGGCACCGCCCAGTTCTGGCGTTTCGACAAAGGCGTCAAATCCAAGGACAACCACACTTGGTTCACTGCGTTTGCCCCCTACACCAATCCCAAGTTCGCCGTCTGTGTCATGCTCCAGGGCGGCAAGTCCGGCGGCGGCTGCTCCGCCCCTGTGGTGCAGCGCATCATGGAGCAGTGCCTGGCGCTCGACCAGGGCTACAAGGTGACCATCGCTCCCACCGCCGAAGTCGAAGGCAACTTCAACCCCACCGAGCAGGTCGTCTTCGGCGATTCGCCCGTGGTGGCCCAGAACCTGGGCCATGACGACGACGGCGACGACGGCCATCAGGCCGAGGCCCGCGAATCACGCGACGAGCAGCGCAGCCAGGCCCATGTGGACGACACCATGGTCCGCAAAAGCCTGCCCAAGGCCATCCCCGTCAAAACCGCCACCGTTCCCCCCGCAATCCGACCGGAACCCGAGCCGCGCACACTGCTGCAACGTCTGTTCCGCTAACTCTCCCTCATTTACCCCTCCCTTTCGAGAAAGAACACTCCCATGGCCCTCACCTTCGTTCAACGGCTCAAGCAGTTCCTCACCGGCAAAAAAGACATCAGGCAAGGCACCCGCATCGCCATCAACTGCGAAGCGCTGGAAAACCGTGTCGCACTCCTGGAGAACGGCGTCCTCGAAGAGTACTCCATCGAGCGTGTCGGAGCCCAAAGCATCGTCGGCAGCATCTTCAAGGGCCGCATCAAGAACATTGAGCAGGGGCTCAAGGCCATGTTTGTGGACATCGGCTTCGAGAAGAACGCCTTCCTGCACTTCTGGGACGCCATCCCGGCCGCCATCGAGAGCGGCTTTGAAGAAGTCCGCCGCCCCAAAGGCGGCAAGGGCGGCAAAAAGAAGATCGAAGCCAAGGACATCCCCAGCCTCTACCCCGTGGGCTCGGAAATCATGGTCCAGGTCACCAAAGGCCCCATCGGCAACAAAGGCCCCCGCGTCACCACCAACATCTCCCTGGCCGGCCGCCTGCTGGTGCTCATGCCGCTGATCGACCAGTTCGGCATCTCCCGCAAGGTCGAGGACCCCAAGGAGCGCGCCCGCCTGCGCGCCATCCTGGAGAAGGTGGACCTTCCCGAAGGCATGGGCGTGATCATGCGCACCGAAGCCACCGGCAAGCGCGCCCGCCACATCATCCGCGACCTCAGCATCCTGCTCGAACAATGGAATGACATTGTGGAGAAGCGCGACAACAACAACGCCCCCGTCTGCTGCTTCCAGGAGCCCGATGTCATCGAGCGCACCGTGCGCGACTTCCTCACCGATGAAGTCGATGAAGTCATCTGCGACGACCAGGCCACCGTCGAGCGCATGCAGGAAATGGCCGCCTCCATCTCGCGCCGTGCCAAGCGCCGCATCTCCTACCACGCCGGCCCCGGCTCGCTGTTCGATGCCTACGACATTCAAAAGCAGATCGAAAACGCCTTCTACCGGCAGGTCTGGCTGCCCTGCGGCGGCTACATCTGCATCGACCAGACCGAGGCCCTCGTCGCCATCGACGTGAACACCGGCCGCAACAAGGGCAGCAAGGACCAGGACAAGCTCCTGCTGGAGACCAACCTGGAGGCCGCCGTCGCAGTCGCCCGCCAGCTCCGCCTGCGCAACATGGGCGGCCTCGTCGTGGTGGACTTCATCGACATGAAGCACCGCAAGGACCAGGCGGCCGTGTACAAGACCATGCTCGACAACGTCAAGCGCGACAAGGCCAAGACCCAGATCCTGCAGATCTCCCAGTTCGGCCTCATGGAAATGACCCGCCAGCGCCTGCACGAATCGCTCGGCAGCGCCCTCTATGAGCCCTGCCCCGCCTGCAAAGGCCACGGCCAGGTGAAAACCCCGCTCACCATGAGCGTGGAAATCCAGCGCCGTCTCTCCGCCGTCATGCAGCGCGGCCGCGAAAACGAAAAGAGCCTCGTCGTCACCGTCCACCCCGATGTCATGCAGCGCCTGCGCAGCGAGGATGGCGAGCTCCTTGTCGGTCTCGAACGCAAGTACCAGGCCCGCCTCACCTTCCGCGCCGACACCACCTTCACCCGCGAGCAGTTCTCCGTGACGAATGCGCAAGGCGGGGAAGAGATCAGGAATTGAAAAGTGAGAAGGAAGGAGGAAGAAGACAGTAGGAAGGAGTTGGAATAGCTCTGACCAGGGTTCTTCCCTGCACTGCTCATCAACACCCCTGTCTCCTTCACTCTTCCTCCTTTCTCCCCATGCACGAATACCTCCGCCTCCTCGACAAGGTGCTGAAACACGGTTCCTACCGGGCGGACCGCACCGGGACGGGCGCGTATTCGGTGTTTGGCGAGCAGTCGCGCTATGATTTGAGCCAGGGCTTCCCGTTGGTCACCACCAAGAAGCTGCACCTGCGCTCCATCATCCACGAGCTGCTCTGGTTCATCAAAGGCGACACCAATGTCCAGTACCTGCGCGACAACAAGGT
>CAINXC010000740.1 GCA_903854655.1 uncultured Verrucomicrobiota bacterium | reverse complement strand
CTGAGCGAGCCCCCCGAGAAGCCGCTGGCGCAACTCGATGTCCTGCACGTCGGCACTTCCTACCTGCACGGCACCTTTGAAGGTTCCGGCGATGCGGTCCTGCGCTGGCGGGCGGTGGGCGGCCTTCAACCCACGGCCATCAGCACCGCACGCCCGGATCTGGAAATTCGCCGTGCCGGCACAAGCGAGGGCAAGCCCGCGCCAGCGCTGTTTTTCCTGGGCGATGACAACATCCTCTCCGGAGAGCTCAAAAGCATCACTCCCGACGGGGTTCAGCTTGCCTCCGCCGTGGCATCCGTGACCTCCCTCAAAAACACGGACATCCACGCCATCCACTTCAACGCCGCCAAAGCCTCCGCGCATGGTTTCTCCGATCCCGGCTGGCAGGTCGTCAAGGGCGGCGACAAAGAAGTGCGCCTCAAGGATGACAAGCTGGTGCTCAACGATGGCGGAGCCTTCGGTCACCCTTCCATCATGGCGGGCGATGAAATCAGCTTCACCCTTACCCTGCCCAATTTCTGGGGCGCGCTGGCGGTGGAGCTGTTCGTGGGCGATTTGGAAACGCGCAACCGCGCGGCGCAACTGCACCTGATCTACTCCGGCACCGATTTTTGGGCGGTGCTCGAAGACACGGAAAACAACTCGCGCAGCAGCGAGCAACTGCGCAACCTCACGCGCCGTGACATCAATGTGCGCATGGTCTTTGACGAGGGCTCGGTGCTGCTTTTTGCCAATGATCTGATGGTGATGTCGGCCCCCATCAGTCCGGAGAAACGCAAGGGCAGCGGCATCATCTTCAGCCCCTCGACCATGTGGGGCTCGCCCGTCCGCGACGTCGCCGTGTCAAACTTCAGCGTGAAGGCGCGGCCCGATTTCCTGCACATTCCTCCCGTGGGAGAAGAGGCACGGCACAACGCCCTGGTGGTGCCGCGCTTCCGCCGCCAGTCGCCCCCCACCCATGCCCTGCTCGCCCCCAACGGCGATCTGCTGCGCGGGCGCATCGAATCCGCGACCGACAACCTGCTTCATTTCACCTCGGGCACGGACACCATCGACATTCCCGCAGAGCGAGTCTCGGCCGCTGTGTGGCTCACCCAGCCGCTCGATCCCAAGGCACCGGCCCCGCCGCCGCGCAGCGCTCCTCCCTTCCTTCCCACGCACTGGATGACGCTTCAGGACGGCTCGCGGCTTGCCTTGCACGTGGATCGCTTTGAGCGCGATGCCATTGTCGGCTCAGCCCCACTGCTGGGTGCCTGCCGCATCCCCTCTGCACAGCTTGCAGCGCTGCGCCTGTCACCTCTTGCGCCATCGACCGCGATGCAGGTTTACCAGAACTGGCAGCTCGAATACGCTCCAGAGCCGGTGCTGCCGGAAACCGGAGGCGAATCCTCCCCGCTGCTCAACAAGCCTGCGCCTGATTTCGTGCTGCCTTTGCTGGGCGGCGGCCAGTTCAATCTCAATGCCGAAAAGGGCCACATCGTGGTGCTCGACTTCTGGGCCACCTGGTGCGGCCCCTGCGTGGCCTCCATGCCGGAAAACCTCAAGACCATGGCCCAGTTCGACCCCCTCAAGGTGAAGTTTGTCACCGTGAACCAGGGCGAGCCTGACGCCCAGGTTGCGAAGTTCATTCAGTCACGTGGCTGGCAGATGCTGGTGGCGATGGACGCCCAGCAGGACGTGGGCCGCAAGTACGGGGTGGAATCCATTCCTCATCAGGTGATCATCGGCCCCACCGGCAAGGTGGAATGGACCAATTCCGGCTTCGCCCCCGGCATGAGCGAAAAAATGGCCGGGGTGATCAAGAGACTCTTGATCGCGCCCGTGGTGCAGTAGCGAAACGCTCGCCGTTCGCGCAGAACAGCCCAGGCCTCGACCGGCGAAGTTGAATGTCAAAGACCAGCAAAATGAGCTGCACTTGTTCCACCCAGAATCTCGGCAGCCTCGGTTGGAGAAGCGTTCACGCGATCACCCTGTGGCGTGGTCAGGCATTGATTTGGCCCAGGCGTTGCCGGGAGCCGCTTTGGGGGTGGTCGCCTAAAGGCTCCCGACTAACTATTGCTTCACTCCATCCTAACGAACAACGGGCTCCGAGCACACATTGGAGAACATCTCGCGCACTCTTGCCGCCTGAACAGGCGAGAGCACCAAGTAACGGTCACGGCCCTTCTTGTCCGGCTTCACCTGGGTGAAGCCGTCAGCCTCCACCGTCACTTTGCAGGGCGGGGACAGATCGAAATAGCCGCGATCAGGGAAGATCAGGTACAGCGCGGCGGTGAGATCCCAGGTGGGCCGCTCGTGCGGTGTGGGCTGATAAAGCTGGTAGGCGTCCACGGCATAGTGATGCGAGGTCCAGCCGAAGCCTTGATCAATGGTCGCAGCCGGGAACGGCACGGCGATGCCAATCTCGTAGCCGCTCCAAACGATGGGTGTGGGCCAGTTCTGCGCCAGCTTCTGGCAGGCCGGGACGTTCATCTTCACGTTGTATTCGAGGTAGCGATTGTTGTGATTGATCGTCTCAAACGCCCCCGCCATCACGGCCAGCTCGCGGACCTTGGCCTTGACCAGGGCGACGCCGTCCAGTGGCGACAGCGCATCCGGCTTGGAATCCAGCAGCCCGGCCAGATTGGTTGAAAAGCCCACCTGGGCGATCACGACCGAGCCATCCGCCTGCGCGGCGAGCGTCTTGCGCAGCAGGCCAACCGCTTCGGGAGCCTGTGAGCTGTCGACGAGCTGATGCGGATAGCGCAGCTTGTCGCCATCCTTCTGCATGGCGAGCTTCAAAAACTTGCTCGGCCCCGTGAGATCGGGCGTGCGGGTGACCCCCACGGGGATCTGCGGCCGGCCGTGGAAGGTGTTGATGGCCTCCACGAACGGCGCCGCCTGGGGATCGGGCTTGGTGATGGTCACCGCCAGCAGTTCCACGTGTCCGCGCGTCTGCAGGTTGTGAATCATCGTCAGCGCCAGCACATCGTCCACATCATTGCCAATGTCGGTGTCGAAGATGAGCTTCACCGGTTGCGCCTGGAGAGCACAGGTGCACAAGACGAGAACAAGAGGGGCGGCAAGCTGGCGAAACGTGGCTGTCATGGGTGGAAAAAGAAAACACACACCGGGCGATGTTGTTCTTTCCAAAAGCTTGCGCCCACGCCTGCTCGCGAGTTCATTGAGCTTCGCCTCTCATGCACATCGCCGACATCTTTCAGCAGCAGCGCCCGACATTCTCCTTTGAGTTTTTCCCTCCCAAGTCGGCCGAGGCCTCCGAGGCATTGCTTGGGGCGGTGAAAGAGCTGGCGGAGTACAAGCCCGCGTTTGTCAGCGTCACCTACGGTGCCGGCGGCACCACCCGCGAGATGACGCACGACCTGGTGGTGCGAATCAAGCAGGACACGGGCATCGACACCGTGCCCCACCTCACCTGCGTGTGCCACTCCGAGGCAGACATCCAGGCCATCCTGGAACGCTACGCCCGCGCCGGGGTGAGCAACATCCTCGCTCTGGGTGGTGACCCGCCGAAAAACCTGGCTGGCTACCGCCGTGAAGACGATGCATTCCAGCACGCCGAAAACTTGGTCGCGTTCATCAAGAAATTCAACGCCAGCGGCGTGCACCCCGACAGCCGGGGCTTCGGCATCGGCGTGGCAGGCTTTCCCGAGGGACATCCCGCCACCCCCAACCGCATGCTGGAGATGGACTACCTGAAGGCCAAGGTCGATGCCGGGGCCGACTACATCTGCACCCAGCTCTTCTTCGACAACCATGATTTCCTCGATTTCCGCGCCCGCTGCCGCATCGCCGGCATCAAGGTGCCCATCATCGCCGGCATCATGCCGCTGACCTCCCTTTCCGGCATGAAGCGCATGGCCGAACTGGCCGGCGGCTCCCGCTACCCCGCCAAGCTGCTGCGCGCCCTCGCCCGCTGCGGCAATGATGAGGAGGCCGTGCAGCGGGTGGGCGTGCACTACGCCACCGAGCAGTGCGCAGAATTGCTCGACAACGGTGTGGATGGCATCCATTTTTATACTCTCAATAAATCCCATACCACAAGGGAAATCTACGCCAGCCTCGGCTTGAAGGATTCGAGCCTCCAATTTTAACCCGTATTACGCATGCAACCTGCGGCCCCCCTCGTCGCCGCCATTGAAGCTGGCGGCACCAAATTCGTGGTCGCGGTCGGTTCCGGGCCCGACGACATCAAAACCCTCACTCGGGTTGAAACCACCGAGCCCAGCCGCACCCTGCGGGAGGTGATGCAGGTCATCGCTGCGGCCTGCCGCAAGTACGGCCCGATCCAGGCCATCGGCGTGGGTTCGTTCGGCCCCATCGACCTCCATCCCGAGAGCGCAACGTACGGCTACATCACCACCACACCCAAGCCCGGCTGGCAGCACACGGCGCTGCTGGCGCCTCTGCACAGCCGTTTTCAGGTGCCGCTGGGGTTTGACACGGATGTCAATGCCGCCGCGATCGGCGAAATGCTTTGGGGCGCAGGACAGAACCTGGACCCGCTGGTGTACATCACCGTGGGCACCGGAGTGGGCGGCGGCGTCATCGTCGGCCAGCAGCCCTTGCATGGCCTGCTGCACCCCGAGATCGGCCACCTGATGGTCCCCGCACCCAGCACGCCTGGTGTCATCGTGCCGGAATGCTACTGCCCGTTTCATAAGTCATGCCTGGAAGGCTTTGTCAGCGGTGCCGCCATCGCGGCACGCTGGGGCATCCGGGGCGAGATGATGCCTGCGGATCACCCGGCCTGGGAAGAAGTGGCTGAAACCCTCGCCTACGGCCTGATCAACATCATCCTCACCCTCTCGCCCAAGCGCATCATCATGGGCGGCGGTGTCATGAAGCAGGTGGGGCTGCTGGAATCCGTCCGCTCCCACACGGTGCGCCTGCTCAACGGCTACATCAATGCCAGCGCCATCACCCAGGACATCCACTCCTACATCGTCGCCCCCGGCCTGGGCGACCGCTCCGGCATCTGCGGCGCCCTGGCGCTGGGCATCAACGCCATGCGCGAGGCCCAGGGCGCATCGCAATAGTGGCGGTTTCCGCGCTTTTTTCATCGCGCAAATCAGGCGCGGCATGTATCTCCTAGCCCCTTATGCTGACCAAACTCGCAGTCTTCTCCTTCTGCGCCGCCTCGTTGATGGTGGCGGTTTCCCCTGCCTGGGCCGACACGCCCAAGCACAAGATCCTGTTCTTCACCAAGTCCAGCGGCTTTGAGCACTCCGCCATCACCTGGAAAAATGGCAGGCCCAGCGCCGCCGAGAAGGTGCTACTGGAGCTGGGGGCCAAGAACGGCTGGGAGTTTGAGTTTTCGAAGGACGGCAGCAAGTTCAGCAAGGACTACCTGGCGCAGTTCGACACCGTCATGTTCTACACCACCGGCGACCTTTGCTCGCCCGGCACCGACGGCAACCCGCCCATGTCCTCGGAAGGCAAGCAGGCCCTGTTCGATTATGTGAAGGGCGGCAAGGGCTTCGTCGGCACCCACTCCGCCAGCGACACCTTCCACACCGGCAACGAGGCCGTCAAAGGCCCGGAGCGCTATCTGAACCACGGCGAGCAGGCTGATTCGTATGTGCGCTTCCTGGGCGGCGAATTCATCATCCACGGCGCCCAGCAGGTGGCGAAGAACACGGTGATTGATCCCAAGTTCCCCGGCTTTGAAACCGTGGGTGCAGACTTCGCCTTCCAGGAGGAGTGGTACTCGCTGAAGGATTTCGTGCCGGACATCCATGTGCTCACCGTGATCGACGCCCCGTCCATGAAGGGCACCATGTACGGCCGCCCGGCCTATCCCAGCACCTGGGCGCGCAAGGAAGGCGACGGCCGGGTGTTCTACACCGCCATGGGCCATCGTGAGGACGTGTGGACCAATCCCACCTTCCAGAGCATCCTCGTCGGCGGCGTGAAATGGGCGCTGGGCGACCTGAAGGCCGATGTGCCGGCCAACATCAAGGAAGCCGCCCCCGGCGCCTACACCAATCCCCCCTACGTGCCGCAGCCGGTGAAGAAGCCCGCCGCGCCGAAGAAGGAAGCGGCGGCGGTGAAGTAACAACGCAATCCGGGGACGCTCCGGCCCCTCACCCCAACCCTCTCCCGCCGGGAGAGGGAGTTTATCGGCGGCCTCTTGAGAGTCCATAGTTTGCATAACAAAAAGGAGTCTCCCTCTCCCGGCGGGAGAGG
>CAINXC010000739.1 GCA_903854655.1 uncultured Verrucomicrobiota bacterium | reverse complement strand
GGGACAGAGGAATGAAGGGGCAGGGATTGTCGTCGAAAGATGCCGTCACTCGTTGGGTGAAAGGATGAAAATGATCGGAGGCTTGAGTTTCATTCCCCTGTCCCCATTCCTCTGTTTTTCATCCCTCCTTTTAGGTTCAGCGCGAAGCAACGCCGCCGGCCTTGTCCGGCGGCGCTTCCGCCAGGTACAGGTACAGGATCGCCATCACGTCAATCGGGTGGCTGGTCCCGTTGTCGTACTCCGCCACCAGCTCGTAGCGCCCGTCTTTCTTCAGCGGCACACCCTCCTTGGAGGAGATCTCCGCCATGTGCTGCACGCCGGTCTTGTCGGCAAAGTCCTGCGAGGCGATGTCGAAAACCGTGCTGCCCGTGTCCAGATCCACCAGCCGCAGGCCGGTGCCGCAGGGATGCAGGTGACCGGTGACGTAGTGCGCCGTGGTGTCGAACGGCAGTTCCATCTGTCGCGACACATCCGTCTTGAACGCATGGCGGCCCGGCGGCACCATCCAGTGGATCGTGTTGTCGTGGCCAAACTGGTCCATCACCCCGCCGGCAGAGGCGTTCTCCACGCAGCAGCTTGCGCCCGGATGGCTCAGGGGCTCGCTCAAATCGTAGGCCAGGCTCGGCGTCGCCGCCCGCTGGTTGCGGTCGCAGTTCAGCCCGCACGCGGCCCCCTGGTGCTCCGCCGCCGCTATGGCCAGGGCCGGCTGCCCGCCGCCGTCAGTAAAGTGCTGGTACACGTACAGGGCGCGCCGGAACACCGGCCGCATCCCCTGCCCGCCCCTGGCGAAATCGAAGCGGCTGCGAATCCGCACCGCCTGCTTCGGAATGCCGGGGTTCTGGTTCAGCGACATCGTGTAGCAGTCCAGCCGGGTCGCGTTCCTGATGGGGATGCCAAAGCCTTCCGGCAGATGCAGCTCCATCCGGCCCGGCACCAGGGTGAAGAAACGCCAGTCCATGTGCATCGGCGCGGCAAAGCCCGCGTTGTGCGCAGCGGGCGAGGTCGATTGCGGGCTCAGCGTGAGATTGGAATGGCAGAAAAACTCCGGCGACACCGGCGCTTCAGAGTCCGCCTCCACTACCTCCGCCTTCGCGCCGGTCAGGTACAGCACCTCATCCGCCGGCAGGCCGGGACAGAGCTGAAGGTCCGGCAGGTTGCTGGAAGGCCCCAGCATCGACTGGTACATGCGGTCGATCACATACCTGCCCGAAAGCAGCTCCACCGCGCCCGCCCGCCCCGCCACCGGCTCCGACCGCGCCAGCACCCGCCCCTGCGCCCGCTCCGCCGTGCGCCAAGCCCAGCAACGCCCCCCCGCATACCCCGCTCCATAGAGGAGCAGGACAGCAAGGCAGAACTTGATTCGCGCAGGCATGGGCTGGGTCAGGAATAGTGGTCGCAAACACGTGGAACGCAATGGCCGTCGCAGCCTGGAGGGGATGACTCACTGAATGGAATCGGGGACCGGTGGTGGGGGTTACGGGCCGGGCTTGGCGGCAACTCTCGCGATGGCGTGCGCAAAGCCCTTTGGACTGTGGCAGCTTGCGCTGACAACTACCCACTTTCTTTGGGATGCCTCAAGGCATCCGCTTCAGGAGCGCCAAGGGCGCGAAACAACATAGCCCAGGTCGCTGCGAGCTTTCAGCGAGCGAGGCCTGGGTAAAGAGTCTGGGCGATGGGCGCGAACCCAGGACGTGGCAGGCTGGGACGTAACCAGAAGCGCCACCAGATGAACATCGCCAGCCGGAGAGACTCGTCTGTCACCAGCGCTTCTGGATTCCACTTCACCCTGCAACGCTTTGGGTTCG
>CAINXC010000738.1 GCA_903854655.1 uncultured Verrucomicrobiota bacterium | reverse complement strand
CTCCGCGTGATGAGCATTGTGGAGAGGATGCCGGAAACGCTTTGATTGACTCGATGTCTGACCTGCTGATGTCCCACACGGCTCATCACGCGGAGCGTGATGGCTACTTTTTTGAGCTGCCCGTCCATTGCTTCCGGATTCGCCACACCTGGAAATCAGACACGTTTTCACCCGGTCGTGGTATCACAAGCGCTCCTGAATCGGCACCTTCACGAATTTGAACCGCACGTCGAACTCCCCGCGATTGTGTTTGCGGCAGCAGACGAGGCAGGCGGTGGCGCGCTTGAAGGGGCGCACGCGGCCCACGATCATCCCGCAATTGGGGCATTGGTAGGCGTGATTGCGCTGCATCTTGGCCCGTGGGAAGGGCAGGTGGTGATGCGCAGGCTCACCCGGAATACCCAAGTCCGTGCAGGCCTGGCGCCATTCGTGGCCGTGGGGGTCGATCCGCCTGCGTCCGGCCCGGTGATAGGCCACCAGGTGGGCCAGCTCATGCTTCAGCGTGCGCGCGACCTGACCTTCGAAACTGATCAGGCGGGGGTTCAATTCAATGCGCCATGAAGGGTAGGCCGCGTAGCCGGCGGTGCTGCGGAGACGCGGGTTCCAGCGCACGTTGACCAAGTCCGTCGCCGTCAGGATGCCGAGCTTCCGCAGCATCTGGCGGCACTGCTCCTCCAGGTCATCATCGCGGCCGGTGCGCAGGGTGCCGTCTTCGTCGGAAGACTCGGCCGTGGTGGCTTCGTCTTCGTCCTCCTCCGGCTCGTCTTCGGCCGGGGCCTCGTCGATGGGAGTCAGGCGTGTTGTGGGGACGACTGGGGCAGGGGGTAAAATCGGGGCTGGAATAGGGGGATGGGGCCTGCCCTCGACAAAGTCGAAGCACAGTTGCGCAAAGTCCCGAACTGCTGATGCCAGGCGCATGTGGATCAGACTCCCGTCGGGGCCTCCTGCTCAGATTTACGCCGCTCGCTGAGGCGGAGTTCCTGGCCGCCGAGCGCCAGCACGTGGTTCTCCGGCACGCTCTCCATGAGAAACACGCTGGCACCTATGGTGCTGCCCCGGCCCACCACCGTGTCGCCGCCCACGATGGTGGCGTTGGCATAGACGGTGACGTTGTCTTCGAGGGTGGGATGCCTTTTCTTGCCGCGCAGCCCCTGGCCCGCCGCCAATGAGCGCGCCACCAAGCCTACGCCCTGGTAAAGTTTCACGTGGGCGCCGATCTGCGCGGTTTCGCCGACCACCACGCCGGTGCCGTGGTCGATAAAGAAGTGGGTGCCAATCTGCGCCCCGGGATGGATGTCGATGCCGGTCCGGCAATGCGCCCATTCGGTCATCATGCGCGGCAGCAGGGGCACCCCCAGATTGTACAGAATGTGGGCCACCCGCTGCGTTGCGATGGCCTCCAGTCCAGGGTAGGCAAGGATGATCTCCTCGAACGACTCAGCGGCAGGATCACCGTCATACGCCGCCTGCACATCCATTTGCAGCAGCTTGCGCACGCCAGGCATCTGGATGAGAAAATCACAGACCAGGGTGTTCGCTTCGGCGGTGTTTTCGGTGGCACCGTTGCCGTTTTTCAGCCGCAGGCTGCGCCGCACCTCCACGCTCAGGCGCTGGCGCACGCTCGCCACCAGCTCGTTGGTCATCATCTGCAGCTCGTCGGAGGATAGCGCCTCATCGGCGAAAAACCCCGGAAACAGCAGGTGCAGCAGGTCCTCGCAAAGGGTCGCCACGGCGCGTTTGGATGGAAGATTGCCGCAGTCCACATGATTGATCCCGCCGATTTCTCGGTACGAGGCAATCAGGGCGCTGACGATTTCTTCCTGGTGGCAGTCCATGCCGCATCATGCGGGGATTGTGCGGCTTGGCAAATGCTGCTTGGGCGGTATTGTCACGGAGAACAATCATCGAAAGCTTGCCAACGCTTTCGCCTGTAGGACTGTCTCACCCTGCGTATGCAAAACCGTCGTTTTTCTCCAGTTGTAATTTTGGGCTTCGTTGTAGCCGTCCTTGGGATGGGCGCAGTCGGCTGGTGGCTGAGTGGTCCCTCCGATCCCGTGAAGGTCGCGCCCAAGGCTCCCGTGGTCGCCAAGCAGGACACCAAGGCGGACGACCTGCCGGCCAGCAATCTGGTGCCCAGCACCCCATCTCCTGACCCTTCAGCCCTGGGCTCGCCGCCCGCCATGCTGCTGCCGCCCCCGGGGCACACCACGGCCGAGCAGAAGGCACGGGAAGATGCCGACCAGAAGATCGGCACGCTGCTGCTGCAGAACCCCACCCCCGAAGGTGCCCGCGACAAGCTGCTGGTGCTCTACTCCGGCTTCACCAGCTACGAAAAGATCGCCGCAGCCCCGCACATCGTCAATCTGGTGGGCGATGAGCAGATCTCCAAGGTGGTGGACTTCCTGAAGAACCCGCTCACTCCCAACGAGGCGAAGGAAACCTTCTTCAACGACATGCTCAACCGCCCTCCCCAGGTGGGCTGGCCGGTGCTGGTGGATGTGATCGGCACGCCCAACCACCCCCTTGCCCAGCGCGCCAAGGAACTGCTCACCACCATCGTGGGCAGCGATCATGGCGACGATGTGGCCGGCTGGATGCAGGGCATTCGCGATCAGATGAAGCTGCAAGGCATCGACCTGCCTGATCCGTCCGGCGCCCAGGCCGCCGCCTCGCCGCCTCCGGCGCAGTAACAGTGAGCAGTGGACGGCGAAGGTGGAGTTATGGAATTTGAAGTTGTCCGCGAGTCCCGTCGCGGCTGACGATGGCAAACACACCAGATTCGGGGTCGGCAACAAACCAGGGTCGATAATTGGCCCATAGCCGCGAAGGGACTCGCGGACTACGTGGCTACATCCCCATCTGCTCACGCTGGCGCAGCAGGGAATGAATCCGGCCTTCACTAATCGCCGGAGAAGACAAGGATATCGTCCGCAAGGCGACTCCATTCCCGATAGGAGTCAGTGTCAGGCTCGATTCTCTCGCGGCCAATGGTGATGCCCCAGTGCTCAAAACCCCCGCCCCATTCCAGGGTGACGGTGTCCTCGTTTGTTCGAACAGATGCTCTTCCTTTACCAGCGAGCTTCTCGACGACTCGGTGGGTGTCGATGACTGCATTGTTTTGGGGTGTGTTGATGAACACCTTTCGGATTTGCCGAAGGTCGTCCAGGGTAACCCTGCCGATTACGAAATCACGAAACCCTTCTAGAAAAAGAGAGGGACGCCCGTCCCGTTGCACTGCAAACCACGTGCCCCAGGTCAGCAGCAGGCAAAGACTCGCTGTTCCGAGAACACGACGAAAGCAGAAGGCCGTCAGCACCGTCACCGAGTTTGTCAGAACAAACGAAACGATTCCGGCGGGAACCAATATGAACGGATGCACAAGCACCAGCAATAATAGGTTGTCCTCTTCACCGCACGTGAAGCCCGCGCGGTATCTTCCCCACCTCATTCCGATGCATGTGCCAATGAACAAGACCGTGGACACAATCACCAGCCACTTCATGCGTTGCTCGATGACCGCGATGGGTTCTGTCTCGGGAGGATCCATGCGGTGACGTTCTCAAATTCCGGTCCAAACCGCCAGCCTTTTGGCGGGCGTGGAGGCGCTTGAATCACACGCCGCACCAACTCTGAGCCTCGGGCACCGCGAGAGACTCGCGGACTACGCTCCCATCTGTCCGCGATGCCTCAGGAGGTGATCGGCAAGCACCAGATGGACCATCGCTTCGACGATGGGCACGGCTCGAGGCAGGACGCAGGGATCATGGCGGCCACGGGCGGCGAGCACGGTTTCCTCGTGCTCGTTGGTGATGGTTTTCTGATCCTGCAAAACGGTGGCCGTGGGCTTGAAGGCGACGCGGAAAACGATGTCCTCGCCGTTGCTGATGCCGCCCTGGACGCCGCCGCTGCGGTTGGTGCGGGTGCGCACGCGCTCGCCTTCCATGTAGAAATCGTCGTTGTGCTGCAGGCCGGTGAGCAGGGTGCCGGCGAAGCCGCTGCCGATTTCGAAACCCTTGCTTGCGGGCAGGGACATCATGGCCTTGGCGAGGTCCGCCTCCAGCTTGTCAAAAACGGGCTCGCCGAGGCCGGCGGGCACGCCGCGCACCACGCACTCGACCACGCCGCCGACGCTGTTGCCTTCGGTGCGCATGGCGGTGATCAGCTCGATCATGGGGTCCACCATGGCGGCATCTGCGGTGCGCACGATGTTGCTTTCCACCTGCCCGGACGTGACGGTTTTGGGATCAACGCTGGCGGTGAGGGTGTGGATGGTCTTGACGTAAGCCACCGCTTCGTAGCCCTGGAACAGGGATTGCAGCACCTTGCGCGCAATGGCTCCGGCGGCCACGCGGCCGATGGTTTCGCGGGCCGAGGCGCGCCCACCGCCGGAGACGGCGCGAATGCCGTACTTGGCATCGTAGGTGTAATCGGCGTGGCTGGGCCGGTACGCGGTCTGCATCTCGGCATAGGCGGAGGGGCGTTGATCCGTGTTGCGCACCATGATGGCAATGGGCGTGCCCAGGGTGTGGCCATCGACCACGCCGGATAGGATTTCCGCACGGTCGTCTTCCTTGCGCGGCGTGACGATTTTGCTCTGGCCGGGCCGACGGCGGTCCAGTTCATGCTGGATGTCCTGCTCGCTCAAGGCGATGCGCGGCGGGCAGCCATCAATGATGACGCCGACGCCGACGCCATGAGATTCACCAAAGGTGCTGATGCGAAAGAGAGTGCCGAAGTTGCTGGCCATGAGGGGCAGGCACTGTGTCGCATGAGGGGGCTTCGCGCAATCCTGGCTTCCTTTTGAAAATGGATGTGGTAGGAAGGGGCCATGCATTTCATTCCGCGCATTGCATTCCTCGCCATAGTCAGTGTCACCCTCGCCGGTTGCGGTTCGGCAAGCTCGGCCGGGAGCATGCTGGCGGCCCCTTTCTCCTTGCTCGGGCGCACCCTTGGGTCGGTGCTTCCGTCCGGTGGATCTGCGGCGGTGACGAATCCAGACACGAGCTCCGAGGCCGTGGCCGAGCGCGGGAAGATGATCCAGGAGCGGGGAGACAGCACAGCTCCCGGCGGTCCTGCGATCAGTCCTGTGGCGCAACGCTAGCGGCAAGAAACCAGCCTCCGCACATTGCATCCGGCGCAGGTCATGCCTAGCATGAGGCCATGATGACGACCATTGCCACCCGCGCCGCCGGCGCTTTGCTCACGCCCCAGGACATGCTGAAGAAGCAGGCCGAGCCGCAAGCCCTTGCCGAGGAGCGCGACACCCTCGTGGGCTTCAAGGAATGGGCGAATGTGTGCGAGGCCCTGGGCACGGGCGTGATGAGCCTGATCCTGCGCAAGGGCGGCATCCACGAGGGGCGGGGAGGCTTTGAATTCAAGCACCAGGGTTTCTTTTTGTTTCCCACCTGGTTCCATACCCAGGGCGAAAAGCTCACCTGGCAGGCACCTGATCCGGACCGCTTTGTCTTCCCTCCAGAGGATGGCCGCACCAGCGTGGATGTGGATTATTATGCCCGGCTGGAGAAGGTCTGGCGCGTGACCGAATGGGACAGAATGGCCGCGCTGGCCCCGTATCACGTGTGGAACGAGAGCATGGTGCGGGAGCGCTTCGCCTATGACGAGGAGAGCTGCCTGAACGTGGCCTTGGTGCGCACGTACAAGCTGCCGGAGCGCT
Organism: uncultured Verrucomicrobiota bacterium; assembly: GCA_903854655.1. Lineage (GTDB taxonomy): Bacteria > Verrucomicrobiota > Verrucomicrobiia > Verrucomicrobiales > Verrucomicrobiaceae > CAINXC01. The sequence goes on along the minus strand of CAINXC010000738.1, from coordinate 3,024 downwards.
GGAGCTTCCCGTATTCGAAGAGCTATGGCGGCTGCCGTTCCTGGGTGAACCTGCCGGAGCCGCCTGCGGGCTGGCGCGATGCGCTTGTGCCTGTGCTGAGCGACGAGGCCTTCGCCGCCACGGTGCAGACCGTGCAGAAAATTCTGGGCTGAAGCCAGGAGATCCGGCATGCTAGCTTCACCGCCCGTGAATCATGAAACCGCCGCCATGACCGACGTCCTGCGCCCCACCCACGTGGAGGTGGATCTGGCGCGGCTGGCCTCCAATCTGGCGGCGATCCGCTCCAGAGTCGGCACGGCAAAGGTGATGCCGGTGCTGAAAGCGAACGCCTACGGGCACGGGCTGATCGAGGTCGCCCGGCTCATGGTGTCGCTGGGCGCAGACTACCTGGGCGCGGCCTTCCTGGAGGAGGGCATCCTGTTGCGCCAGCGCGGCATCACCACGCCCATCCTTGTTCTCGGCAGCCTGGCGGGCGAGCAGATCCCGCTGTTCTTGAAGAATGACCTCACGCTTACCGCGTCCTCCGTGGACAAGCTGCGGCTGATTGAGGAGGCTGCGGCGGCGCTGGACATCCAGGCCAGGGTGCATTTGAAGATCGACACCGGCATGGAGCGGGTGGGCGTCCACTATTACAACGCTGACAAGCTGCTCGAAGCCAGCCTGCAATGCCGGCATGTGCAGATCGAAGGCATTTACTCGCACTTTGCGAATGCCGATGCCGCCGATCTGAGCCACGCCCGGCTGCAATTGGAACGGTTCATGGAGGTGCTGGAGTTTTATGAACGGCGCAGCCTGCCCGCGCCGATGCGGCACATGGCGAACAGCGCCGGCATCCTGCAACTGCCGGAGAGCCATCTCGACCTCGTGCGCCCGGGCATCATGCTGTACGGCATCTATCCTTCACCCGAATGCCAGCGCACCGTGGTGGTGGAGCCCGCCTTGCAGTGGCGTTCCCAGGTGAGCTATTTCAAGGTGGTGCAGCCCGGCCATCCTGTCAGCTATGGCTCCACCTGGCAGTCTGATCATCCGGTGCGCGTGGTGACCATTCCTGTGGGCTACGGTGACGGCTACTTTCGAGCTCTTTCGAACCGCGCCCAGGTGCTGATCAATGGCAGGCGCTATCCCGTGGCCGGGCGGGTGTGCATGGACCAGATGATGGCGAACATTGAGTGGGACAGCGCGTTCAACGGCGACACGGTCACCCTGATCGGCACCGACGGCGCGGAGTCCATCACGGCAGATGACGTCGCCGAATGGGCCGGAACGATTCCCTATGAGGTGCTGACCAACATCAACACGCGGGTGCCGCGAGTCTATGTAGGAATGGAGCCCGGCTGCAAGACCACCCCGGCAGCGTAAGTTAATGGGTTCTGCCGCCTTGAGCGACATCCACCCCCCTCTTTTCCGCTCCCCACCATGATCACCCGACCTCTTTCCCTTGCCTTCGCCCTTCTGGCGACCTTTGCAGGCTGTCTGGCCGCCCAGCAGGCCGCGCCCCTGACCGCCACGCTTGTTTCGGTCGATAAGATCTGGGACCGAAGCAATCACAACGCGTTCACCGACCTGACGCGCTTCCAAAACCTGTTCTACTGCTGTTTCCGTGAATCCCAGGCGCATGTGGGCGGTGATGGCAGCATCCGGATCCTGGCCTCCTACGATGCGAAGACTTGGTCGCCGGTGGCGGAAATCAAGGTGGCTGGCATTGACTTGCGCGATCCGAAGCTCGGTGTGACCAAAGACGACCGGTTGATCTGTTTCATGGGCGGCTCGATTTACAAGGGCACCACGCTGATGGGCCGGCAGCCGCGTGTTTCCACCTCGACCGATGGCAAGAACTGGTCGCCCCCGGAAAAAGTTCTGTCTGATGGCGACTGGCTGTGGCGTGCGGTGTGGAACGACACTGACAAGAAGTTCTACGGCACTGTTTACAACGACCACCCCACCACCGCCGGTCCCAAGCCGGAAGCGGAGTGGACGCTGAAACTCTACACCAGCCTGGACGGCAAGGTGTGGCAGCTCAACGCCCCCTGGGACATCAAAGGGCAGCCCAATGAAGCGACCGTCCGGGTGCTGCCGGACGGCAACATGCTTGCCCTGGTTCGCCGGGAAGCTCCGGGCAACAACACGGGCATGATAGGCTCCGCCGCGCCACCCTACCGCGAGTGGACGTGGACCCCCCTCCCAGGTCCGCTGGGCGGCCCGAACTTTGTGGTGCTGCCGGATGGCAAAATGATCGCTGGCGCGCGCGGGTTTGGCAAAACTCCAGGGCCTCACATGGTGCTGTTCAACATGACGGCCACCGGCCTGAAATCCCTCCTGGAACTGCCCAGTTCCGGCGATTGCAGCTACCCCGGCATGGTTTACCACGAAGGCACGCTGTACGTGAGCTACTACTCCTCGCATGAAGGCAAGGCCAGCATCTACCTCGCGCAGGTGAAGGTCCAGTAATGGCGGGCCGCCGTGGCGAGGTTTTCGTTTGGCGCATCCCTTGACCGGGCTACGATGGCGCATGACCGCCCGTTACCTTCGTTTTCTTCTCGCAGGCCTGCTTTTCCTGAGCGCCAACGAAAGGCCGCTCACAGCCCAGACCTCGCCGGGCGCAACGGATTCAAAGCCCGAGACACCCGCCGAAAAATTCAATGCCCTGCTCCAGGAGGTGCAGACGCTTCAGATGCGCAAGCGCTACCTTGACGCGCTCTCCAAACTGGAGGAGGCCGAGAAACTGGACCCAGGCAACGCACAGGTTCACAACATCCGGGGGGCCATTTATCTCTCCTCCCAGGTGCGTGATTTCGACAAGGCGCGGGCGGAGTTCGTGAAAGCTCGCGAAATGGAGCCGGGCGCCGTGCCGCCCCGGTTCAATCTGGCGGAAGAGGACTACGTCCAGGGCCGGTTTGCCGAGGGGGAGAAGGGCTTCGCCGACCTGCTTGAGAGATTCCCCAAACTCCCTCTCCCCGTGCGCCACATGGTGACTTTCAAAAAGATCGTCTGCATGGTGAAGCAGGACAAGCTCAACGAGGCCGG
>CAINXC010000737.1 GCA_903854655.1 uncultured Verrucomicrobiota bacterium | reverse complement strand
TTGTTGTCAGGCGCTGCCGCGATCTTCGCGGCAGACTGGCCGCCGGTGGTGGATGCGGGCAGCACCGTCATCCGCTCGTTCGATGGCCGCACCATCGAACGCTACACGCACGGTCCGCGCGAGTCCTGGGGCTATCCGGCGGGCATCGAAAAGGAATGGGCGTACGCGGCTGGACAGGAATCGGGCAAGGACCAGCAGAACCACAACAGCTTCTACCTGGTGGCTCCGAAGAACCCGCGCCCCGGAGCGCCCCTGTGCGTGGTGCTGCATTCCGCCAACCGCACCGCTTACGACTACCTCGGCTTTGGCCACCTCAATCGCAAGATCGAAGGCGGCGACGACCCCGCCACGGTGGCCACCCGCTCGCCCGACGATTTCTACGCCCTCTACCTCAGCACCACCAACAGCGAATGGTACGGCTGGAGCGAGCGCCGCCATAACCCCAAGCTCGGCAACGCGCCCACGGCGGCGGAACGGCGGCTGCTGGATACCATTGAATGGGTTATCTCACAGCGTGACTGCGATCGCAACCGCGTCTATCTCTGCGGCGTTTCCATGGGCGGCTGCGGCACCCTTGCCCTTGGCCTGCCGCATGGCGACATCTTCGCCGCCATCCGCGCCCAGGTGCCCGCAGGCACCGAGTACGCCGCCACCCGCATGGGCGGCTTCCCTCCGTCTCCGCCTGCCGATGCTCCCCCAGCGGACCGCGACGCCTGGCTCAAGACTATCTCCGGCGTCGGCCTGCCTGATCCGCCGGTCCTCGTCGATTTCTCCGCCCAGAACGACAACTGGTCGAAAACCCAGCCTGCGCTGCTGCAAGCCGCCCAGGCCGGTCGTCTCCCCGTCGTCCTCGCCTGGGGCCTGTACCGTCACACCACCTTCACTTCTGTGGCTGCCAAGCTCCCCTTGTGCAATGTCGCCCTGCAGTTCCCCTGGTTCGAGATCCGCAAGAATGAAGCCTGCCCCGTCTTCACCCACGCATCGACCGACCAGCATTGCCCCTGGCTCGGCGATCCCGAAAAATTCGATGAGTCCGGCCAGCTCAACGCCTGGTTCCGCTGGAAAACGCAAAGCGACACCCTTGCGGCCCTCAAGATGCAGCTCTGGCTTGCGCATCCCCAGATCAGCAACCCGCCGCCCACCCTGCCCGAAACCGCCACCACCGACATCACCCTGCGCCGCCTGCAACACTTCAAAGTCCAGCCCGGCGCTACTTATACCTGGCAGCTAACACGCGGCGGCAAACCAACCGCCGCAGGCAAGATCACCCCCGATGCCGCCAACCTCCTCACCCTGCCCCAGGTGACGCTCACCACCGAGCCTGCGGAGTTGTCCGTGATGCCTGAGAAACGGTGAAGACAAAGTGGAGTGGGCATCCTTGCCCGCCGTCAGGGGTGGTAAAGGAATAGGCAGCTTGTCCTGGGACAAGGGCGGCTCGTTGGGCAGTCCGTCAAGGCTTGGAACACTCCGAGGATTGCACGGTGGGTTGGAGTCGAGCGTTTACGCGATCACCATCTGGCGGCTCCCGATCACGCCTCGCCAGAACCGCCCTGGCCACGCTCCACGGTGATCGCGTAAACGCTCCCGACTAACATCAGGCTTTGTTACTCCCGGTTCCACACCGCAAAGCGCGTTCCTTTGCTCGACTCCAACCTGGGCTGCGGTGCGAGGACGCAACGACCATGCCTCTGCCACTTGATTGAACGTGTGGGGCAGGGGCGTTTCCGCTCCAGGTTCTGTGAAGAGCCAGACGTACGTTACAAAAACATATGTTTGGTGAGACGCAAATGATGCCCGATGGCAAACGCAAGGCGCAACTCAGCCTCTGGCTTCAAGCCCTCTGCGATTGCATGCAGGGTCGCATTCTGAGTTTCAACACCACCACCGCCTACGCGTGGGGACAACTCAAAGCGAAATGGGACAAGGCAGGCGTCAGCATTCCATCGCTTGACAGCCAGATCGCCGCCACCGCTCACCGGTACTCGCTCACCGTTGTCACCCGCAACACTGCTGATTTTAGCAAATCCGGCGTGAAGGTGCTCAATCCGTTTGGCACCCCATGAACCCTCCAAAAGGCGTCCGATGCGGAGCTGCGGGCGCCCTTAAAGTGCCTTCATGGACGCGGTAGTTTGACTGCAATGCATCGATGCCGCCGGACCGAGTTCAGCTTGCATCTTACCTTCCCCATCCCACTTTGCTTGCGATGACGCTGCGCTTCGGCTCCATCCCTCTGTTCGCTGCCATGGCTGGCCTGGCCATGGCGCAGGAGAAACCGTTGCCTGCCAGGGTGGATCTCAGGCCTGAGTTCGAGAAGCTGGGAATTGCGGTGCGAGCGCAGGGGGAACGGGATGTGTGCTCCATTTTTGCCCTGACCGGGGTGGCGGATTTTGAGGCGAGCCGGCATGCGCCGGAACCTCATGCCCGGCTATCGGAGGAGTTTCTCATTTGGGCGGGCAACCGGGCCTCGGGGTTGACGGGTGACCAGGCGATGTTTTACAAGGCGGCGAAGGGGCTCAACGACCTGGGGATTTGCGGCGCGGAACTGCTGCCCTATGGCAAGAAGGCCAATCCTGCGGTCAAGCCCTCACCGGCAGCGCTGGCGGATGCGCGGGCCCTGAGCAAACGATGGAGGGTGATGTGGATCAAGCGCTGGGACGTGCAGCGCCCGCTGACGACGCCGCAGCTCACCACGATCAAACGGGCGCTGGCGGGCGGTCACCCGGTGGCCTGCGGGCTGCGCTGGCCGAAGACCTTGAAGGGCGCGGACATTGTCAACGTACCGCCGCCCTCCGCCGTGTTCGACGGGCACAGCATTGTCTTCGCCGGTTATGAGGATGATCCCAAACGTCCCGGAGGCGGCTTCTTCATTGTGCGCAACAGTTGGGGGGATGGCTGGGGTGAAAAGGGCTATGGCACCATGTCTTACGGCTATGCAGAGAAGTACGCGAACGATGCCTTGTGGCTGAAACTGGAGCCGCCGGATTCCGAAATCCCCACGCTGCGGTTCGAGGCGGAAACGATGGCGGTCGTGGCCCGGCACAAGTGCGAAATCAGCCGCCAGAAAATGGACGATTTCGGGGGTGGCTTGTGGAGCCGTCATGAACAGCTTTTTTGCCAGGTGGTGAAGGGCGGGGACGTGGAGCTGGCCTTTGAAGTGGCGGAAGCCGGGCGCTACCGGCTCCGGGTGCTGGGCACCGCCGCGCCGGATTTTGGCGTCGTGCGCATTCGCATGGATGGTGATCCCAGGGTGGCGGAATTCGACCTGTACTCAGGCCGGGTGTGCCCGTCCGGCTCGCTGGAACTGGGGCCTCACGACCTGGGCGCTGGCAGGCACGTGCTGAAGGTCACCTGCGTGGGCAAAGACCCTGCTTCGGGCGGCCTGTCATTTGGCCTGGATGCCCTGGATTTGATCCGGGCCAACTGAGGCTCGTTCCGGGCGCACCATCTTCAAATCGTGCCTCGCGGTGCTGTTGAAAAACCAAGCGCGCGGAGGCAGCCCAATACCTTCGCGCGCTTGTTGTGCTTTTCCGCTCTGTCGTTTTGGATTTCTTCAGTGTGGTGCAGCGGGCCGCTGCCGGGGGGCTTGACATTCCTGACCCCAACAATGGCCTTCAAAAGGGTATAGGCACATCTGCGGGGCAAAGTTTCGCGGGTTCTGCATTTTCCAATTTTTTCCGGCACATGCGGGAAAATAGTGCGGCTTCGGCCTCGTCCGACACTCTTCCGGCTGGCACTCTTTCCGCTTTCAAGGCAAGTTTGCCGCATACTGATCCCACGCTTGCCTACCCAGTCAGGCGCGGACATGTTTACCCTTTCATCAATCCCATGTCGGAGCCGAGTCTTTTCAGGCACTATCAAATTGTCCAGGATGCCGAGGGCAACAACGTCGAGCTGATCCGTTCATCGGAGCAGGTCTGCGTGCTGGCATTCGACAATCAGCGCATGGAATTCGTGCACTGCCACGTGCTGCTGGAGCCGCTGGCAAACAAGCCGCAGTTCGAGACCGTGTGCCGCAAGCTGCAGCAGCGCGGGCATCCGCTGCTGGCGAGCCTGGTGGACTTTGGCGAGGACGATGGCAATCCGTTTTACATCACCAGCAACGTGGACGGTGAAACCCTCCGCAGCTACCTGCAGCGGCAGACGGAGATTCCGCTCTGGCTGGCGGTGATGGTGGCCACGCGGGCGATTGATGCGGCGATCGCGCTCAGTGATCGCGGTGACTTCCTCACGGAGCAGCCGCTGGACAGCCTGCGGGTGGTGCAGGTGAGCACCTCCGCCGTGCAGGTGATGGTGGGGGATTTTCGTGTGCTGGACGCCAGCGGCGGGAAGAGCCGCAACCGCCTGGTGAAGGCGAATTTTGAGCGGCAGGCCAAGTTCCTGCGCGCGTTTTTGAACGAGCAGACCGGAGGCGGGGGACCCACCCTGCCCGATGCCATGCTGCCGGCGGTGGACTTTGCAGAACTCCTGGGCGGGGTGCTGGCGACCAGCGGTCCCGGCCTGGGCGGCCCGATGGGGGATCTGGACAAGGCGCTGCGCAAACTCGCCCCCGATCATCTGGCGGGCGAGATTCCCACCGCGCAGAAGCCGCGTGCGCTGGTGGCGCCGTTGCTGGCGAGCTATCAGGAGGTGGCGCGTGGCGTGGTCAACGTGGTGCGCATTCAAAGCCAGCGCCTCGACATGGCAAACCCCTACTCGATGCGCGGCACGCTCACACGCACAGGCCGTGCGGTGCTGGTCGAGCAGGTGCCGCCCACGCGGCTGTGCGGCCTCAAGGTGGAAGACACTGACAGGCTGGTGCAGAAGCTGGGCAAAAAACGCGACTATGCCTCGCTGGTGCCCGTGCCGCTGGTGAACGAGGCCGAGGGCCTGACCTGCCTGGCGGAGGAAATGGTGGACGGCGTCGCCCTGGCCGATGTGGTGCGGGAGCGCGGCGTGCTCAGTGTTTCGGAAGTGTATCTGGTGCTCGCCGGCATGGACACGGCGCTGACCCAGCTCGAGCGGGCCGGCCTGGCAACTCGCAAGCTGCGGCTTGAGGACATGTTTCTTCTCACCGGCTTCAGCCGCGATGACACCAGGTCAAACCGGCTGCTGGCCACCCGGCTCAACGAGTGGCCATCGTTTACCGTGATGCTGCGCGTGCATCCCACCCTGGCCTCCATGTCCGGGCGTGGAGTCAACCCCGGTGTGCTGCTGGCCCCGGCGGCGCTCGATGGCAACCCCAGCATCTGGCACGGCGGTTGGATGTCGGCCGTGGGCATGTGCCTGCTGGGCCTGGACAACGGCCAGTCTCCTCCTTCAGGCAACCGCGAACTGGAAGCTGTGGTTGCCATGCTGGAAGACGAGATGGCAAGGGCGGCCGACCAGCGGATGACAGGGCGCAGTGAATTCCTCGCCAGATTCGCGCGAGTCATTCAGCATCATGATCTGGCGCTGGCCGAGTCTCCGCCTGCCTCCGCCCCCTCTGCGGAGCCCGCGAGACCCAAGGTGGAAGTGCGCCAGGGGCCGAAGCGGAACAAACCGGAGCCGGTGGTGCCGCTGATGATCGAGCCGGTCTCTCCGCTCGCCTTTGGTGGCGGTCTGCCCCCGCTCACGGCGGGCATCGATCCCGAGGGGGAAAAAGCCACCATTGGCTTTGCCGAGCTGCTGTTCCAAAGCCCGCCCCAGGCCCCGTCCAAAAGCGGCGGCGGCTGGTGGGGCCAGGGCGCGGCCGCCGATGTTGCCGAAGGCCAGGTCACCGGCTGGGGGGACGAAGAGCAGGACACCAGCCCCTGGTGGCTGAAGGCATCCGTGTTTCTTGCCGGTTCGATGGTGGCCGGGGCCGTGTGCGCCCACCTTACCGGCGGGGCCATGTGGCTGAGGTACTTCAAGCCTCCGCCCCGCCCCGAGCCCCCCGCTGCCCGAGCTCCTGCCGTGCCTGGCCACGTCGGCAGCACTAACGCAAAGAAGTGATCCTCGCGACGATTTCGAAACTCGCATGCCCCAACACCCGGAACCCAGGGAAAACAAGGCCCCTACCGTGACGTTGAAAGACATGGCCATTCAACCACCCCGTTCCGCAGGATGTCTGCAAAAGTCCTCTCCGCCATGCGTCCGTTGCGAGGTCACAAGCGAACAGATCCTGAACTTTACACCATGAATACCAAGACCATCGTAAACACCGCCTCCCTGGCTCTGCTGCTGGCTGGCGGCCTCTCCGTCCAGTCACCTGCGGAAGCTCCTGCGGCAAAACTCAAGCCCGAGGAGTTTCGCGCCAAGCTCAAGAAGGACGACGCCCCCCTTCCTTCAGGCGGCCAGGTTTTCATGAGCTACGCCAGCGTGGCGGAGAAGGTGTTGCCAAGCGTGGTGCGCATCACCGCCTACGGCGCCAGCAAGGAGAATGCCCTGGGCTTTGGTGGTCGCGGCAACGGCGGGGTGCCGCCGGAAATGCGCGACTTCCTGCGTCGTTACTTTGGCCTGCCTGAAGGTTCGGAGGGAGACAACGGCGACCAGTTTGGTGGCGGCAGCAACGATGACGATGACCAGCCCCAGCAGCGCCCCCGCAGCCGGGGCAAGAACCGTGGGCAGGCGCCTCGTGCCAACCCGCACACCGAGGATCAGAAGATGGGCACCGGCTCCGGTGTCATTGTCACCACCGACGGCTATATCCTGACCAACAATCACGTGGTCGCCGACTCGACCAAGCTGGAAGTCAACGTGGGCAGCGAAACCAAAACCTACCTCGCCAAGGTCATCGGCCACGACCCGCTCACCGACGTCGCGGTCATCAAGATCGACGCCACCAACCTGCCTGCCGCCGTGATCGGCGACAGTTCCAAGCTGCGCGTGGGCGACATCGTGCTCGCCGCCGGCAATCCGATGAACCTCTCCCAATCCCTCACCCACGGCATCGTCAGCGCCGTCGGGCGCATCGGCATGGGCATTGTGCACGACCGCAGCAGCATCGGCTTTGAAAACTTCATCCAGACCGATGCCTCCATCAATCCGGGCAATTCGGGCGGCCCCCTGGTGGACGGCCTGGGCCGGGTGGTGGGCATCAATACCGCCATCATGTCCCAGAGCGGCATGAGCGCCGGCATCGGCTTCTCCATTCCGATCAACATGGTGTTGTCGGTGGGTGAAGACCTGCTTAACGGCGGCAAGGTGTCGCGCGGGTTCCTCGGCATCAAGATGAAGAACCTGGATGCCGACGAGGCCAAGGCCCTTGGTGTCGGCGACTCCGGCGGCGTGCTCGTGGAGAGCGTGGTGCCCGGTTCGCCCGCACAGAAGGCAGGCATTCTTGAAGGCGATGTGATCACCAGCGCCGCCGGTCAGCACCTGGAAAACAGCATCTCCTTGCGCAGCGTGGTCGGCGGCTCAAAGCCGGGGTCCAAGATGCTCTTCGAGGTCATCCGGGACAACAAGAACCTCACCCTCACTGTCGTCCTCGCCGGGGCTTCGGACGAGGATCTGGCCAAAGGCACCGCCGGCGGCGGCCAGAAGGAAGTAGCCGAGGTGGCCGCCAAACCCTCCGGCAAATTCATCCCGGGGGTGGCCCTGCAGGAAGTGACTCCAGCACTGCGCCAGCGCTACGACATCCCCAAGGACGTGGTGGGCGTGGCCGTGATCAAGGTCGAGCCCAACACACCGGCCGCCGGAGCCGGCCTCGAGGAAGGCGATGTCATCATCAGTGTCAACAGCCACCCCGTGAAGACCCTCGCCGAGGCCAGCACGGAAGCCCAGGATTCTGAAAAAGTGATCGGCCTGCGCGTGAGCCGCAAAGGCGAACGCAAGTTCATCATGGTGCGCAAGGACGGCGCTGGCGAGTAGCTCCTGGACGATCTTCGCCCATGCGCTGCAAGGCGCACGGGCATTTTCATTTTCACGAGGAGATCAGGACGGGCGCTGCCGTCTTGGCTTGGCTGCCTGCGTGTTGAAGAACAGCGCCGAAAGTTCGCCAAGCTTCCTCTCAGAGTTGTCGCAGGCCGGGCACTCGCCGTCTGCGGTGATCCACTCGGGATGCTGGTCCCGAATCGAGAGCAGAAGCAATTGATGCACCTGCTCGAGTGAGAGTGAGGCAGGCGAGAGAAAGGCGGGCGATGATAAAGTCATGGCAGTGGAGGCTTTCTGATTAAAATAAGGTGAAGGCGCGGGGCGTTCCGCGCGATGGGTGAATTGGAGGTCAGGCCGCCAGGCCCGGGTAATCCGTGTAGCCCTTGGGGCCGGACGCATAGAAGGTGGACTCATCCGGCTGGTTGAGCTCCGCCTGCTTCTCGAAGCGTGCAGGCAGGTCCGGATTGGCGAGGAAGGGCACCCCGAAGGCGATGGCATCTGCCCAGCCTTCGGCCAGCGCCTGATTGCCGGTTTCTTGATTGAAACCGCCCGCCGTCACGATGTTGCCGGGATAGAAGGGCCGCAGTTCGCGTGGCCCCACGCCAGCGGCAGCACCGTGAGCGATGTCCTGGGCCGTCGTCTGCGTGATGTGCGCGTATGCGAGGCCTTTGGGTGCCAGCTCCTTGAGCACGTGGCCGAAAGTGGCCAGCGGGTTGGAATCGCTCATGTCGTTGAACACACCGCCGGGCGAGAAGCGGATGCCCACGCGGTCAGCACCCCACACGCCAATCACCGCCTCGGTCACTTCGAGGGTCAGTCTGGCCCGGTTGGCCGCGCCGCCGCCATAGCTGTCGGTACGCTGATTGGTACCATCGCGCAGGAACTGGTCGAGCAGGTAGCCGTTGGCGTTGTGGATTTCCACGCCGTCGAAGCCCGCAGCCTTCGCGCATTTCGCTCCGTGAACGTACTCGGCGATAATGCCTGGAATCTCCGTCAATTCCAGGGCGCGCGGCGTTACGTAGTCCACCATCGCCGTGCCGGTGAAGACCTGGCCCTTGGGTTTGATGGCTGAAGGGGCCACCGGCAGCTCTCCGTTTGGCTGGAAGGCCGGATGCGATATGCGCCCCACGTGCCAGAGCTGAAGAAAGATCCTGCCACCGGCCTCATGGACGGCGGAGGTGACCTTCTTCCATCCTGCGACCTGGGCGTCGGTGAAGATGCCAGGGGTATTCGGATAGCCGAAGCCGCGCGGCGACACGGACGTTGCTTCGGAAATGATCAGACCGGCCGAAGCACGCTGCCGGTAGTATTCGGCGTTCATTTCGCCAGGGACATGGCCTGGCTCCGCTCGGCAGCGGGTGAGCGGAGCCATGAAAATGCGTGAGGGAGACTGCAAAGCACCAAGCTGGAGGGGAGAGAACAGGGTGGGGGACGACATAGGAAGTAAAGCGGGTCTTTAGACAGACAAGTCAGTCTGGTAGGGGTGAAACTAAACGGCAGGGCTCACGATGAAGACGGTTCCCCGCACAGGGCCAGCGCTGCGGCCTTTGCCGATTCCACGGGCCAGATCGCCTTCGCGTTCTGCGCCTCCGTGACCGCACCGGAAAACAACAGGAAAAAAGCATCTCCCAGCGCTCGTGCCGCCGAGGGGTCGCGCCGCAGTTCCAGCGCCAGAGCCTGCCAGAAAAGCCGCACGCCCGCTTTGTAATCGCGCACCACCTCGCGCACCTCGTTGTCCTCGGTCATCACGGTGGCGGTGTTGGAAAATGCGCAGCCCCGGAATTCCGAGGAAAGCAGGTAGTCCCGCACCCGGTTGAACTTCTGCACGACTTTTTCCGTGGCAGGCAGATCGCTGTCCAGCAAAGCCCTGGCGGACTTCTCGGATTCCGTCGCTGCGTGCCTCAACCACTCGGCGCAGAGCTTCTCCTTGCTGCGAAAGTGCTGGTAAAACGTGGCCTTGGCGACCCCCGATTTCTCGATCAGCTCGTTGATCCCCACCAGCTCATACCCGCGCTCGGCAAAGAGCTGGCCGGCGGTATCGAGGATGCGTTGCTTAGCTTCGGACATGGCAGATAAATACAGACAAGTCTGTCTGGTTGCAAGCGGCTTTTTGAAAACATTGCCTTGGCGACTTGCGAAGCCCTGGTGGAATTCACGAATGAGGCAGCCAGACGAAAACCCTGTTTGCCAGAATGAAGGGCCTAGTCTAAACAGACGCCCGCGAATCGTTTGCCACGAGCGCGCTTTCCGTCCCCGTAGTTCAATGGATAGAACGAGGGTTTCTATCCTCCCCCCTTTGGCGAACTCGCTTACCTGGGTAAAAGACATTCTTGGACACCCGAAAACAGGGCTGGACATTCTTATTTTCATTCGTACTATGTTCCCATGGCCTCGCTTTGGAAACACCCGAATTCGCCCTTCTGGTCCGCTTGCTTCACCGATGAGACAGGCAGGCAGTTGAAACGCTCCACGAAGCTCACCGACCGGAAGGACGCCATGAAGGCGGCAGAGGCATACGAGGAAGCCGCCAGCAAGGCCCGCTGTGCCGAACTCACCCGCGCCGCCGCCGTCAAGGTGCTGAACGAACTCATGGAGCGCACCCACGGCGAGGGAATCGACAGCCGTTCCACCCGCAAGCACTTTGCGGACTACGTGGCCAGCTTGGAAGCGCGAGGCACCAAGGCAGGCACGCTGAAACGCTACAGCCCGATCTTTGACGGCTTCCTCGCCCATCTTGGCGACGCCCGCGCAAACGCCCGGCTGGCCAGCGTGTCAGCGCAGGAAATCCAGTCCTTCCGGGATTCGGAACTGAGAGAGGGCAAGACACCGGGCACCGCTGACTTTGCCCTCAAGGTCTTGAATGGTGTTTTCGAGGATGCCCGCCGCAGTGCCGTCATTCTCCACAATCCCGTTCAGGCAGTGAAGCAGCTTTCCAGCACAGGCAGCGAGGAGCGCCGCCCCTTCACCAATGATCAGGTTTCCGCGCTGCTCTCTGTGGCGGATGTGGAATGGCAAGGAATGATTTTGCTCGCCTATCACACCGGCATTCGCCTGAACGATGCCGCGAACATCACCCGCCAGAACATTGACGGGCAGCTTCTGCGCTTCCGTGAGCAGAAGACATCGCACCGCAAGCAGCGCGCCAGCGAGCGTGAAACCGTGGTCGTACTGTCGCAGGACTTGCGCGACTACATCAAAAGCCTGCCCCTGCCGATGAAAAAGGACGCGCCGCTGTTCCCTTCGCTCCACGGGAGGAAATCGGGAAGCGCGGGCGGGCTGTCGAACATGTTCGCCCGTCTCATGGAAAGGGCGGGAGTGGATCGGGAGCAAGGCGCGGAACGCAAAGGCAAGGGCCGCCGCTTTAGCGCTCTCAGCTTCCACAGCTTGCGCCACACGATGATTAGCCGTCTCGCCAATTCAGACGCGCCCGAGGCGGTCACAAAGGCCATCAGCGGGCATTCAACCGATGAAGCGCACCGCCGCTACGTTCACCTCGATACGGAAGCACAGGCCCGCGTGGTGGCGAAGGCTCCGCGCTTGTGGAGGGCTTCCGTGGCATGAGCGCCCCGATTGAAGGTGAAGGCCAGTCGGACGCCGAGGGTTTAGAGAAATCAGAACCGGGCCGGGATAGCCCATTCCTCGCGATTGATGACTCTATCGCGGCATCACTTGGGATAAGTGTTTCAGACCTCCACTGGTTGTTTTCGGAGGTCAAAAAGATCCCAGACGAATACCTCGCCGCTGACAGCAATTTGGCTCCCTGGGAGCGATCCGTTGCTGGGGGGTGTCTGATGCTCATTCATGCACGGCGGATGAGGCTTCACGCCATTGCAAAACATGCCGCAGACCAAATCGCCAAAATAATTGCAGAGCAACTTTTGGCGGGCAATTACGGAGCGCCGCGA
>CAINXC010000736.1 GCA_903854655.1 uncultured Verrucomicrobiota bacterium | reverse complement strand
ATACGTGCTCGAACCGAAGTTTGACGATGTGCGTAGCTTCAGCGAGGGTTTGGCGGTGGTTTGCATCGGAGGGAGTTGCGGCTATGCAGATAGTCGAGGCGAAATTGTCATAAACCCACAGTATTCGAGGGCGTTTCCTTTTCGAGACAAACTTGCAATTGTGGTGCAAGGGACCGGAAGCGCAGAGAAGTGGGGCTGCATCGACAAGACGGGTCGAGTTGCAATCCCGCTGGATTACGTCCAGTTGGATGATTTCAGGGAAGGTCTCGCCCACGTATTCAGTTGGACACTAAAGTTCACGGACAAGGGCGGCACCACCAGCTATGGTCACGCCTTCATCGACAAGACTGGCAAACAGGTAATCTTCCTCAAAGCGTCCCAAGCTATTGGATTCAGCGAAGGCTTGGCTCTCGTGAATGTTGGCCCAATGAATCAGGCAGAAAAGGCGAAGTGGGGCTACGTAGATCACGACGGGCAGATTGTGATCGAACCGCAATTCAAGAACGCCTTTTCTTTCAAAAACGGACTTGCGAGAGCCGCTGTACCAACGGCCCAATATAGCGATTCGGTTTACTTCGGCTTCATCGACAAGACCGGCAAATGGGCAATCCAACCGCACTTCGCCGAGCTAAAGGACTTCTCAGACCAATTGGCTGCTGCAAGCGACTACAAGACCAACCGCAAATGGGGCTTCATTGACGCCAGTGGACGCTGGCAGATCAATCCGCAGTTCGATGAGGTACAGCCCTTTCGAGACGGCCTTGCCAAAGTGAGCCTTGGGCACAAGTGGGGCTATGTCAACGAGACCGGCAAATACGTGTGGCTTCCGAGGTAGTTGGAGCGTCATCGAAAGGATCATAAGGGTCATGTCAAACTACGACAGTTTTGAAGCAGGAATCCTGATTGAAGGGATGACTTCTGAACAGAAGTTGCAGTTCCATCAGGAGATGTCCGATGCGTGGCGAGACCCGAAAAAAGCGGCAAGGCTCAAGATGTGGCTCGGCGGAATCGGCGCACACCATTTCTACCTTGGCGATCAGAGCCGGGGCCGGAAATCACGATTGTTCTTCTGGACGGGCATCCCTGTAATCATGACGATGTTCGAGGGCGACATCAAGAAGCGGACTCAGCGGGTGAACAGCGATCTCGCCAAGCGAATCGCAGCGAGTATCAAGGGTGGCGAGTCAATCGAAGCGCCCGGTCCTCTGCGTGAAAACCATACGCAGACGTTCGCTGCCGCCGCTGCGACCGGGGAGCGCCGGTCGAAGACGGGGAAATGGGTTCTCATTGGAATCGGGCTTATTGTTGCCGTGTCGCTCGTCGCTGTCGTCTCTCGGACGAGCGCAGGATCGAATAATGAAAACAAAGCTGCCGCCGTGGAATCGCAGAACTCGCCTTCACAACCGGAGGTTGATGTGGCGAAAACGTCACCCGTTGCGGCCTCGGTATTACCAACGCCAACTCCATCGGACGCCAGCGTCGGTCTGCAGGATTTAGTTAGGTGTGCCCACGACAAGCTCGACGATGATTGCCTCAAAAATCCCGCACTCCAACAGCGCTTAAATGTGGTTCTTGCAACTCTTTCAAAGGATCGCCGTGAGATGGACTTTGACTATAGCCTAATCGTAAACAGGGAGGATTTCGTTGACGGTGATGTCGTAACGCTGTCCGGCAGTCAACCTCATGCTGCTCCTTACGCTGGTGCAGCGATAAGCGTCGATGTCAATACCGGATTGGTTTTGGTGGGCATTCATGCTGCTGACAAACTGACTGTTTACGGTGCTGCCGAGAAAACACTTGGGGCATTGCCCTCAAGAATGCAGCAGTGGATTCGGAGTCGGGAAGAAAACATGAAGCCGCAGCAGGTTGCAGTAGGGTTTCGGTAGGGCTGAAAACCCGCCGTCGTGTTCGGGCGTGCCCATGAGTCCACCGGGCCAGTGCGGAACGATCTGCGGGGCGCTGTGAGCCGCTGCTATCATCTGGAGCAGGAACGCTGGCTCGGGTCGGTAACCGATCCTCAACCGTTTGTTGTGAGAAGACGGGCAGCGATCCGAAGTGACAGTGGGACTCACGTGTTTGAAGCGTGTTTTCACCCGCTCAAAGTGCCATTTTTCCACAGTTTGCACAATCCGTAAGTCGAGGAGAACATGTGTTTTCAGTATCTACGGAACCATCGAATCCCCCCCTCTCCGCCATTTCCTTCCTGTTTCACCCCTTCACTGCTCGGCTTTCCCAACCAGCCCCGGCCCAAATGTTAGCCTGAATCCCAGAGGCCCACCACCCCACCAATGTCAAAAGTTAGAGTAGCCGGATT
>CAINXC010000735.1 GCA_903854655.1 uncultured Verrucomicrobiota bacterium | reverse complement strand
TGCTCATTATTTATCTAAGACATCTTAAATAACGCCAGATCAAGCCTTCGACGAGCATTTGCGCCTTTTTCCCCTGATGGCATTGGACTTTAGTCGGCCGGGGTGGCGCTTGTTGTGGGCGCTTGCGCACCTGATGGTTCAAAAACCCGCTTGTGACAAGCCGCTGCGAGCCCCGTCCCATCAAGGTTCCTGCACCTGTCTGCACATCCTTTCCCTGATGGCATTGGACTTTAGTCTGCGGGATGGCGGAAGGTTTTGCCCGAGGCTGGTCATGTCGCGGCGGAAGGAACACGGGAGGGAGCTGTATTTTCGGTGTGCCCGGGCATGAGTGTCGGGAAGCTCCAGGGCTGGGTTGCGCGATTGATGCGCCACCCTGGCAGACTAAAGTCTGTACTCCAACCTCGAACATGGGGCGTGGGGATGCTTCCTCTGCTTGCCTCCTCTCAACGTTCTTCTGCACCAGCTTGCCGGATGGGCCCGGGCTACTTCGCTTTCGGCTCGGGCGGCAGGTCCCAGGCCTTCAGCCATTCGGTCTGCTGCTGCACCCAGCCGCGCGCCTTGAGTTTTTGAGCCATGTCATGCAGATGCGCGGCGCCGTAGAAGATGGCGATGCTGCGACGACCATGGGCGATCTCGCGGTCCATCTGCTCCAGGGCCACGCGGTTGCGCTCGCCGACGATCACCGTTCCACCATCGGCCTCCAGGCCGGTGATGAGCCCTTCCATGGAATCGAATTCGCGGCCGATCAGGCGCTTCAGCTCGCTGGCGTTGTCCTTGCGGCAGAGGATTTCCATCAGCTTCAGCACTCCGGGCTGCTTGGCTTCCCTGGCCGCATCGTCCTGGTCGCTTTGCAGGACCCAGGCCTTCACCAGCAGGCCCAGGAAGGATTCGTTCTTCTCCTCCTTGGCGGCGTAGAACTGGTCCGTGCTCATGTCGGCATGAACGAAGTTCTTCGCATGGTAGTCGATGCCTTCGAGCTGGCCGGTGAGCTGCAGGGCGTTCTTCATGCTGGTCTGCAACTGGCCCAGCCAGGCCAGCCGGGGATCGGTCTCGCGCTTCGCCGGCTCGCCGCCGTTGTCCGCCGGCATGGGGCCGCCCACGAGTTCGTAGAGCACCGCATCGTAGCGGGTGAAGCGCTTGTTGAGGCCGGCGTAGTAGGCCTTGTCGGCAATGTGGATCGCGCCCACCAGATCAACGGTCACGCCGCCCTTGCTGGTGAAGCGGGTGACGGCGGTCTGCAGGCTGGCGCCTTTTGCATCCTCGACGAAGCGCAGGTAGTCATGCTGCGGCTCCGCAGCGAGGGCGGCGGAGCAGAGCAGCAGGGCCAGCCCGGCGGGGATGGTGGTGCGGATCATGCGGCGGGTTGGATTTCAGCCTGCATGGAGCCGGGGCTTTCCGGCATGGTGGGATCGGGACCGTATTCCAGGATCTGCTCAAGGCGCAGCTCGGCGAGCTCCTTGTGCACGGTGGCAACGATCACCCGGCCGTTTTCATCCACTTCCTTGGCCATGCGGTAGCCCTTCTACAGATCGTAGCCGAACACGCTGGCAAGCATCTCAATCACGTACTCGAAGGAGTGCAGGTCGTCATTGAGCAGGATCACGTGCCAGAGCGGTTCGGGCGGCATGGGTGAAGGCTTGGGCTTGGTGGGCGGCTGAACACGGGGCTTGGCCGGCGCGATGGGGACGTCGGTGGCTCCGGCGCGAGGCGGCAGGACATTCGGGGGGCGGTTTGTCACGCCCTTACAGTGCCCTCAGATCAGGCGGCTCTCAACTCGAAAGCCGCACATCGTGTTCCTTCCCCGTCACAGCGGCCGCTTGTAGCCGTCGCAGCGGTTGCTCCAGCCGGGCAGCCAGCGCTGCTCTCCCCGCGCGGGCGGCGCATTGCTCACGCGGCGGGCCAGCACGCGCTTCGCGGCCTCGGCGAACGCCTCTGTGCCGGTGCCGCGCATGTCGGCCAGCACCTGGGCCAGGCCCCAGCCCTGATCCTTGTAGCGCTCCTTTTTGTTCACGCCATCGCCCTTGAAATTGATGTAGTCGATCATGGCGAACAGGCCTTCCGGCGTCTGTGCAAGCGTTGCATACGACTGCCTCACCTGCTTGCCGCCGGCGGCAATGAGCCTGGGCACCGCGTTGTTCAGCCGCGCGATGATGAACTCCGTCTGCTCGCGCACGGTGGCGGCCAGCAGCTTGCGCAGGTCTTTCTGCCGGGCGGACTGGGCGTCCTGCAGAAAGGCTTTCCGAGTGGGCCAGGGGCAGGCAGGGTTCTCCGCCAGCCAGCCCGGCAGGGTCACGCCGTGCTGGCGCAGGTAGCTGACCAAGGGTGGGAAGCTCTCCTCAAACGGTCCGCCGCCGCCCTTGGGATACCAGATGAAATGACCGATGCCGAGCGAGGCGAAGTCTTCGCCTGCATTCCAACTGGTGAGCCCTTCGACCTTGCCGTCGCACTCATTCTGCCAGATCCGGTGCCCTATCCGGGCCACCTGCGCCGCGCTCAGGGCCTGGCTGGCGGGAGCGGCTGCCGCAAAAGAAATGCTCAGGTGGGCGACCACCGCCAGACAAAGCCAGCGCGTACTAAAAATGAGGCGCTCCATCATAATTTGCGAAGCCGGTTTTGTCCCAGTGAGTGCAGTCATTGCAGTGAAGCCGTCCCGGTGTGCCAGCACCATGCGAACGCACCTTTATTAAGTTTGATTCGCGGCCCTTCCACTTCTATTTTTGCCACCTTTAATTGATCCCTGTCCCCGTCCCGACCCTGCGGCATGCCTTATTTGGCGTTCAATCTCAACGATGGTAACGAGTTTGTCTTCGATCTTCTGGAAGACAGGCTCTCCATTGGCCGCGATTCGCGCAACGACATTGTCATCGACAACACCCACATCTCGGGTTTCCACGCCGAGTTCCACCGCCAGCCCGACGGCGGTTACGAAGTGGTGGATCTGAAGTCCTCGAACGGCACCTTCATCAACGGCAAACGCATCGAGCGCGCCCGCGTGCGGGGCGGCGACCGCCTGCAGTTCGGCCAGCTCGAATCCCGCTTCCGCGACCGGGCGCCCAAGGGCCTTGCCCCCACCGACGTCAAGCCCGGCCAGGGTTCCGCAGGCAAGAGCCTGGCGACCCGCGAGGACGGCCGGCGTGGCGACACCGAGAGCGTGCCGCTCAACCTGCGCCCCACGCCCGACACAGGAGCCAGCGCAGAGACGGCGAAGGTCACCCTTCCCCTCCCCCCTTCCGCCACCCAGCCTCTCAAAACCCCCACCCCGCCTTCCGCTGGCAGCGCAGCCGAAAGCAAGGCCCTGCGCGAAGAACTCGCCGCCCTCAGCAGCCAGCGTGATGCCCGGCGCAAGGAGGTGGCGGAAGCCGAAGCCAGGCTTGCGACCTTGAAAACCGAGGCCGAAAAGCTGGCCGCCGCTCAAGCCGAGCACGCCAGGCTCCTGTCCGAAATCGCCACCGCCCGCACCGCCTCCGAAGCCGCCGTCACCCTCGC
>CAINXC010000734.1 GCA_903854655.1 uncultured Verrucomicrobiota bacterium | reverse complement strand
GTGTCGACGAGCTTGTCATAGAAGGAGCGGATGTGCGCCCTCACGCTTTCCTGGAACACCACGTTGGTGGAGGCTGCGGCCAGGTGCAGGCCGGAGAACAGGGTGAGGGGGCCGGTGCAGTCATGAATGGTGCTGGGCACATTGTAGGCTTGGGCGAGGTCGATCACGCGCCGGGTTTCGCTGATGCCGCCGTTCCAGGTGGGGTCCACCATGCAGTAGTCGCAGGCCTGGGCTTGCAGGAGGGCCAGGTATTCCTTGCGACCCAGCAGCATTTCGCTGGCGGCGATGGGCAGGCCGGAGCGGCGGCGGAAATCGGCGAGCGTGGCAATGTTGTCCACGCGCAGCACATCTTCCAGCCACAGCGGCTTGATCTCGCGCAAGACCTCGGCAATGCGCAGTGCGGCGGGCAGATGGAAGAAGGCATGGCCCTCGATGGCGATCTCCAGCTTCATGCCCACGCGCTCGCGAATGGCGCGCAGGGGCTTCATCGCCTCCTCGACATCCGCCCAGGAAATGTGGAGGCCGCCGTTGCGATGCGCGGCGCGGTCGAAGGGCCAGAGTTTCAAGGCAGGGATGCCTTCGGCCACCAGCTCCTCCGCCAGATCACCGGCGGCGAAATGCGACGACCAGTTGTCTTGCAGCGGGCCTGCCTGGCCGATGTCGCCGTAGCCAGGCCAGCCGGGATGGCGGGGCGTGCTGCTGCCCGTCACCGCTCCGTAGCTGGGGCCGCCGCAGGTGTTGTAGACGGGGATCAGATCGCGCACAGGGCCGCCGAGCAGCCGGTAAACGGGCTGCCCGCAGGCCTGGCCCAGGATGTCCCAGAGGGCTACGTCAATGGCGGACAGGGCGCGCATCTCTGCGCCGGGATGGCCAAACGGCGTGCAGCGTTCATACAGGAAGCGCCAGTGCGATTCGACCGCCAGCGCGTCCGCCCCCAGCAGTCGCTCGGCCATCCAGTCGTGAACCAGCGAGGCGACAGCCTGCGGCGTGTAATACGTTTCACCACAACCGGTCAGTCCGTCGTCAGTATGAATGCGCACCAACAAAAGGTTGGGCATGATGCCGGAGGGAATGGCGGTCTCGATGGCGGTGATGCGTGACATGGCAAAGGCAAATACACGTGCCTTACCGGCCCGGACTTCCAGAAAGGTGACAGATTTGCGGCAATGAAGTCGAGCTGCTGATGAGAGGAACACGGCGCGGGAGCCGTATGGGTTGTTCTTCCATGAAGGCCATTCTCGTTCTCACCTTTGTCATCGCAGCCGCCGCCGCTCCGGCCGCTGAAGTTTTTGAAGCCGCTTTGGGTCGCGAAGCGGAACTGCCTGGGGGCAAGGAGGCCGATGGCATTCGCGGCGATTTCGTCCTGCGCAGCGACAAAATCGAAGCGGTGGTGTCGCAGAATGCCCCGCTGCGTCGGGCGAACATGAGCACCTTTTACGGCGAGGATGGCGTGACGCCGGGCTGCCTGTTTGACCTCACATTGCGCGGAGCGAACAACGACCAGCTCATCTGCTACGGCCCGGCGGGACATGGCCCCGTGAGCTATGTGAAATCCCTGGAAGTGAAGGACGGCGCGGCGGTGGAAGCGATGACCACGGCGGCGAAGGCGGGCGGCATTTCCAAACGCAATGTGTACCTGGTGCGCGACGGCTTTCAGGGCGTCTTCATCACCACCACTTTGCGCAATGAGACGGAGCAGCCGCAGAAGGTGAACACCAAGGCGGACTTCACCCGGTTCAATGTCACCGGCGAGGCGAACGGCATCTTTTGGACGGATGCCGTCGATCCCGACGACAAGTGCGGCTATGCCCAGGCGCTTCTTGGAGTGAAAGGGGCCGAGAAGGTGGGTGGAACGGTGGATATCGCTCCTGGCAAGGAGGTCATCATTGAGCGTTTCCTGGCTGTGGGGCGCTCTCCTGCTGAAGCGGCTGGCGAAGCCTTGGCGGTGCGTGGCGACAAGGTCGGCACGCTCAGTGGCACGCTCATGAGCGGCGGCAGGCCGGTGGTTCACGGCATCGTCGAAGTGCCGCTTGGCGACTCGCATGTGGCGATCCGCCCCGACGCGGACGGAAAGTTCAGCGTGAAGCTTGCACCCGGCGCCTTCGAGGTCACGGCCAAGGACGTGGGGCGTGTCGAGGTGAAGCAGCAGGTCAAGGTCGAGGCGGGCAGGACCGCCGAGGTGGCGATCGAGATGGCACCGGCCTCGCGCATCCGTTTCGCCGTGAAGGATGACCGGGGCCGCAGCACTCCCTGCAAAGCCATGTTTGAAGGCATCGACGGCACGCCGTCACCGGACCTTGGACCAGTGATGCGCGCGCACGGCTGCAAGGATCAGTATCACAGTGAGAAGGGCGAATTCACCGTGCAGGTGCCCGCCGGCAAGTATCGGGTGCGGGTGGTGCGTGGCAGCGAATACAGCAGCCTGCAGCAGGACGTGAGCGTGGAGCAGGGGCAGGAAGTGGTCATTCAAGGCACGCTCAACCGCGTGGTGGACAGCAAGGGCTGGGTCAGCGCTGACTTCCACAACCACAGCACTCAAAGCGGCGACAACATTTGTGGCACTGATGATCGTGTCATCAACCTCGCCGCCGAAATGATTGAATGGGCGCCGACCACCGAGCACAACCGCTTTTATGACTGGAGGCCCCACATTGAAAGGCTCGGCCTCAGCGAGTACCTCAACACCATTCCAGGCATCGAGCTCACCGGTTCGCGCCAGCATGTGAACGCCTTCCCGTTCAAGCCTGACCGCTACCTTCAGGATGGCGGCGCGCCGGTGTGGAACGATGATCCGCGCATCACCGTGCTCTCGCTGCGCCGGTGGCAGGGCGAAAACCCGGACCGCTGGATTCAATTTAACCATCCGGACCTGTCCAATATGTTCGTGGACCGCGATGGCGATGGCATTGCCGATGGCGGGTTCGTCGGGGTGGGGGACATGATCGACGGTGTGGAGTCGCAGAATGGCAATGATGCCGCGATTCTCGAAGGAGCGCCCTTCCGTGTCAGCCGCAACAAGGGAGCGCTCGCGGCGAAGGCAACGCCGGTGCGCGAATTCATCTGGCTGCAACTGCTCAACCAGGGGCACCGACTGGTCGCCGTTGGCGTCGCGGACGCGCACACGGTTTACGGCAACGGCGTCGGCGGCTGGCATGTGTACCTTCCCAGCAGCAGCGATGAGCCCAAGGACTTGAGTTGGGCGGAACTCTCACCGCACGCCAAGGCGGGGCACATGCTGGTGACCAACGGGCCGTTCATGACCGTGACCACCCCTGAGGGCAAAGGCCCTGGCGATGATGTGCGCGGCAACGGCGGCACCACGCTGAAGGTGAAGGTGCAGGGCACGGACTGGATTGACATCGACCGGGTGCAAGTGCTCGTCAATGGCAGGCCGGAACCCAGGCTCAATTTCACCAAGGCCACGCACCCCGGCATGTTCAAGACGGGGGCTGTGAAGTTTGAGGAGTCGATCAAAGTGCCGCTCGAACACGACGCGCATTTGATCGTCGTCGCGATGGGTGAGCACAGCACGCTCGCGGGCGGCTATGGCAGCAGCGACCAGGCTGTGATGCACCCATGCTGCTACAACAACCCGATCTACGTTGATGTGGACGGCCACGGATTCAAGGCCAACGGCGACACCCTTGGCTTTGAGATTCCTGCGGTCGGCATCAGCGCCGACATCGCGAGGCAGAAACTCATTCGCGGCGGCAAGCTGGAAGCGCCCGAACCCCTGCCTCCGCCGGATGGGAAGAAGTGAGCGCAAAGTGGAAGGGGCATCCTTGCCCCTTGGTATTTGAAGCTTTATCTGAGTGGGGCGAGGATGCCCCACCCACTTTTCCTGCCGAAGCAAGACGCAGCCTCAGATCGCATATTTCTCAATCACGTCAGCCGGGATCACTTCCGGCCTCCCGGTTTCCAGGCTGACCAGCGTGCATACGCACCAGCCAAGACAGGCGGGGCGGTTGCCTTCGGCCTTGATGATTTCGAAGCGCACCTCGACATCGCTGCCACGGATGTCTTCGATCCAGGTGGTCACGTTGAATTTCTCAGCGAGGCCGATGGGGCGTTTGTACTCGAAGTGCGAGACCTTGACCACCCAGCCCAGGCCGCGATCGAGGAAGGCCTGCATGGGCATGCCATAGCAGCGCTCCATCTGGTCGAAGCGCGCGGCGAGCACGTAGTCCAGGTACTTGCTGCTGTGGACATGGCGGAACATGTCGATGTCATCGGGCCGCACCTGCATGGCGCTGGTGAACCTGGTTTTGCCGGGAGAGATCATGGATCGGGCGTCCATAGCTTGCTCCACACCAGACGCAACCAGATGGCGACGATGATGACCCACGTCAGCGCGGCGTAGATGTAGTGCGAGTTTTGAATGGTCATGGAGTAGTCGGCGGAGACGCGGGTGCTCATGGCCAGCACCACCAGCCAGACGATCCATCGGAAAGGCTTGGACACGAGTTTCGTCTCCGGCAGGGAACCGCTGTGGCCGTAAATCACACGTGAGGCCACGCCGAGGATGGCGAGGCCAAAGCCCGTGATGAACAGCACATGCTCCATTGCGATGAGATGCGCTGGATCGCAGGCCAGGATGAGGGGGGCGGCGGCGATGAAGCCCAGGCCCATTTTTAACATCCAGGCCTGGGTGCCCACGGCTTTTGCCCGCCACAGTCCGGGCGCATCGCGCGACCACCAGCCCATGATCACACAGAACCGTATCGCCGGCCCCAGCCGTGCCTCACCCCAGGCTTCAAGTGCAAATGTGCTAATGATCAAAGCGCCGGCCAGGAGCGATTCCGCGAGCAGCGGCCACCAGCCTGGGGCGGGCAGAGGCCCGTCCGGGAATGACTGGCGTGAGCGAAGGCCCAGGATGCGCGGGACCAAGAAGCCACTGACTCCGAGCACGGGCAGCAGCAGGAAGGCCTCGTTGGTGAGCAGGCGTGTGAACCGGAAGTTGAACGCGCTTTGGAAGTCCAGGTTCAGCGAGGACATGATGGTTCCGCAGATGCCGCAGGCCAGGCCCATCACCACCAGGGCAAACGCCGGTGGTGGCAGATCGGTGCGCCGGTGCAAACGCCCTCCGATGAGCAGCAGGAGCAGGATCAACGTGGCAGCGAAAAGGGAGCAGCCCAGTTCATCATGCAGCCTCGTGAATGCTCCGATGGCGGCGGCGTGGAGCAGCAGCAGCAGGCAGAGCTCCACGGGCCGAAGCGCATGAGTCCCGAGCATCCTTGGCGCGGCAGTGCCCAGAAAGCCAATTACCGTGCCGCCCCCAAAACCAAGGATCATGAGTCGTGAATGCATCAGCGCCGGCTGAAATTGCAGCCATCCGGCAAAGAACACCGGCCACAGCGTGACACCGGCAACGCCAAGCAACGCAGCCCATGGGAAGAACACACGGAAGGGCTCGGCGGCAAGCCAGGCGAGGGTTCGCGGGCGGAGCGTGACAGGATTTTGGAGAGTGACGTGACGGCAACGAGACATATCGCGGGTCTAGCATGGCACGGGTGCCTGCGCTTCTCTTGGCGTTCGTTGTGCTATGACGGGGAGCAGGAAAATCTATTGCCCGGTGGTGATCACGACGCGGAAGCGCGCCTTGCCGCTCATCATGCGCTCATAGGCCTCATTGGCTTGTTCGAGCGGATAGACTTCGTTCATCGAGCGCACGCCGGTGAGGGCGCTGAAATTGAGCGTGTCCTGTGAGTCAATGGCGGTGCCGGAGTACCAGCCTTTGACTGAGCGGCGGCCCGTGAGCAGCACCAGCGGCGACACTGTGATCGATTGGGCCGCTCCCAGGATCATGAGCGTGCCGTTGACTGCCAGCCCGCCCAGGGTTGCGCTCATGGCCTCGCCCTGGGTCACGGTGGCGATGATGACTTTAGCTCCGCCCATCGTGGCCAGTTCAGCAGCAGGGTCCTGTGCCTGGCTGTCGATGTAGTGAACGGCGCCCAGCTTTCTGGCGAGCGGTTCCTTGTCCTGGCCGCGGGCGATGGCGACAGTTTTGAAACCCATCCTGGCCGCGAACTGCACACCCAGGTGGCCGAGGCCGCCCAGCCCGAGAATGGCAACGAGATCGCCCGGCCTGGCACCGCTGTTGCGCAGCGAGTTGAAGGTGGTGATGCCGGCGCACATCAGCGGCGCGGCCTCGATGGCGGAGAGGTCGTCCGGAAGCAGCGCCAGCGCGCTCTGCGGGGCGATCATGTAGTCGGCGTAGCCACCATCGTACGTGAGGCCGGTGATCTGGCCGGTCACGCAGGCAAAGAAGTCCCCCCGACGACAGGAGTCGCACAGGCCGCAGTAGCCGCCGTGCCAGCCCACGCCCACGCGCTGGCCTGCGGTCCAGTTCGAAACCCCGGCGCCCACGGCATCAATGATGCCCACCACCTCATGCCCCGGCACGCGCGGGTATTGAATGCCCGGCATGTGCCCCTCCTTCACCAGTGAGTCGCTGTGGCAGACGCCGCAGGCCTGCACCTTGATGCGGACGGTTCCCGAGGCGGGCTCCGGAATGCTGCGTTCCACGATTTCGAAAGGACCGCCGGGGCTGGAGACTTGGGCTGCTCGCATGGTGGCTATACTCTGCGCGGATGGTGAGGCGTCAAGTGCAGCCATTCGATTGACAGAACGGCCTGCCTTGGCTCGATTGATACCCTCACGCTATGAAGAAATACAACGTCGGGATGATTGGCTACGGCTGGGCCGCAGGCGCACACATTGACTCCATCAACAAGACCAGCCAGGCGCAGGTGACGGCGGTGTACTCCTCGCGCAAGCTGGATGACGCAGAACTGAGCGCCAAGCATGGCTCGCCGATCAAGAGCTACACGGACCTGGATGCAATGCTGGCGGACGGCAGCATTCATGCGGTGGACATTTGCAGCTATCCCAGCCAGCACAAGGACCAGGCCATCGCGGCGGCAAACGCGGGCAAGCACCTCATTCTGGAAAAGCCCATGGCCATGAACATTGCCGACTGCCGCGCCATCGTGGCGGCTGCTGAGCAAAACCAAGTGAAGGGCTGTGTTTGCTTCGAGTGCCGTTTCAGCGGCCAGTTCATCGGCACCAAGGCCCTGGTGGATCAGGGGCTCCTGGGGGACCTGCACTACGGCGAGGTCGATTACTACCACGGCATCGGCCCCTGGTATGGCCAGTTCCGCTGGAACACGGCGAAGAAGGACGGCGGCAGTGCTCTGCTTACCGCAGGCTGCCATGCGCTCGATTCCCTTCTCCTGTTCATGGGCACCGAAGTCGAGGCGGTGAGCAGCTTCAGCACCAAATCCAAGAGCGGCGTTTTCGCGCCCTACGAGTACGACACCACCAGCGTCACCATCGTCCAGTTCAAGGGCGGCAAGGTGGGCAAGTGCGCCTCCGTGGT
>CAINXC010000733.1 GCA_903854655.1 uncultured Verrucomicrobiota bacterium | reverse complement strand
GGGAAAAAACCTCCGCCACCCCGCAGACTAAAGTCTGTACTCCAGCCGCGCCATCCATGCGCGGGCAGTTTCTGTTCGCAAGATGACCCTCACGACTCGAATGATCCAATGCACCAACTTCCCGGATGAACCTGGAAACTGCTCTCTTGCCCCTGGAAGGGGCAGAGAAATAAGCCGGTCGGTGGAGGAAGCTCTGCTACCGAAACCACCGGTATTCCAGCTTGGAGTTGGGCGCCCCGAAGGGAGCGCGAGAAAGCTGCATGGATTCTCGCGCCGCCTCCGGGGCGCAATCATCGCTTTGCGTTGACCGGTGGTTCCGGTTTCTGCGCTCCCTGCACCGACCGGCCAATCTCCCACAAGCCTCAGGCTTGAAAAGCTGGCCGTATAGTGGGTGGAGCCATCCAACACCTTTGCCCGACAGGCCCTCAGGGGTAGATTGAGGTGATCAGGTAAACGGCCTGCTCGGTCTGCTGTTCGGGCGTTATATCGGCGGCAGGCGTTGCCGGGGGCTTGCTCAGCTCCAGGCCTGGCACCTGGGCGGCCAGGGCGATGAGGAGCTCGGCCTTTACCGCCCAGTTCACGTTCTGTGGCGTCGAGTCTTCACCGCCGGCGGATGTTTTCAGGAGCGAAGCGACGATTCCCACCACCTTGGCGGTGGAATCGCAAACAGGGCCGCCGGAGTTGCCGTGCTGGATGGGCACGCTGATCTGAATTGTGTTAGGATCGTCCCGGAGTCCGGTGAGGGAGCTGAGGCTGCCTTTGGTGAATTTCGGGTTCACTCCTATCGTCCTGCTCAAAGGAAAGCCGATCGTGAAGAGGTCGTCTCCCAGGTGCAGTGACTGGGTGGCTTTGAGAACCAGGGGTTTGGTGGCGACCTTGTCCACTTTGAGAATGGCCAGATCGTGGGCGGTGTCTTCAATCACAATTTTGGCGGGCACCTGGATGCCGGCCACGGCGATGCTCACATCCGTTGCACCGTTCACCACATGCGCCGCTGTGCCGATGTAACCGTCCGCAGTGATGGCGAAGCCTGTACCGGTGCCACCAAAGGTGCGGGGCCTCGCTGCCTGCTCGGGTTCGCCTTCGGTGGTGTATTGTTTGGCCGAGCCGTTCATTGCCACCAGTTTGATGGCTTTGCTGCGGGAGGTGTCATAGGCGTCAATCGACACCCTGGTCATCCTTCCGTCCGCTGCAGGTGCAATAATTCCGCATTTGCCGATACGATACACATTGCCGGACCAGAACCGCTCGCCTTGCCCGCTCGGCTGCAGGCTGTTGTAATCTGGCAGTCCAAACACCATGACCCGGCCGAGGTTGGCCAACACTATGGTCTTCTGCACCTGGGTCGTCTCATAGGTGACCTGGGGCGCGACCGGGGAGGGCCTGCTGCCGATTCTGCCGAAGCCCGCTTCCTTCTGCCGCGTGGGCTTGGCGGACAGAGCGGAGCCCTGGTGGGCGGTGACCACCTCTTCCTGCACATCCTTGAGGACATCCATGTCGCAAAGCCAGCCTTTGCCCACGTTTTGCAGCAAAAGCAGCCGTACATGGGAAAGACCCAAATCCACCAGGCTGGCTGCGTTGGCCATGCGCTGGTTCAGCTCTGTGGCGGCCCTGTTTTTGGCCACCTGGGCGGCATCGTATTCGGAGGCGTTATGCGCGTTATAATGGAAGGCTTCCCGCACTTTTTCGGGGAGATCGATGAACTTCACCCGCACCGAACCACCCTCTGTGGCGATGTGCAGGCCGCTGGGCTCAACGTCAATGATCCGGCTGGATCTGAATTCCCTGCCATCCTTGGTGACGAAGCTGGGGGAATCGACAATGAATTTGTTGAGGAGGGCCTGCTTCGCCGCCACCTCAGGGCTGGTGACAACGACTGGCGGGGGCGAGAGCTCATGCTGGGCGATGAAGGCCGGTGGCAGCAGCTTCTTTGCGATGGTTGAAACGCCTCCGTCGTGAATCACCTTGATGCTGTCCGGCTTCTCGCTGGAGATCTTGATGTTCAGGTAACGGTTGCCGTCGAGGGTAGCGAGATCTTCGCCGAGAAGTTGCACGAGTGGGCTGAGCAAAAGCACAGCCAGAAGCGTGGGGGAGCTTTTCATGGTGGATGAGGTTGTTCGAGTGAACACTCGCAATCTGGCATAGTCAAGGGTCAATCAGGGAAATTCAATTATTTCCGATCGTGATAGGTCATTGAGTCATGTAAATAAATAATTACATTAGGGTAATGGTGTATTAATTGAAGGATTATGGTGACGGTGCCGGCCCTGCCTTCGTCCTTGTGTTGCGTCGGATGTGGCTTTTCATGAAGGTCGTTCCAATCCCCGATGGCCAGGCCCAAATTCCGCTTCATTCTCTGCTTTGATTTCGACGGCACGCTGGTGCATCCCGAGGGCGAATTTCGCTTTCACCCGGCGCTGGGCGACATGCTCCGCGTCTTGCGGGGGCAGGGGGCGGCCTGGGTCATCAACACCGGGCGCAGCCTGGGCCAGACGCTGGAGGGGTTGGGCCAGAACGGCATCTTTCTGGAGCCCGATTTCATCGTTGCCCAGGAGGGCGAGCTGTACAGGCCGGGTCTCTTCAGGCGCTGGACCGATTATGGTTCATGGAACCGTCAGGCGCGAAAAGCCCACCAGCACTTCCTGCGTGTCCACAAGCCTTTCCTGAAGGAGATCAAACGGCATGTGGAGGAGGAAACCAAGGGGCAGTACATGGAGGGCGACCTGGGCCAGGTGGGCATCGTCGGCGACAGCGATGAAGAACTCGACCGGGTGTGCGCGATCATTGACCGGCATCGCGAGCGCGTGCCGGAGGTGGGCTACCATCGCAACGGTGTTTACCTGCGCTTCTCACATTCTGGGTTCAGCAAAGGCACGGCCCTGGGCGAACTCGCGCGGCTGCTGGAACTCACGCCCAACGAGTGCTTTGCCGCCGGAGACAACCACAATGACCTGAGCATGCTGGACACCCGGGTGGCGCGCATGATCGCCTGCCCTGGAAATGCCCTGGAGCCAATCAAGCTGCACGTGCGGCAGCAGGGCGGCTTCATCGCCGAGGGCATCGCAAGCAACGGCATGATGGAGGCGCTGCACCACTTCTTTGCCGCCAAGTAGGCGCTCCGCCAGCCAGCTCAGGCACGGAACAGGGCGCCGAGCTTCTTGCCCAGGACGAGGGAGGCGGCAATGATGGTGACGGCGAGGAAGCACATGGCCCACACGCC
Source organism: uncultured Verrucomicrobiota bacterium (assembly GCA_903854655.1). Classification (GTDB taxonomy): domain Bacteria; phylum Verrucomicrobiota; class Verrucomicrobiia; order Verrucomicrobiales; family Verrucomicrobiaceae; genus CAINXC01. Next base: position 6,033 of record CAINXC010000733.1, on the reverse strand, counting down.
AAGGGCGGCGGCCATGCTGGGACCGGTGCCCAGGGCGCCGATGAGCGAGTAGATCGCCTTGGTGATGGGGTAGTGAATGGTCTGCTGCGCCAGGATCATGGAATCGCTCACCTCCAGCATGGCGAAGGAGAAGGCGAGCAGGCCGCCGGCGATCAGATTGGGCGCAATCAACGGCAGGGTGATGCGCCAGAGGGCGCGGCCAGGGGTGGCGCCAAGGTTTTGCGCCGCCTCCTCCAGCGAGGGGTTGACCTGCTGCAGGCCGGCGGAGGCGGAACGCACGACATAGGGCAGGCGGCGAATGGAATAGGCGATGACGAGCAGGAACACCGGGTCCTCGCCCAGCATGAGCCAGTGGAAGGGTTCGCCCGGTCGCGACATGGCGAGGAAGCCAAAGGCCATCACCAGCCCCGGCACGGAGAGCGGCAGCATGGCCATGAGGTCGAGCAGGCCGCGCCCGCGGATCTTGGTGCGGACGACGACGTAGGCGATGCCGAAGCCCAGCAGCAGATCAACAATGGTGGCGAGGGTGGAGTACTTGACGCTGTTGGCGATGGAACTGAGCGTGAGCTGGTTGCCCAGCGCGTTGTGAAAGTGCTCGCTGGTGAACACCTGCGGCCAGACAGTGCCGTACCAGTCGTGCGAAATCGAGAGAAGCACGACGCCGAGGTGGGGAATCAGCGCCGCAAAGGTGACGGCATAGAACAGGATGGAGCAGAGCAAACCACGCCCCAGCGGCAGATGCCTCACCTCCCGGGCGGTGGTGGCGCGCCCGCCGCCGACCGTGACGGTGCGTTGTAGCATGAACTTGCTGGCGGCGTACATGATTGTGGTGCAGACCAGCAGCACGACGACCAGGGCGTACGGGAAGGGATTGCCGCCGATGTCCTTGATGGAATTGAAGATCTGCACGGAGGTGACGCGATCAAAATCGAACACCAGGGGCACGCCGAGTTCGGTGAAGGCCCAAATGAAGGTGAGGGTACCGCCGGCAAAGACGCCCGGCATGATCAGTGGCAGGGTGATGCGCCGGAAGCGGCCCATGGGCGAGCAGCCGAGGTTGGCGGCGGCATCCTCCAGCGCCGGATCCAGGTTGGCGAGCGCCGCCGAGACATTCAGGTACAGGATCGGGTACAAGTGCATCACGTTCATGAGCACGATGCCGGTCATCTGGCCGTGCCCCAGCCAGTCTGCCGGGTGTTTGGCGTCCATGTAGCCGATGTGAACGAGGAGGCTGTTGAGCGCCCCGGCCTGGCCGAGCATGGCCTTGATGCCAATGGCGCCGACGAAGGGCGGCAGGATCATGGGCACGAGCACCAGCGAATTGAGCAGGCCCTTGCCCGGGTACTCGTAGCGCACGTAGATCAGCGCCAGCGGCAGGGAGACGGCGAGGCAGCCTGCGGTGCTCCACACTGCCATCCAGAACGAGTTCGACAGCCCGTCGCGGTATAGCTGGTTGGCGAACACCTCCCACAGGTAGTCGAAGGTGATGCCGCCGCCCACATCCGTAAACGCCACCTGGACCGAGGTGGCGATGGGCCAGAGGAAGAAGCACGTGAAGAACACGAGCATCGCGACAGAGAGGAGGCGTGCGGCGCTGTTGGTCATGGGCGGGGAAAGTGCGGTGGATAAACGATGCCAGGGGCGGGCGCCATCTATGAATTGCGCCCGCAGGTGGAAATTCCAGGGGCCGTCCGACCACTTTCCAGAGCATTCCAAACACGGACCGGATGTTTTCCACCCTGAAAATTGCACCTTGAAGCTTTCCAGCGTACGCCTTTACTCACCGCCTCAATCTCTGTGACCATTCCTTCACTCCCACCCTCCTTGTACGCCCGCCCATGAAGATCGCCCTCGATGTGATGGGCGGCGACTTCGCCCCGCAAAACAACATCGGCGGCGTCAAGCTGGCCCTGGCGGCTCTGCCCCGCCTGGAGGTGCTGTACCTGGTGGGAACGCCGGATGTGGTGGAGGCGGAGCTGGAGCGCCAGGGCGTCTCCAGCCCGAAGATCAAGATCGTGAAATCCATGTCCGTGGTGAACATGGAGGATCCCTCCACCGACGCATTGCGCAAGAAACGCGACTCCTCAATCTCCGTGGCGATGGACCTGGTGAAGCAGGGCGAGGCGCAGGCGGTGGTGAGCCCCGGCCACACCGGCGCCGCCGTGGCGGCGGGCACGCTGATCCTGGGGCGGCTCAACGGCGTGGAGCGCCCCGGCATTGCCAGCCCCATGCCGAACGAGCACGGCACCTGCCTGCTGATCGACGCGGGCGCCAACACCGCGCCCAAGCCTTCGCACCTGGTGCAGTACGCGATCATGGGCAGCGTCTATTCCAAGTACATCTTTGGCAGGGAAAACCCCATCGTCGGCCTCATGTCGGTGGGCGAGGAGGAGGGCAAGGGCAACGACCTGACCCGCGAGGCCTACGAACTGCTCAAGGACGCCGCCATCAACTTCCGCGGCAACGTCGAGGGTTCGCACCTGTTCTCCACACCCCTTGATGTGGTGGTGTGCGACGGTTTTGTGGGCAACGTGGTGCTCAAGACTGCCGAAGCCACGGCCAAGGCCGTGTTCAAATGGGTGAAGGACGAGATGACCTCCGGCTCGCCGATCGTGCGCGCCTGGAAAATGCTCGGCGGAGGCATCATCCGCCCCTATTTGCAAAACGTTAGGAAAAAAGGCAGCTACGAAACCTATGGCGGCAGCCCCTTGCTGGGATGCAAAGGCACCGTTATCATCGGCCATGGCTCCAGTCCGCCCCTCGCCGTCATGAACGCCCTCCGCGTGGCGGGCGAAGCCATCGAACAGCAGGTCAATCCGCATATCGAGGCGGCCATTCAGCAATACAATTTCACTCATGCAGTCTAACGACAAGTCCCGCCATTCTTGCACTTGCAGCATCATCGGCACCGGCAGCTATGTGCCGGTGCGTGTCATGACCAACGACGACATGTCCAAGATCGTGGACACCTCCGATGAATGGATCACCTCCCGCACCGGCATCAAGGAGCGCCGCATCGCCGCCGCCGATGAGGCCACCAGCGACCTGGCCAGCAACGCCGCGCGCAAGGCCATGGAAGCCGCAGGCGTGACGGCCGAGGACATCGACCTGATCATCGTCGCCACGGTGACGCCGGACATGTTCTTCCCCTCCACCGCCTGCTTTGTGCAAAAGAAACTGGGCGCGACCAACGCCGTTTGCTTCGATATTTCCGCCGCCTGCTCGGGCTTCCTCTACGCGCTGACCGTGGCCCGCCAGTTCCTCAATTCCGGTGCGCGCAAGACCGCCCTCATCATCGGTGCCGAAAAGCTCAGCAGCCTGATCAACTGGACGGACCGCAACACCTGCGTGCTGTTCGGCGACGGCGCGGGCGCGGTGGTGATGCGCTGCTCCGACGCTGAGAATGCCCCTGGGCGCGTGCTTTCCGCCGTCATGGGCAGCGATGGCAACCTCGCGGACCTGCTCAAGGTGCCCGGCGGCGCCTCCTCCTGCCCGATCACTCCCGAAAACGTTGAGTCGCGCCCGAACACGATTCACATGGAAGGCCGCGAAACCTTCAAGCACGCGGTCACCCGCATGTGCCACGCCGCCGATCAAGCCCTGACCATGGCCGGAAAGACAGCCAAGGACATCGACATGGTGATCCCGCACCAGGCCAACGCTCGCATCATCAGCGCCATCGCCGACCGTCTCGGCGTGCCGGAGGAGAAGACCTTCATGAACCTGCAAAAGTACGGCAACACCAGCGCCGCGACGATTCCCGTGGCACTGGATGAAGCCCACCGCAGCGGGCGCATCAAGCGCGGCGACGTGCTCCTCATGGTCGCCTTCGGCGGCGGCTTCACCTGGGCCAGCACGGTGATGGTGTGGTAGGGGCCGCAGAGCGGAAAGATAGATCTTATAGGGCCTACCCGACCGTGGTCACCGCAGATACATGAACTCATTCGCCGCCATCAGGCTCTGGCAAAGCAGGGCCCAAGAACGTTCGGGTGATTCAGTTTTGCCCAGCTCGCTCAGGAAACCTAGCGAGCGGCGGATCTCATGCTCCTCGGGCTCGCGGCCGTACAGCAGCTCATAGGCCTGCCGCAGGCGGGCTTCATCGCCGCCGCTGGTGGCCAGCTTTTTCGCCAGCCGTGAACCGCTTTCCATGGCCACCGGCGAGTTCATCATGATCAGCGCCTGGGGGGCGATCACGGTGCTGTTGCGGCTGCCGGTGGGCATGGTGGGATCGGGGAAATCGAACTGCTCCAGCATGTCGTAGAGGTGATTGCGGATGATGGGCAGGTACAGGGCGCGGCGCGGCGTCTCGTAGGTGGTGTGGTCCTTGCTGGTGTGGTTGAACACGAACTCCCTGTTGCGCAAGGGCACGGTCTTCCCGCCCACCTGCGGGCTGAGCCAGCCGCTCACGGCAAGCATGGCATCGCGGATCTCCTCCGCCTCCAGGCGCTGGATGTTCGCCCGCCACAGCAGCCGGTTCTCAGGATCGACGAGGCGCGGATCGGCAGGGCTTTCGGCCATGGAATAATGCGGCGCGCTGCTCTGCTGATAGGTGGCGGATTTCATGATCAGCCGGTGCATGTCCTTGATCGACCAGCCGTTTTCCATGAAGGTTCGCGCCAGCCAGTCCAGCAGTTCCGGGTGCGAGGGCCGGTCGCCGAGGGTGCCGAAGTTGTCGGTGGTGCCGACGATGCCCTGGCCGAAATGCCAGCGCCACAGGCGGTTCACCATCACCCGCGCGGTGAGCGGGTTTTCCGTGCTGGCGACCCAGCGGGCGAGTTCGAGGCGGCCGCTCTGCTTGGTGGGCAGCACCGGCTTGGTGAGGGAGGCGCGCATCACTTCCGGGAAGCCTCGCTCGACGTCCTTGCCCAGGGTAAGGTAGCTGCCGCGGATGTGAATGGGCAGTGTGCGGTTGATCGTGCCATCCGCCACGCCCATTATGGCGGGAGGATCGGGGGTCTTGTCCTCAAGCGCCATGAGGTCATGGTTCATGGATTCAATCCTTGCCGCCTGGGCTGGCTCAAAAGCGTCCTCGATCTTGTCAGGAATCGCGAGGAATCCCGCGATGTCGTTGAGCGCCTCGTGGGCTTCGGCGAGGCCGGGATCAGGGGGGGCGGTGGCCTTGGGATTGCTGAGCTGGGCGGTCTTCAATGCAGCAGCGGCGTCGCTGAAAAGCTTGCCGTACTGCGTCCGCACTTCGGCGGCCTTGCCTGCGGCGGTCAGGGACCGCCAGATCCTGAAGAAGGCATGATCGGGGTGCCGCGCCAGATACTGGCGGCAGGTGAGCAGGTAGCGCGGGCGCAGGCCGTGCTGGGCGGCCAGCTTCTCCACCTCGCTGAAGTCCGCGTCCATGCCCAGCTCCGCCGCTGCCGCGAGGTACTCGGCGGCGTGGCTCTGAAGCTCGGCCTTGATGTCGTTGCGCGCCTTGGTGGTGAAGGCGGTGACTTCCGCCGTCCGCTTCTTCACCAGGTCCTCGTGCGCTTTCTTGGCGGCAAGCTGTTCCGGCGAGGCCAGCGAGTACTCATACCAGAATTTGATCGCCCCAAAGTGCTCGGTGCTGAGGCTCTGGGTGCTGCGGAAGATGGCGGCGAGCGCGTAGTAGTCGGATTGCAGGATGGGATCAAACTTGTGGTCGTGGCAGCGTGCGCAGCCCAGGGTGCTGCCCAGGAAGGCCTTGCCCAGAGTGTCGATCTGCTCGTCGATGATGTCCATCTCCAGCTTGCGCACATCCGGCTCCGCCAGCACCCGGGCGCCCAGGGCCAGGAAACCGGTGGCGGTGAGGCTGTCTTCGCGAGTCGTGGTTTCGCTGTTGGGCAGCAGGTCGCCTGCGATCTGCTCGATGACGAAACGGTCGTAAGGCTTGTTGTCGTTGAAGGCGCGGGTGACGTAGTCGCGGTAGCGCCAGGCGTTGCCGAAGGCGATGTTTTCGTCCATGCCGTTGGAGTCCGCGTAGCGCGCCACATCCAGCCAGTGCCGGGCCCAGCGCTCGCCGTACTGCTGGCTGGAGAGCAGGCGTTCGATCACGCGGTCGAAGGC
>CAINXC010000732.1 GCA_903854655.1 uncultured Verrucomicrobiota bacterium | reverse complement strand
TACATGGGTTTTGGCCGGATCATGCCGCAGCTTCAGATCAACGGCCGCATTGCCGGTCGGGACACGGGCCTGCAGTCGGACAATTTTGATACCGGCGGCTCCCTTGTCTATGTGAGTCCGGGAGTGGCGGTGGACATCAGCAAGACCGCCTCCGCCTATGCCTTTGTGCAGATCCCGGTGTACCAGAACGTCAATGGCTACCAGCTTTCGCCAACCTGGACCCTGACGGTGGGCATGCGCATCTCGTTTTAGGAGCAACCACGGGCCCACGCCGCCCTTGATGGCGGCGTGGGCGACCAGCGCAATATTCTCTCGTTTGCCGCGTTTGTGTTTGCATGAAGTCGGCATGTGGCATCGCGCAATTGATCGTGCTCCTGGCGCTTGCCGTGCGACTGCCTTGCCTTGCCGACGACCAGGCGGCCCAAAGCGCTCTTCGCGCGACGATCACGAAAAGCCTTGGATTCCTGGCCAGGGAAGGGGACCAATGGATGGAGGACAAAAGCTGCAACGGTTGTCATCACATGCCGGAGTTGTTGTGGAGTCATCGCGAAGCGAAGCGCCGTGGCTTTGCCGTTGACCAGTCGAAGCTGGATGAGTGGATTGAATGGGCGAACCCCAAAACGAAGGACACAGGTCCGGGCTTGGAGCAGGCGGGCCTGATGCTGCTGGCGCTGCCGGAGAAGCCCCTGCCTGAAGCCACGCAAGCCATTCTCAAAGGCCAGTTGCCAGATGGATCATGGAAACCCGCAGGACAGTTCGCCGACATGCAGCGTCGTGGTCCCCCCGATGCGAAAAGCAACTCGGCGCGCCTCTTCCTGCTCGCGCTGGCCGCCTCGGACGCCAGCCCACAGGTGGTTGCGGAAACAAGGAAGAAGGCGGCAGCTTTGCTGGAAAAGACTGATCCACCAACGACCGTGGAGACATGGGTGTTTCGCGGGCTTTATGCCCGAAAATTTGGCACGCCGGAAGAGCTGGAAGCCGTGCGCGGGGAAATCTTGAAGCTCCAGCATGAGGATGGTGGCTGGGCCTACGTGGTCGGTCAGGCGACGAGCGATGCCCTTGGCACCGGCCAGGTCCTTTATCTGCTCGGCCAGGTCCCGGCAGCGCCGGATGGCGGGGCCGTCGAACGGGCTCAGCGCTGGCTCCAAGGCACCCAGCGCGAGGATGGCGGATGGACAGGGCAGAGCACGCTTTTCAGCAAGATCGACCGCACAGGTCCGCAGAAGGCCAAATCACTGAAGGACGTGACTGGGATATACACATTCTGGGGCAGCGCCTGGGCAACCATTGGATTGCTGCAATGGGTGCCGGTGAAGGATGGCGCCAGTGCATCGGGCGCCACAGTACTCCCGTGAACCCTGCGCACAGTACAGTCGGGCCATTGCGATCCAGAATGGGTGTCACCGGAGATTGTTCATCGGCTACGTTTGAATCCGCTCGCAAAGGACGGGCGCTAGAACTTGTAAGTCACCCGGAAGCGAAAAGCGCGGGGTTCGGTGGGATGCAGTTGCACGCCACTGATGCCGGCCGCAGGCTCGCCGGGAAGGCGGCTTGTGTAGTAGTAGGCGATGTCGTTGTCCTGACGGTTGAGAATGTTCAGGCACTCGATGGCAGCTTCCCATGACTTGCGCCGGTAGCCGATGCTGCCGTTGAGGAGGAAGCTGGCCCGGTCCGAGAATGCATTGTTCTCAAGGGGGCGCTTGCCAAAAACGCGGGCGCGTAGCGCGGCAAAGAAGCCGTCCGCATCCTTCTGCGCGCCGAGAGTGATGCCTCCGGAAAAGCTCACAGGGACGCTCTGAGGAATCAAGTTCTGACCTGCGGGTGTGTCCAGGAACCGAGCATGGGTGAGCGCCACTTCGCCGTCCAAACTGAACCATTTGGTGGGACGCCAGTAGTTTGACCATTCAATGCCGTAGCGCTCGGAGGGCGGGCCGGGGGTGTTTTCGGCCACATCGGCATCATAGACCAGCTCGCTGTCGAGCTTCAGCCAGAACAGGGCGAGAGTGCTGGTAAGATCGGGCACGGCCTGGGTGCGGATGCCGAATTCCGCGCCCTGGGTCTTTACGATGGCGGTGGCGGGATTGAGCACGCTGCCGCTGGTCGCGCTTATCGTCGATATCACACCGCGTGCATCGTTGGTGTGGAAGCCCATGCCGTAGTTGAGATAGAACTCGGTTTCGTGCCAGGGCCCAAAAACCGCGCTGAATTTCGGGCTCACGACACCCGCCCATTCGTCGCCCGTGTTAGCGGCGATGTTGCTGTGAACATCGAAGTAGTAGAGGTCGCCCCGGATGCCCGCGATGGTCTTGAGCCACTCGGTCCAATGCACCGTGGCTTCGGCAAACAAACCGCCGCTGGCTTCGAATACGCTGTCCTGGCTGAAGACGCCGAGACGTTGCCGGGCTTCGGTATGGTAGAGACCGATGGTGGGAATGACGTCATTCCGTGTCTGGAAGCCGATCGTGTATTCCGCCTCTTTGCCGAAGATCGTTTGATGCTCGTAGGTGCGGGAGACATTGCCGCCAAAGACCCAGCACCTCTCCGCCTGGTTAAACTGATCGCCGTGCACGGGATCGACCAGGAAATAGGTGAAGTCAGAGAACAGGTCGAGGTCATAGTACAGGCCGTAGAGATTGGCCTTGGTGATGACATTGCCGTCACGATGCTCCCAGGCAAGGTTCAAGCTGTAGCGCTGGGAGTTGCCGCCGTCGGTGGGATCAATGCTGCCGAAGCGGTTGATCAGGCCCTCCGTAATGGCGAGTTGTGGAACCTGGTCTGTGGAATTCCAACTGCCTTGGTAGCCCATGAAGGTGGCCGAGAAATGGTCATCCGCATCGCCGTCGAAATAGCGCAGCAACATGGTTTCACGCGCCGCGTGCTCGGGCTGCTTCCAGGGGCCGTCATAGTAATCGTATTCGAAGGCATAAGTCAGCCCGCGATGGATGGTGTTGTCGGTCGCGACGCCGTCATTCAACGGAATGGTGCCGGCCAGCAGGGCCCGCAGGTAGCTGTGCTCGCCGACTTCAATCGTGGCGATGTTGGCGGGCAGCGCATTGTAGAGGTGGAAACTGGCGCTGCCTGCCGTGGAAAGATCGCCATTGGCGGCAGTGTAGGTGCCCTTCACGTAGTCGAGGTGATCGACGAGTTCCGGGATCAGAGGATTGAGGTCCGTGTATCCCTGGCCGTGGGCGTGGGTGCGCATGTTCATCGGCATGCCCTCGATGTCCGTGGCGAAGTCCGTGCCGTGATCCAGGTTGAAGCCGCGCAGGAAGTACTGGTTGGCCTTCCCATCGCC
>CAINXC010000731.1 GCA_903854655.1 uncultured Verrucomicrobiota bacterium | reverse complement strand
GCGCCGAAAATCGGCGGGTTCATGTAGGCGATGGAAGGAACAAGATCCCATGCCACCGGCCTGTCAGAAACTCGCATTTGCAGAGGTATCCCCACAAAAAAGTAAGTCACCACGCAGATCAACAAGCCATTGCCAACGGCCCGCCCCAGCAGGTTCCATGAGCGGTTCACCGCAGCGGGAACCGCAAGAAGGACAGAGGCCGAAAACAAGCCAAAACCAGCCCTGGCAAGCGCACAAGCGACAAACGCGGCCACCAAAGCCGTCATTTCGCAGCCTCGAAACTGCTTGGCGAGGTAGGAAAATTGGAGGCTGGTGATGGGTTCTGGCGTCACAAAACAGCGGATTGCGATCCATGATACAGGTTCGCCATACGATGGTCGAGAATGATCGGCAGGCCACTTTTTCTGTTCCATCGCAAGACAGGCCTCGCGGTGCGCGATTGGTTTTGCCTGTCATCGTGCAGTTCTCTTTCTCTCATGAAACTCCTTGTCCTTGCCTCGCTGGTCCTGGCCCCTTTTGTTTGGCTTCCTGCCGCAGAACCGGCCGACCCCTTTCTTCCCTATCTCGATGGCAAAGCGCCGGAAATTCTGCGCGAGATCCCCGCCACTATCTCTGTGCCGGAAAACATCACCTTGCGCCAGGTGGTGTTTCGGTCGCGGAATGGCTCGGAGATTTTTGCGGTGATTGCGACGCCGAAGGCGGCGGGGAAGCATCCGGGGATGCTCGTGCTGCATGGGGGAGGAGGGAGTGCGGAGGTGGAGAAGGCGATGGCTTGGGCGCAGCGGGGGTATGTGGCCGTCGCTCCCGATTTACCGGGGATTGCGGACCCCAAGAAGCTCGTTGATACGAAGGGCGCATTCAATGCGCTGAAGTATGGCGAGGGGCGCTGGGTGGCAGCGCCGGACGCCAGCGCGAGCGTGATCTTTGATGCCGTGCTGAGCGCGATGAAGTCGCTGTACCTGCTGCGCTCGCAACCCGACGTGGATACCTCGCGCGTTGGCGTGGTGGGCATCTCCTGGGGCGGGTACATGACGACCATGGTGTGCGGCCTGGCGGGCGACCAGGTGCGGGCGGGCTTTGCGGTGTTTGGCTGCGGCTTCTACGATTTGACGGCGCAACGCAACACGACCATGGCGAAGATGAGCGACGAGGAGCGTGCCGAGTGGCTGCGGCACCTTGATCCGGGCCGCCGTGCGCCGAACATGAAATCGGCTTTCTTCCTGGCCGGGGCGGCGAACGACTTCTTCTACTATCCTCAGGCGGTGCAGGCCACGCTTGATGCGATTCCTGGTGAGAAGAACCACCTGTACGCCCCGAATGCGAATCACAAAACCCCATTGCCGGGTGGGACGGTCTTCCCCAGCGTCAAGAACGCCGCGCCTTTCAAACCGACGCCATTCCAGCCCTACCCGACGCCGAGCGGCAGCAAGGCGAACTGGCTGGCCATGGAGGTGCCGTACTTTGACTTTCAGTTGAATGGCATGGGCGAGCCGCTGCCGAAGGTGACGGTGAGACACGGCGCAGACCCGCTGCTGGCAAGCTTCAGCATCGCTTCGCCTCACCCTCTGACCAAGGTGGAAGTCTGGTGGGCGAGGGCGAATCCGGATGTAATGAAACGCGAATGGCTGGCGCTGCCTGCGGCCAGGACCGGCGATGGTGGCTACGAGGCCAAGCTTCCGGCAGAGGCGGCGGACTGGTTTGCCGTTGCCTCTGATGACAGGCCCGTGACAGTGTCTGGTGATTTGATTCGCGTTCCGGCTCCTGCCGCAAAGTAACATTGTCCCTTTATATCATTCCATGAAATACAACGTTCTCCTCTTGCTTGTGCTCGCCCATACGCTCCAAGCCCAGCAATCCACCCAACCACCGAAGGGCGAGCCCACGAACGCTGCCGAGGCCGCAGCAAAGAAGGCTGCCGCCGATGCCATCATCAACGAAAAATACGCCGCTCTGGTGGCGAACCTGCCGCCGGATCAGCAGGCCTGGGAGAAAGTGTTGCAGGAGCAGCTCGGGAATTTCTATCTGCCGATCCACAAGAACGAAAAGGTCGCCGGCAGATCGAGCGCCTGGGACTTCGTTCAGGACGATCCGAAGCTGCCGCGCGTGCTGCTCATCGGCGACTCCGTGTCGCGCGGCTACACGCAGGCGGTGCGCAAAGATCTCGCGGGCAAGGCGAATGTGCATCGCGCACCCGCTAATTGTGGTCCCACTGCATCGGGTTTGAAGAACATGGATGTGTGGCTCGGCGATGGGAGGTGGGACGTGATTCATTTCAACTTTGGCATCCATGACCGCGCCACGCCGCTCGCCGATTACACGCAGCGTTTGGAGCAGCTCATCGAGCGCATGAAGAAGACCGGTGCGAAACTTGTCTGGGCCACCACCACGCCAATCCCGGATAATCCGGCGCAAAAGCAGACCGCCGCCTCCATTGTCGAGCGCAATCAGGCTGCCCTGGAGGTCATGAAGAGGCACGGCATTGCCATTGATGATCTGTTCGCTGCCATCACCCCCCGCCTTGCCGAGCTGCAGAATCCGCACGATGTGCATTTCACTGGTCCCGGCTATGATTTCCTGGGGCAGCAGGTCGCCGCTTCCATCGAAGGGGCGCTGAAGTGACGGTCGTTCATCCCACGCAAAACATCATGCAATCACGCCATCTTATCGCTGCGCTGCTTCTGTTCATTGGCATCGCGCAGGCCCACGACCTCGCCGCCCCCACTCCTTCAGGCGCGGCCCTGAAGGTCCTGGTGTATTCCAACACCGGTTACTACCGGCACCCCGACATCCCGAAGATCAACCGCTGGCTGGTGCTGCTGGGGTATGAGAACGGCTTTGAGGTGGACATCACGGAGAATGAGGGTGACATGAAGCCTGCCGTGCTGGCGCGTTACGACCTGCTGATCCTCAACAACGCCAACGAACTCGACAAGGTGCTGCCCGAGCCGCAGCGCAAGGCGGTGGAAGACTGGTTCGTCAAAGGCAAAAAGAGCATTGTGGGCCTGCACGCGGCGCTGGTGCACCAGACCAAATGGGCATGGCTCAGTCAGCTCGGCGGCTGCGATTTCAATAGCGACTCGGACTTTAGCAAAGCGAAGGTCACCATTGATCCGGCCGCGAAGGATCATCCCGCCGTGAAGGGCCAGCCTTCCGAGTTCTGGATCGAGGCGGACTGGACCAACCATGACCACCCCGTGACCGGCCAGCCCGGTTTCCAGGTGCTGATGCGCGTTGACGAAACGACGTACACGCCCGTGCGCGAGTATTTCAAGACCCGAGACGGCAAGCCCATGGGCACGGATCATCCCATCGCCTGGACCCACGAAACACCCGAAGGCGGCCGCTTCTTCTACACGGAGTTCGGCCACGACATGCGCTCGCTCGGCACTCCTTTTGTCCGTCGCCACATCCTCGAAGGCATCAAGTGGGCCGCGCGGATGACGGTGGCGCCCGAGAAGGCAAAGTGAACACGCCCTCCTTCATGAAACACTGGATCACCCCCGTGGCGATGCTGCTGGCCTCGCTAACGGGATTGGCAGAGGAGTACCCGCCGCCCATCGTCGGAGCCATCCGCTGGGACGCCTGGTACTCGGACAAAGGGCCGGTGAAGGAGGTGGAGCGAACCTTGGGGCCGCCGAAGTATCAGTTCCGTCTACCATGGTTTGCCAGACCTTTGGGCGGAGACAAGGTGAGCATCAATGGCGATACGGAAGCGATCATCAACGATGAGATAGGCTACGCGGCGCGCGCCGGGCTCAACTACTGGGCCTTCCTGGACTATGGGCCGGGCAGCGAGATGACCCATGCTTTCAACCGCTACCTTGCGGCCAGGGACAAGCGTGGCATTCGCTACTGCTTCGTTGAGGAAGGCGGAGCCATTGATGGTCGTGGTCCCAAAGACTGGCCGCGCGTGGTGGAGCACTTCAAAAGTGCGGACTATGTGAAGGTGCTCGATGGCCGTCCGCTGCTGTGTGTGTTTGGCAAGCCGAAGAAATATGGCAAGGAGGTCTTTGAGGAGCTGATCAAGGTCACGCTCGCCGCCGGATTGAAGGCGCCCTACCTGGTCTTGATGGGATGGAACCCAGGCGCTGATCGGGAGAAGCTGGGCTTTGATGCCATCTCAGAGTATGCGATGGGCAGCTACACCATGAAGCAACCGCCATACGCGTCGCTTCGCCAGCAAATCCGCCATGACCTGTGGGACAAATGGGAGCGCGAGCGCACGCCCTGCCTCACTTTTGCCAGCGCCGGCTGGGACACGAGGCCACGCCAGGAGCGCCCGCCTGGGTGGTGCCGGTGGATCAAGGCCGAGCCTGACAACACGCCGCCCGAGCTGCAAAAGCCGCTGATCGACGCCGTGACGGCGAAGCCCGATGAAATCGCCGATCACTTGCGCGACGCGATGGCCTGGACGCAAAGCCACCACGACCTGAACGCCGCCAACGCGATCATCATTTACGGCTGGAACGAAAACGATGAAGGCGGCTGGCTGGTCCCCACCTTGGGCGCAGATGGCAAGCCCGATGATTTCCGCATCCAAGCCCTGGGCGAGGTGCTGCGGCCACGCCAGCCTTCTCCCAAACCATGACGAGCCTTTGTTTTTCCTCAGCCCTCTTTCTGGTGGCTGGCTCATTGCTGATGGCGGCCGAGGGACCGCAGATTCTTTCCGCCTCCGATCCTGTGCGACCTGATGAGGCGGTGCTGCTCACAGGCGAAGCATTTGGGGACCCATGCAGCGTGGAGCTGGAGGGTTCGAAGGGATGGGAGACGATTGAGCCGCTGCAAAAGGGCCCGCGCTCACTGACCATTGTGGTGCCAAAGTCCTGGCCGCAGGGGGCATGGGCCTGCCGGGTGCGGCGCGGGGAAACAGTGTCCGCGCCGGTGGTGCTCAATGCGCCGACGGTGTGGTGGTGGAATGGCGATGGCGGTGAGTTGGCTTCGCCGGGTGGCTGGCTGCGGGTGTTTGGCAAGTGCCTCAGCTTTGGCGGCTCCAGGGCGCAATTGCGGCAAGGCGACGGCAAAGTGATCATTGTTTCAGCGCAGGAGCAGAGTGGCTACGCGCTGAAATTCTCCCTGCCGGCGGATCTGGCGCCAGGCGACTACGCGCTTGCGATTCACAATGGCCTGGGTGGTGACGAGGCCTGGCATCCTGCTGGCACGGTGGTGGTGAAAGCAAAGGCGGCGTGGAAAACGGAGGTCTTCAACGTGAAGAATTTTGGCCCCAGGCCAGAAACGGCGCTGCTGGCCGCGCTGGGCAAGGCCAAAGCCAATGGTGGCGGCGTGGTGTACCTGCCGCGCGGGCATTACCCGGTGGCGTCCACGCTGACGATTCCTCCCCACACGGTGCTCAAAGGCGAGGCGATGGAATTGGTGAGCCTCTACTGGCCGGACTTTCCCGACAAGCCGCCAACGGAGCTGATCATTGGGGCAGATTTTGGACTGGAGTCGATCAGCCTGTATTGCCAGCAGCACCTCAATGTGGTCGCTGACACGGCGGCATCGGAGCGCCTCTTCATGCATCACGTGCGCATCCGGGCCAACTGCTACTTTATGATCGAGGACGCGAGCAAGGAGTTCCGCAGCCGGCGCGGACCGGCCAGCCACCGGGAGTGCGGAGCGGCGGTGATGCTGCGAGGCCGGAACTTTGAGATCACGGACTGCGACATCTACGCGAGCAACTACGGCGTCCACATCATGAAGGCCAAAAACGGCCTCATTGCCAACAACCAGATCCGCTACGGCGGGCGCGGCTACAGCATGGAGAACACCGACCGCCTGATCCTCGAGAACAACCTGATCGAGGGCAACAACCTCCTGGCCATCGGCAACGACATCACCACCTTCTGGACAAACTACTGCCGCCACATCTACTACGCCCGCAACCGCGTGCGGCAAATGTATGGCGCGGATCGCGAAATGATGACACTGGATGCGGGCAGCGGCGCTTACTTCGGCAAGATCGCGGCTGCTTTGGGCACGAACCTCACCCTGGCGGCTGATCCTGTATTTCGCGATTATTCACCCAAGCCGCACACGAACTGGGAAGGCGCAGCCGTGCAGATCATGGATGGCAGAGGCGCAGGGCAATATCGGTTTGTGACCAGCCACAACGGTCGTGAATGGCAGGTGGACAAGCCTTGGATCGTGCCTCCAGATGGCACGTCGCGCATCGCCATCGCGCCCTTTCGCGGGCAGAGCCTGTTCATTGGCAACACCTTTGAGGACGGCGGCGCTTTTCAGCTCTACGGGGCGGCGAGCGACACCATCGTGGCGGAGAACAAGGGCTCGCGCATGGATGGCTTCCTGGTGCTGGGTTTGAATCCTCATGCCTGGGGCCACCAGCCCTCGTGGTTCTGCCAGTTCCTCGACAACGAGATTCTGGAAGGCAACGGCTACGGCCATCGGAGTGCGACCATCGGCACCGGGGGCTACGATGAATCGAAGCTTTTCGATGGTCCCATGGTACGTGGCGCAATCTTCCGCCGCAATGTGTGTCGCAACAACACCAGCATCGTCATCAACGGCCCCACCGATGACACCCTGGTGGAGAACTGCGTGGTGAATGACACGGATGTCGGCATCAGGATCAGGCCCGGCACCCACGGCACCGTGCTGCGCGCCAACACCTTCCAAGGCGTGGCCCAGCCCGTTGCGGACAAGTAGGGTCCCGCAGCAGAAGCTTGTCAAAACAGGGCTGGTGGCGCTGTACTAGGCTTTGCCCATTCTCAACACCCGGCACCCGAGTCGTCATGAAGAGACATTTCATCATCGTTAGTGGAGTCTTGTTCGCCCTGGCCCTCAGAGGACCGTCCCTGAACGCAGAGGTCGTCGATGGCCAGTTCCCCGTCACATCCAACTTGCGTGCGGGGGTGGCGAAGGTGGACATCACACCGCCGGACCTCGCCGGCATCAAGGTGGTGGGGCATGTGCGTGAAGTGAGCAGCGTTCGCGATCCATTGCGGGCAGGGGTGTTGATCCTTGATGACGGCGAAACGAAAGCAGCAATCGTGACGCTCGACACCATCGCAGCCTGGGATGAGATGGTAAAGCCAGCGCGTGAGAGCATTGCCAAAGAGACTGGCGTGCCAGCCGCTAACATCATGGTGGCGGCTTCGCACAATCATTCGGGACCGGGCTTTGTGGAAAACCTCCGCTGGGGCGCCGGGCTGATCAAGAAGCTGACCGCCGCCGCGAAGGAAGCGGCGGGAAACATGCGCACGGTGAGCATCGGTTATAGCGAGGATCGCATCGGCTTTAGCATCAACCGCCGCAAGACCATCGACGGCCGGGCTGTGGTGCGATTGAATCCCGAAGGACCCAATGATCCGCGGGTAAAGGTGCTGCGCTTCGACGACGGCAAAACGCTGACACCCATGGCGGTGATGATGCACGCCGTGTGCCATCCTTGTTTCTTCACCTGGGGTGACAAGGGCTCGCAGCCCTATCCCAATGGCTATCCCAAAATGTCGGCGGACTTCCCCGGCGAGGCGCAGACGTTTGTGGAGATGGTCTATGGACAGAGGACAGCGGCGATGTTCATGCAAGGCTGCGCGGGCGACATCCGGCCGAATCTGCCAGGATACCCCTACCGTTGCGCTGACGAGGCCGACATCCAATGGGCCGGTCGAGATCTAGGCGGGGCGGTGGCGCGGGCGCTGGCCTTGAGTGTCACGCGCGAGAAACTGCGGCAGCGCGAGTCCTTCTATCAAATCCGCGTGGCCAGCGAGGTGATCGAACTGCCAGGCAAGGAAGGGCCGGTGTCCTCGGAATTGATGGCGATGAAGATCGGTCCGTTTCTGTTTCTCACCATGCCGGGCGAGCCAATGGTGGAATACGGATTCAAACTGGAGAAAGCGATCGCCGACCGCGCCACGCCCATCATTGTGGGCTACGCGAACGGCAACCTAGGCTACATCGCCACTGCCGACGCGCACAAGGTGGGCGGCTATGAGCCGAGCCGATCAGTGCTCAAACCGGAAGCCGAGGCGATCATCTTGAAACAACTCGGCGCGCTCGCGGACCGGGTCGTCGGAGATGTGTTTGAATCCTTCTCCAAACATCCCAAAGACGTGGAGAAACGCGAGGCCGAAGAAAAGGCGAGGCTTCAATCCGCGCAGCAGAGCAAGCCCTGAATCGGAGCGCCAATCACTTTCACCATCATGACAACCATCCATCTTAGCGACGAGGCCGCGCGCCGCGCCTATTGGGCCGAGCAAATGGAGCTTGGCTACGCCATGGTGCAGAAGCTCATCGCGCTCCCGGTGAGCGAATGCGGCGAGCGCTTCGCTTCGATTCCCGATGCCGCCGCCGCCGCGAATGTCGAAATGCTGTTCTCCACATCGAAGATCGCCGGAGATCTCGACCGCGTGTACTACATGCGCGAGCGCCTGGTGGATGACGTGGTGACTGTCGGACGGGAGATGAATGAGCGTGGCTGGGTCTTGAAGATCGAGGACTGCTTCCGCTCGCTGGACATGCAGGGCCAGCTTGTGCGCAAGCCCCAGGTGTTCGACGCCATTTTGAAGAAGTGCATCTGGGAGAACGGCGGCGAGGTTCCACCGGTCGAGGTGGTCTTCCGCCGCGCCATTGTGCTCGTCGCCAACATTCCCAAAATCGGCACCCACATGTCCGGATCGGCCATCGACATCTCCGTTTTCCATCGTGATGACGGCAGCGAAGTCTGGCGCGGCAATCCCTACCTTGAGATGAGCGAGCGCACCCCCATGCGCTCGCCCTTCGTGGAACCCGAAGCCATCGAGAACCGCCTGGCCATCACCGCCATGATGGAGGCGCGCGGCTTGATGCATTTCCCTTTTGAGTTCTGGCACTTCAACAAAGGTGACGCCGGTGACCATATCCTGAACGGCAATCCCGCCCCCTGCCGCTACGGCCCGGTGAACTGGAACCCGCAAACCAACGAGGTCACGCCGGTTGACGATCCGTTGACACCGCTCAACCCGCTGCCCGTGATAGAGAGAGAAATTGCGGCGGCGATGAAACGGGCTGGAGCCTGACCTTTGCCTGAGCCCGTGCCCGACCCGAACAAAAGATACGTGCCATTCCCCATGACCAGAGCATCCGCGTTACTGTTGTTGACATTTGTCCCCTTGTTGGCCGTCGTGCCCGTCCTGGCGCAAGTGCTGGAACCTGCGGTCAAGGCCGACTTCGCTCACCGAACCTGGCAGGGGATACCCGGTCTGACGCTCTCTGCGAAGGGGCGGGTGTTTGTCTCGTGGTTTACGGGCGGGAAGCAGGAGCCTTCGCCGGACAATACCGTCTATCTCTGCCAGAGCGACGATGCGGCGAAGACCTTCACCGAGCCCCTGCCCATGGCAGGGCCGAAGAGCGGCTCGAGGGCGTTTGATCCGACGCTCTGGATCGATCCCGATGGGCGGCTTTGGTACATCTTCAACCGTGGCAACAAGGAAAGCGCCGAGCACGGGGTGTACGCCCGCCGCTGCGATGATCCTGATGCCACGCCGCTGGTGTGGACGGATGAATTTCGAGTGGGCTATGAAGTGCCCTTCAGTTTTCGCATCAACAAGCCCACCATCCTCAGCACCGGTGAATGGATCATGCCCGTGACGCACGCCAAGGAGGTCACTCACGCCTGGTTCGCCGACAAGACGCAGTTGCAAGGCGTCGGGATCTCGACGGACAAGGGGAGGACCTGGTCGTTGCACGGCGCTCTGAAAGCCCCGCCATGGGCGCTGGAGAACATGGTGGTGGAGTGCCTGGACCGCTCGCTGTGGATGTTCATGCGCAACGGCAGCGGCTTTTTGTGGGAGAGCATGTCCACGGACAAGGGCCGCACCTGGAGCGAGCCCAGGGCCACTTCGATCCCCAATCCTGGTTCGCGCTTTTTCTTTCGTCGGCTCGCCTCGGGCCATCTTCTGCTGGTGAACCAGTATCAGTCCAAAGGTCGCAGCCACCTCGCCGCGCGGCTTTCGACCGATGACGGGGCGACCTGGAACACGGGGCTGATGCTCGATGAGCGCAACAAAGTCTCATACCCTGATGGGGTGGAGGACAAGGACGGGGTCATCTGGATCGTCTATGACCGTGACCGCCAGGGGGCGGGCGAGATCCTGATCGCCAAATTCAAGGAGCAGGACGTGATTGCAGGGAAGGATGTCTCCGGTACGGTGAGCCTCCGGCAGGTGGTCAGCAAGCTGGACAAGACGGTCCTTTCGCGATGAGACCGGGGGCGTTTGAGGTACTGCGGTCGCGTTGATTTTTGACAGTTTGTCTTGAGCCAGGCATGACTCCTTCACTACATTGACGCCATGTCCCAGCTCTCCCGCCGCCAATTCCTTGCCCAGGCCGCCGCTGCCACCGGCCTGGCCAGTTGCTCGACACTGAATCTCACCAGTCGTCCTCGCTACATTGACGCCCATTCGCATATCTGGACGCCCGACAGGCAACACTACCCGCTGGCCAGGGGCTTCACACTGGAAGACATGCAGCCCCGCAGCTTCACCCCCGAGCAGCTCTTCGCGCACTGCAAGCCAGAGGGCGTGGACCGTGTGGTGCTCATCCAGATGAGTTTCTACCGCTTCGACAACCGCTACATGCTCGACATGATCGCCCAGCACCCTGGCGTGTTTCGCGGTGTCGCCATCGTTGATGAGACGAGGCCTGATGTGGCGATGCGCATGAAGGACTTGGCGAAGCAAGGCGTTCGCGGTTTTCGCATCCATTGCGACGACGACCAGCCGTTTAGGCCCTGGATTGCCAGCAAAGGCATGGCCCGGCTCTGGCAGGCCGCCGGCGATGAAGGCCTCGCCGTTTGTCCACTTATTGATCCGGAGGATCTGCCGCTCATCGACGACCTCTGCGAGCGCTTTCCGCAAACACGGGTGGTCATTGATCATTTTGCTCGCATAGGCAGGGACGGGCCGGTGACGGAAGGGCAGATCAACCAGCTCTGCCGCCTGGCCCGCCACAAGAACACGCACGTCAAGACGTCCGCCTTTTATGCGCTGGGAAAGAAAAAGGCGCCATATCTCGACATGGGCCCGATGATTCAGCGCCTTCACGCCGCCTTCGGACCTCAACGCCTGATGTGGGCCAGCGACTGCCCCTTCCAGGTCGATCCGGGGTACAACTACCACGACAGCATCGCGCTCATTCGCGACCGCCTGGACTTCCTCACCTCCGAGGACAAGGCGTGGATGCTGCGCGGGACGGCTGAGAAGGTCTTCTTTTCATAGCGGCAGGGTGGTTTTGGGGTGATCACCCCATGGCGAGGGAAGGGGATTTCCGCTCTCATTTCGGGGCAAGCAAGAATACCCATTCTCCACGCCCATGAAGACCATCGAATGCAGCATTGAAGTCCGGAAACCGGTGCACGCCGTTTACAACCAGTGGACAAGATTTGAAGATTTCCCATACTTCATGAAGGGGGTCAGGGAGGTGCGCCAGATTGATGACCGGCATCTGCATTGGCAGGCCACTTTTGGCGGAGTGACCAAGGCGTGGGACGCCGAGATTTTTGAGCAGGTGCCTGATCAGCGCATCGGATGGCGCAGCACCAGCGGGCCGCTGAACACCGGCAAAATCAGGTTCTGCCCGATCAGCCATGATGCCAGCCGCGTCACGATTGTGCTCAGCTACGCCCCGCGCGGACTGATCGAGCACCTGGGCAACTGGCTGGGGCTGGTGGCGCGGCGCGTTGAGGAGGACTTGAAGGATTTCAAGGAGTTCATCGAG
>CAINXC010000730.1 GCA_903854655.1 uncultured Verrucomicrobiota bacterium | reverse complement strand
GGGCGGCCTTGGGGCGGAGGGGCTCATAGCAGGCCGTTCCACCTTCGCCACCGCGCCCTTGCCTTGGCCAGCAACATCGCATCTTGGAGGTAGAGGTCAGCCTTCAGCCACCGATGGAAGGTGCTGCGCCCCACCCCACAGTCTTTGCTTGCCTCGCCGATGGTTGCCCCGGCTTCCAGCGCCGCTAGCAGAGCCCGGCGCTTTGGAGCGCCTGCCCGGCTTGTGCATGTGCCGCCCGTTCGTCGTGGGGTAGATTCCATTGGACTTGCGATAGGTGGCGGGCATGACGAGGTGTTAAAGCAACGGCTGGCTGACCGGCCGGAGGGCTTGCCTTTGCGTTTTGTCGTCCACGCAACCAGACGGCAGAGGCCCGTCGCTCGATAGGGTCCCCAGCCATTCTTCCGGCATGGCGTACGTCGTGGAACCGGCCCCTGCGGATGCCGACGCTTCAGCGGCAAGCCGCGCTTGGCGGTTCTTCTCCAGATCCGCCGCGAGTTCTGCCGAGGACATGCCGCGCGATGAAGCCCGGCGAGACTCTCTCATCTCCTCCTGCGTCATCGGCGTGCCGTCCGGTTTGATCATGGGGCAAGACTATCACGCCGACGGTCATTCGCAAACGCCGGCGGTCGCAGGGCGAAGTCGGGGGCCTCCCGCGCATTCAGCGCTGCTACCGGAACTTCGCGGTCTCAGGCGATAGGGCTGTGTTGCCTTGCCCAGCCCAACAGGCGGGCATGATCTTTGGGCAGACCCCTGACTGAAGGCCCAAATTGCCCCCACTTGCTTTGGCCTGAGCGATCATCTGCTGCAATGTCTGACTGAGCGCTGGAGTTGGTGGAGGGATCTCTGTGGGCTCACCACCGGCGGCGGTTTCGGTTTCAGCTTCCAAGGCAGCCGGGGCAGAGAACCTGTCGAACCTGCCTTGCCCTTTCCACGCCTCGGGATACACCGGGCTGTCCTCGTCCAGCGTCGCGCCGGGCGTGCGCAGTACTTGCGCGCGGGCTTCCGCGTTCGTCAGCTTGTGACCCATGCCCAAGGGCGCGGGTCTGGCTGGGCTCGGCTCTTCGGGCGTTGCCTCGCCGAAGCGGGCAACCCGCCGGCTGCGCAGCACCTCGACTCCAACCTCTGCCGTGGACAGACCGCGCGGTGAGGTCAATGACGGCGGCGGTACTTGCCGCGACGTTTCCCCGGAGAGTCTCATTTCGCGGTTGCGCTTGAACTGCGCTTCGATCTCGTCCGAGGTCATGCCGCGCGACGAAGCCAGGCGAGATTCCAGCGCCTCCGCATTTGTCATCGCAGTGCCGTCCGGTTTGATCATGGGACATGGGTATCACACGGCCGGTCATTGGCAAACGCAGGCTGCTGCAGGGCGCGGGTGCTGGCGGCATCCTGATGGGGGCACGCCCTGCTCGCGCCCAATCGACTAGGAGTGCCTTATCGCGCGCTCGGCTGGCGACTCAACCTCGGGGATCGCCGCCGCTGCCTTCAGGCGCTCCACCTGGGCCGTTCTCTCGGCTGAGGAACGCGTGGGCTGTTTGCGCAAGCTGTCGCGCGATTCCTGCGCTGTCAGCAGGTGTGGTCTCTGCGGATTTGGAGCTTCCGTGGAGGCTGCTGTGGCCGGCATCGAGTGTAAGCGCCTTATCGCGGCCTCGGCTGGCGACTCGGGGTCGGGGATCGCCGCCGCTGCCTTCAGGCGTTCCACCTGGGCCTTGGCTTCTTCGGAGGAATGACCAGGCGTCTTCAGAAAGTGCTCGCGCGTCTCTTGCGCTGTCGCCAGATGTGGACCCTTGATTTTTGGAGCTTCCATGGAGTGCCTGCACCATACCATGAATCGCCTCCTTTGGCGACAGGATTGGTATCGGCGGACTCGCCTCTCAACTCCAGCCCCTCTCGACCTTCGCCGTCGCCATAGGGCGCCAGGCTCCTGGAAGTCATTTTGGCGGGCGACTGCGGACGAGCTATGACTTGAAGATTCGGCCCTTTGTGGTCTATTGAAGCATGAGTGATTCTGTCGCGATAATCAGCGACATTCATGGCAACTTGCCTGCGCTGCAGGCCGTCATCGCCCACATTGAAAACGAGGGTATCAGCGAGAGAGTCTGCCTGGGTGACATAGTGGGGTATGGGGCGCAGCCTGCCGAGTGCATCGACTTGGTGCGGGCCAGCGGTTTTCGGGTACACGGCCTGTGTTTGTGACTCATGAAAAGCGATTAATGAGTCACAAATGGTCTAATGACTCACTGGTGAGCCTCAAAACATCGAACGGCCCTCGGCGATGTTGAGCAGGCTGCGGAAGGCGAAGATGCCGGCCCGGCGCCCCTTGCCCTCGCGCAGGGTTTGGAGCAGGCCTTCACTGCGCAACAGAGTCAGGATGCGGGTGGCGGTGGGCTTCGGGATGGCGGAGCCGGTGATGAAGTCGGGGGCTTTGAAAATGGGGGTCTCGAACAGGAAGTCGGTGGCGCGGCTGGAATGCTGGGAGTGGGTCAGCGTCACCATCTGCTGTTTGACCTGGGCGTGCAGGTCCAGGATGGCGCGGGCCTTGCGTTCGTTGTCGGCCGCCTGCTCGGTCATGGCGCGCAGGAAGAAGGCGCACCAGCTAGTCCAGTCGCCCTGGGCGGAGACGGCGCGCAGGCGCTCATAGTACTCGTCACGGTGGGCCTCAAAGTAGGCGCTCACATAGAAGTGGGGGCCTGAGAGCAGCTTTTTCTCAAACAGGAAGAGCGGGATGAGCATGCGGCCCAGGCGGCCATTGCCATCCAGGAAGGGATGCAGCGCTTCGAATTCGACATGGACGATGGCCAGTTGCACGAGCGGATCCAGGGCGGGCTCATGGAGGTAGCGCTCCCACCGGCCCATGGCATCGGCGAGCAGTTCGGGGCCGATGGGGATGAAGGAAGCGGTCTCACGCGAGCATCCTTTGGGGCCGATCCAGTTCTCAATCCGGCGGTAATGGCCTGGATCGCTGTGCTGGCCGCGCACGCCGCGCAGCAGGGTGGCATGGGCCTCGCGCAGCAGCCGCTGGGAGAGTGGCAGCTTGTCCAGCGCCGCCAAACAACCGCGCATGGCCTGGCGATAGTTCAGGATTTCCTCCACATCGCCGCGTCGCGGCCCGCTGAGGTTTTCCGGCTCGCCTCCGGCCTCCACTTCTAGCACCTCGCCCATGGTCGCCTGCGTGCCCTCGATGCGGGATGAAAGCACCGCTTCCTGCGTGGTGAGCGGCGAGAGCAGGACAGAGGCATTGGGCACGGCGGAGAGCACGCCATCATACCGCGCCAGCCCCATGCTGGCCGGTCCCAGAAGGGGAATGAGTTGCGGCCAGTCCAAGGTGGCCGGAGGGAACTGCCCGGTGTGATAG
>CAINXC010000729.1 GCA_903854655.1 uncultured Verrucomicrobiota bacterium | reverse complement strand
TGTTCGCCGAGGTGCCGGAGGCCTGCGACGCCACCCTGGAAATCGCGGAGAAATGCGAGATCAAGATCAAGCTCGATTCCACCAGCATCGAGCGCTACCCCACCTTCATCACGCCCGACGGCAGCGACCGCAACGACTACCTGCGCAACCTGACGATGGAGGGCTGCATCCGTCGCTACGGCCGTGACCGGGCGCTGAACGACCAGGTGATCCACGACCGCATCGACCTGGAGCTCAACCTCCTGAAGGACAAGAACTTCACCAGTTACTTCCTCATCGTGTGGGACTTCATCAACTGGTCGCGCGAGCATGACATCCCGGTGGGCCCTGGCCGTGGTTCGGGCGCAGGCTCCCTGGTCGCCTACTGCCTGGGCATCACGGACATCGACCCGCTGCGTTTCGAGCTGGTGTTCGAGCGTTTCCTCAATCCGGAACGCGTGAGCCCGCCGGACTTTGACATCGACTTCTGCCAGACCCGGCGCGGCGAGGTGATCGACTACGTGCGGCGCAAGTACGGCGACCGCAGCGTGAGCCACATCATCACCTACGGCACCATGGGCGCCAAGAGCGTGATCCGCGACGTGGCGCGCGTGCTGAGCTGGAGCTATGCGGATTCCGACCGGCTGGCAAAGATGATCCCCACGGAGCTGAACATCGACCTGGACGAGTCGGTGAAAAAGAACCCGGACCTCAAGCAGCTCATCGAGACCGACGGGGCCACGCAGGAGCTGTGGCGGCACGCCACCTTCCTGGAAGGCATCACGCGCGGCGTGGGCATTCATGCCGCCGGCATCGTCATTGGCGACCGGCCGCTGGACGACTTCATCGCCCTCACCCGCGGCAATGAAGGGGAAATCGTCTCACAGTATGCCATGAAGCCGCTCACCGAGCTGGGCATGCTGAAGATGGACTTTCTGGGATTGAAGACCCTGACGGTCCTCCAGGAGGCCGAGCAATGGGTGAAGAAACGCCTCCCCGACTTCGACACGCGGGCCGTGCCGCTGGACAACCTCAAGACCTTCGAGCTCATCAAGCGCGGCGAAACGGTCGCGGTGTTCCAGATGGAATCCGGCGGCATGGTCAACACCTGCCGTCAGTTAGGGCCGGACACCATCGAGGAAATCATCGCCATCCTGGCCCTGTACCGTCCGGGGCCCATGCAGTTCATTCCCGATTACATCCGGCGCAAAAAGGGCGAGGAGGAGGTGGTGTACCCGCACCCGCTGCTGGAGAAGATCGCCAAGGAGACCTACGGTATTTTAGTGTATCAGGAGCAGGTCATGCAGGCCGCCAACCTGCTCGCCGGCTTCTCCCTGGGCCAGGCGGATTTGCTGCGACGCGCCATGGGCAAGAAGGACCTCGCGGAGATGGTGAAGCAGCGCCTCGTCTTCGTCGAGGGCTGCATCAAAACCAACGCCATCCCCGAGAAGCAGGGGAACGCGGTGTTCGACCTGCTGGAAAAATTCGCGCAGTACGGCTTCAACAAGTCGCACTCGGCGGCCTACGGTGTCGTAACCTATTTCACTGCGTATCTGAAGGCGAACTTCCCCGTGGAGTTCATGACGGGGGTGCTGAGCCTGGAAATCAGCAACACCGAGAAGATCACCACCTTCGTCGCCGAGTGCCAGCGCATGGGCATCGTGATCCAGCCGCCGGACATCAACAAGAGCTTCCTGAAGTTCGCCCCGGAGCGCAGCAACCCGAAGAGCGAGGCTCCCGACTCCATCCGCTACGGCCTCAGCGCCATCAAGAATGTGGGCGAAGGCGCCATGCAGGCCGCCATCGAGGAACGCGAGGCGAACGGCAGCTACAAGACCCTGGAGGATTTTGCCTCGCGGCTCGACAGCAAGGCCGTGAACAAGAAGATGCTCGAAGCCCTGATCAAGGTGGGCGCCTTCGACTTCACCGGCGAAACCCGGCGCACCATGTTCGAGCGATTGGATCTGGTCATCGCCAGCGCGTCTTCCGCGCAGAAGGACCGGAAGAGCGGCCAGGCCAGCCTGTTCGGTGATTTTGAAATGGCGCCGCCAAAGCCCGTGGCAGCCCCCGAGCCTGCGAAGAAAGGCAAAAAAAACGCCGAGCCCGCCCCCAGCAACGAGTGGACGATGATGGAGCTGATCGGCTTCGAAAAGGAGCTGCTGGGCTTCTATGTCAGCGGCCATCCGCTGGACACCTACAAGGGCAATTTCGAGTCCACGCGGCTCATGAAACTGAGCGACGCGGCGGAACTTGGGGACAAGCAGACCATCACCGTCGGCGGCATGATCAGCGAGGTTCAGGTACGTTATTCCAAAAAGGACAACCGGCCCTTCGCCACCATGAAGATCGAGGACTTCACCGGCATGATGGAAGCCATGTGCTGGAACGACACCTATGAGAAGTGCAAGGAGCTGATCGTGGCCGGCAACGTGGTGGAGATGCGCGCCACCTGCGAAAAGGACCAGCGCACCGAGATGAACCGCCTCACGGGTCGCGACATCAAGGCCATGAAACCCCGCAAGGCCAGCCCTCCGAGGCCGGTTGAAATCGAGGATTCCCCGCCCGAATCCGGCCCCGAGGCCCCGGAATACGACCTCCCTCCGGCCACCGCCCAGGTCCTGGTTCTCAAGCTCGACACCCACCGCCACACCGTGGGCGACCTGGAGAACATCAAAGGCATCCTCGCCCAGCACCCCGGCGAAGTCCCCGTGCAGTTCGAGATCCACCGCAACGGCAGCCCCCCCGTCCACCTCGAAGCCAGCCAGGAGTTTCGCATCTCGCAGACCACGGATTTGGTGAAAGCGCTGCTGCCGTGGTTGTGAGTTCATCCAGGAAGCGGGTGCGCTCACAGTAGCTGCCTTCGCAAGAAGGTGGAAGTAGCGTTGCCTTGCTTCGCCAAGCCCGACTCCGTTAATCGTTGCAAGCGCAGCTACGCTCAGATTCAGCGCGGCCGCCGTAAGGGGCTCGATCTGCTTGCCCCCTTGGGCTTTTCAATCTCTACCGCCCTTGAACAGGGGCGTTTTCGCCCTTATGATGAGCTGGTGATCGCCACCACACCCCTTCTGAGCGAACTGCGTTCGATGCCCAGTGATCGGCTGGAAGACACTGCCGCCTTTATCGGCGCTTTGCTGGAGGCCAGGCGCGCGAAGCGCAATGCCATGATCGATGCCACGGCAGGCAGCCTGGCCGGACCCTGCGGGGACGCTTTGGAAAAGGCGATGGCCGAATGCGAGACGATCCATGAATCCCACGAGTAGCCTCGCGCTGGGCAGCAGCATCATCATCCGTCACATGCGCATGGCGGAGCCCGCGATTGCCGCCAGACTCAAGGCGGCGACCGAGCTTTACCTTCCGCTTACAGCGCTGGGCGAGATTCTCTACGGCATCCAGCGCTCGGGCAACGATCCCCGTGCAGTCGAACAATGGGGGCGTTTCAGCCAGAACGTCGTGCTGCTGCGGCCCGATGAATTCACCGCCGCAGCCTATGCCGAGATCAAGCAGCACTTTGCGAGCAAAGGCAAGCTCATCCCAGACAACGACATCTGGATCGCAGCCACGGCCAAGAGCCACGACCTGCCGCTTTACTGCCGGGACAGCCATTTCGATGAGCTGGTTGACCTCGTGACGGTCATCCAAGAACCAATGACGTGAAAAGGGCCGCAATGGCAGCCCCCGTCCACCCCGAAGCCAGCCAGGAGTTCCGCATCTCCCAGACCACGGATTTGGTGAAGGCGTTGCTGCCGTGGCTGTGATGGCCACCAAACCTCAGTGTCTGCAAAGCCAGCTCGCTGGCGAGGGAAAATTTGTGAGTCGAGCGAGGGATGCTCATTGGCAAGCGGCACACCACCCCCGCTAAATTAAAAACATTCCTGCCACCATTTAACTGCGAATAGCAATGATTCCGAAGCGAATTAGCGGATCAAAATACGCATTGCTATTTACAGAATATCCAGTAATCCGCCCAAGTATTTACTACCCCTCGAATCCACCAGGACGACATCGGGTGCAGAAAAATGCGATTTTTTGCAACCGGATGTCGGCGATTTCGAATCTCCACTCGAACACGAAAACACTTTATAGCCATGAACCTCCCTCAATCCCCTGCGCAGTGGTCATATTCACGTCGGGCACTGCCTGTTATAATGATCCTCATCGGCGCTCTTTGCGCGACGCCCGCCAAGCTCCTGGCAGCGACGACGTACACGGTGAATGATCTCACGGACCAGGCGCCGACGACTGGCGGTCGCGGGACGGCGGCCAACTTGTCAGGGGATTTGCGCTGGTGCCTCACGCGGGCGAACAATCTGGCCGATACCGGTCCATACACGGTCAGTTTCGCCCCCGGCCTCACCGGGACAATCAAACTTGGCGGGCACGAACTGGTCATCAAGACAAGCCTCACGCTGACTGGCCCCGGCATGGGCAGCCTGACCTTGGATGCAAATCACGCGAGCCGCGTCCTTTACATTGCTCCGGGCAACACAGCGGCGGTTTCTGGTTTCACCCTCACTAATGGCAATGGAGTGGCGAATGATGCGACGAATACGGACAGCAATGGTTCCAACCAAGGCGTCGCCGATGAATCCGGCGGTGCTATACTGAATGATGGGAGCATTCTGACGCTCAGCAATTGCGCGGTAAGTAACAACGGGACATCAACCCAATTCACCCTTTCAGGCGCTGGAATTTACAACCGTGGGCGCTATACAAGTGCCACTCTAACTGTGAACAATTGCAGCATTACCAATAACCTTGCTGGAGCTATCGGCGGCACTGGCGGGGGCATTGTCAATTATGGCCTGACCAACTTTTTTGGCGGGCCAACAGGATCAGCTACCGTCAATGTAAACAACAGTAATATTAGCAATAACAACTCACCGAGCAGCTTCGGAGGTGGTATCTATAATACTGGTTCTTTAGCTGCTGTTAATGCTACGATCAGCAACTGCGCCATCAACAACAATATGGCGGCGTATGGCGGCGGCGGCGGCATTTACAATGATGGGGCCAACATGACCATTACTGGCGGCAGCATCTCCGGGAACACGCTCACTTGGAGCGGTTACAACGGCGGTGGCATTGTCAACACCTCTAGCGGTACTATGACGCTGTCCAATTGCACTATAAGTGGCAACGGCCTCGCTGTAACAACCGGCACTGGCGCAGCGAATGGCGGTGGAATAAGCAATGACGGTGCGTTGACCGCGGACAACTGCACCATAAGCGGCAACGTTGCGAACCAGTCAGGGGCAGGGATTTACAACAACAATAGCGGCAACGGTGTTTCGCTGATTGTTAACAACAGCACTATCTGCGGCAATACAGCCCAAACGAGTGGGGGTGGGATTTACAGTTTAAACACCAACAGCGCAGGAGCGACAGCCACGATAACTAACTGTACAATTTGCGGCAACAGCGCCACCAGCGGCGGCGGTGGTGCGGGCATCGAAAACGTCAACACAGACGTCAACAGCACAGCGACGATGACCATGGGCAACACGATCCTGGCACTGAATCCTCCAAACATGAACAATCCTGGAGCGAACTACAATTCTACCTCTGGCACGTTTGTATCGGGCGGCTACAACCTCTCCGATGACCACACGTGTGACACGGTCTTTACCGGCACTGGCGATAAAACAAATACGCCAGCGGGTTTGCAGGTAGATGGCTCGCGCAATCCTATCTTGCAAAACAATGGAGGCCCCACCTACACCGTCGCCCTGCTGCCAGGCAGCGGCGCCATCAATGCCGGGAAGGCGGCAACCGACCCAGTTACCCAATTGCCCTCCACCACGGACCAGCGCGGTTTCGTGCGTCCCTACGGCACAGCGGCTGTCACCGGTGGTGATGGCAGCGACATTGGCGCATATGAGTTCGGCAGCGGCCCGTCGATCAGCGTTTCCGCCACGCCGGCGAACGAAGGCACGGTGAGTGGTGGAGGGCAATATGCCTTCGGCTCAAACGCTACAGTGACGGCCACGCC
>CAINXC010000728.1 GCA_903854655.1 uncultured Verrucomicrobiota bacterium | reverse complement strand
GGCATCCACGCCGGTTATGCCGTGTACTTCCCGGAGCTTTTCCCCACCCACCTGCGCGCCTCCGGCGCCGGGTTCTGCTTCAACACCGGGCGCATCCTCGCCGCGCCGGTGCTGATCTGGCTTTCCGCCTGGATGAAATCGACCATGGACCTGCGCCTCGCGGTCACCTGGCTGGGCTGCCTGTTTTTGCTGGGGCTCATCGTGCTGCTGTTCCTGCCGGAAACGAAGGGTCAGGAAATGCCGGAGTAGCATCAGGTAATTGAACGCGGACGACACATTCACTGTCGAAGGACCGTTTGATCCATCATGAAAACCAAAGCCATTCCCGCCATTCTAACCCTGCTGCTGCTCGGCACGCCGGGCATTCAGGCCAAGGACAAAAAGAAGCCAAAGGTGCCGCCTTACCACGCCGACGCGGTCATCAAGCTCTTTGACAAGAACGACGACGGCAAACTCTCGCTCCAGGAGTTCTCCGCCATGAAGAAGTTCGCGACCGAGAAGGACCCTGCCGCCGCAGCCAAGACGGCCTTCATCGAAGCCGACACCAACAAAGACGGCTTCATCACCGCCTCCGAGCTGCAGGCCTACCATGACAAGCACCTGTCAAAGAAAGGCGAAGGCATCAACCCTGATGCGCCCAAGCCTGATCCGAAGTAAGCCTGACCCCCGGCTTTTTGCGGCCCTGCGCAAGACCCGGCTGCGACCGCCCGTAGTAAGCTCATTCGCATGAGCCTTTTCAAATCCAACTGCGCGGGCGTGGGCCGACGCGACTTCCTCCAGCTTGGCTTCGGAGCCATCGGCGGGGTCACGTTCAGCGACATCCTGCGCATGAGGGCGGAAGCCGCCGAAGCACGTGGCAAGTCGAGCCCTGACCAGATCAACTGCATCCTGGTGTGGCTGGATGGCGGCCCCTCGCATTACGAGACGTTTGATCCCAAGCCCGATGCGCCCAAGGAGATTCGCGGCGCCTTCAAATCCATCCCCACCAGCGTTCCCGGCATCCACTTCTGCGAGACGATGCCCAACCTGGCCAAGGCGGCGAACAAGCTCACCATCGTGCGCTCGATCTGCCACAAGGACCCCAACCACGGCGGCGGCAACCATTACATGATGACCGGCTCGCCCACGCCGGTGCCGGTGGGCTGCGGTGCGTTTGTCAGCTTCCACCCCTCCTTTGGCTCCATGGTCAGCCACAGTCGCGGCGTGCGCGGCGGGCTGCCGGCCTACATGAGCATGCCAAACGTCTCGCGCTCGGGCGGCCCCAATTTCCTGGGTGCGCAGCACGCTCCGTTCGTGGTGGGCGGCGATCCCAGCAGCAAGTCCTTCCATGTGCGCGATGTCAATGTGCCGGTCTCGATCAGCGAAGGCCGCGCCATGGCGCGCCAGCAGTTGCGCCATGAGCTGGACAACATGCAGCGCATCGCCGCCAAGCAGGCGGAAGATCCCACCGTGGGCTTCGACACCTTTTACCAGCAGGGCATGGAGCTGGTCACATCTCCGCGTGCGCAGGCCGCCTTCGACCTTTCCAAGGAGCCGCAGAACGTGCGCGACAGCTATGGCATGACCGACTTCGGCCAGCGCCTGCTGCTGGCACGTCGTTTGGTGGAAGTGGGTGTGTCCTTCGTGGTCGCCTACTATGGCGGCTGGGATCACCACAAGAGCATCTTCAAATCCTTCAAGGAAGAGGCCGGTCCGAAGCTCGACAAAGGCCTCGCCGCGCTGATCAACGATCTGGATGATCGCGGTCGCCTCGACGACACGCTGGTAATCTGCCTGGGTGAATTTGGCCGCACCCCCAAAGTTAACAAGGACGAAGGCCGCGACCACTGGCCGGGGGCGATGAGCGTGCTCATAGCCGGCGCCGGCATCCCACGTGGGCAAGTCGTGGGCGCGACCGACGCGAAGGGCTACTACGCGGCGGAGAACATCTATTCGCCGGAGGATTTCGCCGTTTCGCTCTACACGAAGCTCGGCATTGATCCGCACCAGATGCTGGTCACCAACACCGGCCGCCCCGTGCAACTGGTGAACGGCGGCAAGCCGATCAAAGAGCTGTTCGCGTAATGCCTCGCCCCATGCAGGCCCGGGTGGTTCGTGTTGTGCTGCTGGTTCTGGCGCTTGCGGGCGCTGGTGCCCGGGCGAAGACCAAGGCGCCCGTCGCGGGCACCACGTTCTTCCCCGTTGGCGCGCAGCGCGGCGTGACCTCCGTCATCACGCTGAGCACCAAGATCGCCCCCGCACACAGGCAGGTGACCATCGACTGCCCTGGCGTGCAGTTCGTCGCGGGCCCGAAGGACACAGTGCAGGTGTCCATCGCGCCCGATGCGCCCCTGGGGCCGCACTTGATCCACGTGTTCAACGATGACGAAGCTGCGGAGCCCCGCTGGTTCAGCATCAGCACCCTGCCGGAAATTCTGGAAAAGGAGCCCAACAACGCCTTCGGCGCCGAGCAGGTCATCGAAAAGCTGCCCGTGTGCGTGAACGGCAAACTCGACATCCGTGGGGATGTCGATCTGTTCGCCGTCAACCTGGAGGCGGGGCAAACCCTGGTGGCAGTGGTGGAGGCCTATTCGCTCGGCTCCCTGGCGGATGCCTTCCTGCAATTGCGCGACGACCAAAACAGCGTGCTCGTCACCGCCCACGATGGCCGCAACCTCGATCCCGTGCTGACCTTCCAGGTGCCAAAGAAGGGCCGCTACAGCCTGGAGCTGGCGGGATTCGCGCATCCGCCCACGGCGGACGTCGGCTTCACCGGAGGACCGGCCGTGGCCTACCGGCTGCATTTGTCTGCCGCGCCTGTCACGCTGCGGGTGTTTCCTGCCGCCGTCTCACGCACCAGCAAGACCCGCCTCGACCTGCTCGGCGCTGGCAGCGCATCGCTGGATTTTGATGGCAGCCACCTGCCCGTCGAACCGCTTGTCCAGACCATCACCCCGCCCAATGCCATCGCCCCCATCCAGATCGCCGTGACGGACACTCCAGTGCTGCGCGAGGTCGAGCCTAACAATGAACTGGCGAATGCCATGCCCCTGGCCGTGCCTTCCTGCGTGGCAGGCCGCATTGACAAGGCTGGTGATGTGGACCGCTTTGTCTTCCAGGCCAAAAAGGGCGGCTACTACAACATGCGCGTGCTCGCCAAGGGCCTGGGCCTGCCCCTGGATGCCCTGCTTGTAGTCTGCGACAGCACCGACAAGGAGCTCGCCCACAATGATGACGCCACGGAAGGCGACGATCCCCTGCTTTCCTGGAAAGCCCCGGCGGACGGGCTGTACCAGATCAAGATCACCGACCTGTTCAATCGCGGCGGCGAGGCAGCCGAATATGTGCTTATGCTAGGCCCGGGCGAGGAGACCTTCGCCACCACCATCACCAGCAAAAGCGTGCTGACTGTCGAGGCTGGCAAGACCGTGGAGCTCAAGGCCACCTTGAAGCGCGTGAACGGCTACGGCGCGGATTTGGTGGCCGAGATGCACGGCCTGCCCCCCGGTGTGACAGCCGAGCCCGTTGCCGCCCCCGCCAAGCCAGGCGATTTCACGGTGGTCCTGAAAGCCGCCGCCAATGCCGCCGCCAGCAATGGCCCGGTGCAGCTCGTGCTCTGCACCAAAGGTGACAAGACACCGCTGATCAGCCGCACCGCCACGCTCGATCTGCGCGGTGAGATCCGGCGCGGCACCTCGTTGCTCGATCAGGCCGACTACGTCTGGCTCACGGTCGTCCCCGCCGCTCCAGCGGTGCCTGCCGTGATTGCCGCCGCGCCGGGTGCCGCAGTTGCCTCCGTGCCCCCGGCTGTTCCTGCCAAGGTGCAGGAAACGAAAAAGTGAGGAGTGCGCGAACCGTCCTGCTGTTTCGCAGAAATGGATTTGTCGCGTGGCAGTCAGCTCGGCAATGCCTGCACATCGCTCACCGCGCAGGGGCTGATGGCTGGTGGCAAGAATCCCTTTGCAAGACCATGTTGATGGTGTCGGAGCCGCCCCCTCGCAAGGCGACGCGAGTGAGGGACAGACGTTGCGTCGCTTTCAGTAAAGACCGGACTTTGTGGAATGACTCCGCTGGGGCGTCGCTGCTAACAAAGAGATTAAACTCCGCAGAACTGCTATCATGGCTCTCCACAGCATCCCCTTCGCCGAGGGCAGCTCTGAACTGTTGCTCAAACGCAACCAAGGCAGCTTGCCCAGAAAAGCTCTCGCGCGGGATCTGAAAAATCAACAGGTAGCGGTGAGGAGGGAGATGGTTAAGTGCGGCTCGGGAGTGATTGAGTGCCTCACGGATGCTCTCAATCACCGTGCTGTTCTGCCCCCCTCGTTCCTTCCGTCTCTTCCTCGCACCAACCATTTCTCCCCGATGGTCCAGCACCTGATCAACGAGCTCGCCCAAATGGATCGTGCCCCAATCACAAACGGGCTGCTGACGAAGGCTGCCGTCATCCCGAATCGCAGCCACAGGAGCCACTTCGTTCGTTGCACAAACACGAGTCAGGTGATTCGCTTTCTTGCGGAAGGCACGTCGCGCGTGCGCTTTCTTCGCGGGCTTAATTCTCCTCCATGCTTTGTTGTGCTGACCACCCCGGCTGTAATGATCACGCTCGTAGGCCAGTCGCTTCTTCTCGGTTGGATTCTTGACGGCGCTCATAAAAAGTGTGCGGCAGATGTTGAACCCCGCCCGATGAAGTGAACAAAGAATGGCATTGGAAACCCCTCCTCGCAACGAATGTTCATGTGAGCCCCCTCACCTCCCCTTCCCCGCCGCGAACAGCGCCAAGGTCCGCTCACGCTCCACCCCATGATCAACGATGGGCAGCGGGTAGCCCGCAGCCAGGGGCCGGCCATCGCGCGGGGCTTCGCAGAAGCGCGGGGCGTGCACCTCCCGCAGTTCCGGCAGCCAGTGCTTGATGTACTCGCCTGCAGGATCGTAACGCAGCGTCTGTGTCCAGGGATTCTGAATGCGGAAATACGGGGCGGCATCGGCACCCGTCCCGGCGCTCCATTGCCAGCCGCCGTTGTTGCTGCCGATCTCCGCATCAATGAGGTGCTGATGGAAGAACTGCTCGCCGCGCATCCAGTGGCAGTGCAGGTCCTTGGTCAGAAACATCGCGACAATCATGCGTACCCGGTTGTGCATGAGTCCTGTCGTGAGAAGTTGTCTCATGCCCGCATCGACGATGGGAAAACCGGTGCGCGCGCCAGCCCAGGCTTGAAAGGCCTCGTCCGTGCCCGGCCAGTCTACCTGCCTCAGAGTTTCGTTGAAATCTTGTTCCAGCACTTGTGGGAAATGATGCAGGATCGCCATGTAGAACTCGCGCCAGGCAAGTTCCTTGGTGTACGTGAGCACAGATCCGGCGGCGGCAGGATGCTCGGCGGCATGGGCCTGGCAGCGGGCGTACAACTCCCGAATCGAAATTAAGCCAAAGCGCAGGTCCTGGCTCAGGCTGGATGTGGTCTGGCCCGCCGGCAGGTCGCGCTTCGTGCCGTAGGCGGCGAGGATGCCGCTGACGATGAAATGCTTCATGCGCTCGCGTGCCGCACGCTCCCCCGGCGCAAGCAATTGCGCCTGCTCCGGCAGCTTGAGATCCCAGTGGGCCAGCGTGGGCAATGGCAATGAATCCACCATGGCGGCGGGTCCCAGTGCCGTCACGCGCGGCAGCGTCCGCATCTTGGGCAGGGCCAGCCAGTTTTTGGAATAGGGCGTGAATACCCGGTAGGGCTGGCCGCCGCCCGTGAGAACCTCCCCAGGCTCATGCAGCACTACATCCTTGGAACCGCAGCAACGGATGCCGAGCCGGGCGCAGAGGGCTTCGACCTGCCGTTCCACCTCCTTGCCAAACGGATCGGGATCGCGGTTGAAATGAATGGCCCCGGCGCCGGTCTCGTGCACCAGTTTTTCCAGCTCCTCCACGGCTTTGCCCGCGCTAATGATCAGCCGCGAACCCAGGGCTTCGATGTTTTTTGCCAGCGAATCCAGGCAGCCGCACAAGAACTGCTGCCGCAGCGGCCCCGTCCAGTCGTGGGCCTTCTTCCACGTACTGAGCACGTACACAGGTACGACCTGCGCGCCGCTGCGCACAGACTCGTGGAGGGCTGAATTATCGGTGAGACGCAGATCGCGGCGGAACCAGTGGATGACGGCAGGCATGGACAAGCAGAGGCATAACGAGACAAAAACCAGGGAGGCCGCAACTGGCACCAGTTTGTTGCAATTTCCAGATGAACTATTGAAAATTCGGTTGTATGGATTGTAAACAGTTGTTAACTGTATCCGCATACAACTTTCACTCTCATTCCTATGGCACGCCCTTCCCAAGTCCGCACCAATGTTGCTCGCCTCAGACTGGCCCTGAGCTTGAACCAAGGCCAGTTTGCCCGCCTGATCTGCCGCTCCACCGCTTGCGTCCAGAGCCTTGAACTCAACCGCCTGCGCCTCTCCAGCGACCTCGCGGGTGAAATGGCCGCCAAGACCGGCATCAGCGCCCGCTGGCTGATGGACAACCGCCTGGACGAGCCCCCATATGACATGACCGGCAAGCCCTGGAGCATGTCCACCTTCCAGCGCCTGCACACCGAAATTCCCTACAATGCCAAGGAAGGCGACGAGGTGTTCCGCCAGCGCATGCTGGAGCTGGGCACCCAGCTCGTGCTCGCACGCAACGTCGCCGGCATCAAGCGCATCTACCGGGCGATGGAAAGCGCCGGCAAAGTGCTCGAAATCGGTCGTCGTCTGGACCAGTTCCTGGCCAGCATCATGATGGAGTGCGACCTGCGCCCCGACGTGAACATGATGGAAGAGATTCGCTATGTGGAACGCGAGGCCGACCGCAAGTGCCAGAACGTGCTGCGCGTGGCCGGCGTGAGTTCCCCCTGCCCCAGCGCCGAACTCGACTACGCATCGCCCAGCCTGCTGCGCCAGATGCAACTGCCTCAGGTCGCAGTGGCCTGACCGGCCCTTCCCATCACACAAAAAAAGCGAGTCTTGCGACTCGCTTTTTTTATTGCTTTTCTCCACTGGCGGAACCGACGGGACTCGAACCCGCAACCTCTGCCGTGACAGGGCAGCGCTCTAACCATTGAGCTACAGCTCCTTTAACCAAGTGTGAGGGCCGCGACAGTAGCGGAAAGCGGAACGCTGGCAACGGGAAATCCGATGTTTCTCAAAGTTTTTTTGGTCACTTCGAAGTCACTTCGATCTTGATGTCGTCGATGTAGATCGGCATCTCGGAAAACGGGGTGCCCCAGATGGCGGCCTTGCCCTGGCCTTTGATCGTGTCGTCGGCATGGGTGATCATTGCCTCGGCCGGTTCAGTGCCGGTGGCGGGCCAGGCTTTAGCTGAAACCAGCCACTTCTTGCCCTCCTGCTGGCGGGCCTCTAGCTTGAGGTGGGTCCACGTCTCCGTGGCCCAGGGGAAGGGCGCGCTCTTCACGGTCACATCGTTTTTGATGAGCTCGATCTCCTTCTTCGCGCAGTTCACGATCAGGCGGTAGCCGGACATGCCGTGCACGCTAACACCAAAGCGCGGGTAACTACGCCCCTTCTTGGAGGCGAACATGCGCGCCTCGATGCTCGCCGTGCCGTTGGAGGAGTCGCCAAGCTGCGCATTGGCGTCAACAATCGGCGAGGGGTCGATCATGATCGCCTTGCCGCCGTCCTTCTTCGCGATCTTGATCGTGCCATCGACCACGAAGACTTCTTTCGGCGGCACGCCTTCGGCCCATTTCTCACAGTCGAAGACAAAGCTCTTGGTGCCGGCAGGGCCGCCGGTCTTCGCAGGGGCGGCTTCGGGCTTGGGCGCCACCTCAGGTTCGTCGGCGGCAAAGGCGGCGCAGGTCAGGACAACGGTGAGAGCAAGGAACAAAGGCTTCATGAGCTGGTGGGAACAGGCTTATTTCAGGGCTTCTTTCATCAATGCCAGGGCTTCCAGCGCGGAGGCCTCCTCATGCACGATGGCATGGAGGCTGCGCGCCACGGCGGCGGGATTGGGATGCTGCCAGACGTTGCGCCCGATGGCGATGCCGGCGGCCCCGGCCTTCATCGCATCCTCCACCATCTTGAACAGGCCGGTGTCGTCGCCCATGGCGGCGCCGCCCAGCACGATGAGGGGCACGAATACCGCGTCCACGATGCTCTTCATGTCATCCACGGTGCCGTTGGTGGGGAAGGCGGTCTTCACCACATCCGCGCCCAGCTCCGCAGCAAGGCGGGCGGCGAAGCGGATGTTGTCCACCGTGTACTTGTCCGTCTGGCCCAGGCCATAGGGGAGGGTCTCGATGATGGTGGGCACTTCCGAATCCAGGCTGCTGTGAACGAGGTCGGCGCAGGCCTGGGTGATGGCTTCCTCGTTTTCGGAGAAGGGAAACAGCATGTTCATCACGGCGTGCGCGCCGAGCAGCTCCGCCGTGTCGATGCCATAGGTGCCGATGCTGCCTGCGCCGGCGCCCTGGGTGCGGGTGTTGTACACGTCCGTGCGCAGGCAGATGCCCTTGCCCTGCACGAGATCACCGGAGCGCAGCGCGAGCCCCAGGTTCATCACGTAGCCGTTCACATACGGGTTCACCTGCTCCATCAGCCTGAAGGGGTTCTCCAGGCCTGGCGTGGGGATGGCCACGGCGTGGTCGATGGGCAGAATGACGGTGCGCCCGTCACGGAAAAAGGTTTCGAGATTTTCTTCGCGAGTCATAATGGAGGGGCCGATTCAGTCGCCGGAAGCCGGGCGGTGCGCAAGGCGCAAAGTGGCGGCCCGTTCCTGGAGCACTCCATGGGCAAAAATTGTTCGCCACACTACGGATCTTGCTCACTTGTTACATATGTCTTGATATTTTTCTGAATTTTGCTCATTATTGTGGCATGTACAAGAATCCTGCCTCCTCCGAAAATGAGATGGAATGGTCGCAAGGCCTGCTGATTCTCCGCTTCGCCGCAGCCATGTGCTTCATTGGCCACGGCGCTTTTGGCATCATCACCAAAGCCGCCTGGGTGCCCTATTTTGGCGTGGCGCACATCCCTTCTGACTGGGCCTGGAAGCTGATGCCTTTCGTCGGCACCTTCGACATCGCCCTGGGCATCGCCGCGCTGGTGTGGTCCCGGCGCTGGGTCTGGCTTTGGATGGCCGTGTGGGCGGTGTGGACCGCCCTGCTGCGCCCGCTTTCGGGCGAACCCTTTTGGGAGACGCTGGAACGCGCGGGCAACTATTCGGTGCCGCTGGCGCTGTTTCTTCTTGCCAGCGGCGTGAACTGGCAGAAGGCCACGAAGGTGCTGCGCTGTGGCGCGGCCATGCTGCTGTGCGGCCACGCCATGCTTGCCCTGGGTGGCAAGGCGGCGCTGGTGAACCACTGGCACCTCTTCTTCCCCCACATGGACGCTCTCCTCATGACCCGTGCCGCCGGTGCGGTGGAAATGACCATGGCCTTCTTCATTCTGGTCGAGCCCACGGCCACCCTGTGCTTCACCGCCTGCGCCTGGAAGCTGGCCACCGAATCGCTGTTCTTCATCGCCGGGGCCCCGGTATGGGAGTTTGTCGAGCGCGGCGGCAGCTACGGCGTGCCCCTGGTCCTTGGCCTTTATCTCGCCCGCCAGCACCTCCATCGTGAGCAGCCCGCAGAGCGGCGAATGCAGTGCGCGTGAGGATGGATTCTGCGGCATAGACCGCGAACTGAGAAAAGGCGGGACCAGCAAAGGCCCCGCCTTTTCAATTGAACAACCGGCAGGCTGATTACTTTGCCTTCTCCGGCTTGTGCTCGGTGTGGCAGGCCTTGCAGTTGACCGCCGCCCTGAAAGCGGAGCCAGTCAAGCAACTGGCAGTCCTTCGACCTTGAGCAAGCCGCTCAATCTCTCGCCCCTTGGTACCCCACTCGCGGTGTGAGAACAGGGCTGTCCCCAGGACAACTCAAACCCCAACCGCCATCTGTTTGATTTTTAGTACTTAATTACTTTTCCATAGTAATAACGATTTAGTTACTAATTCATGTTTAGTCACAAATATACTTTTGCCAAGCCTATCTTATGTATTGCCAGATAAGATTACTTACCTCATGGATAGGCCCAAGCGGACCTTATCGGCACGAAAAAGCGCCCACAGGCAACAACCGCCGCCAACCTGATCAAAGAAGCCCGTCCTCATTACGGGCAGCCCACCCACCCACCCTTCCTTGGCTCCTCACCGCGCCCAGGTCGGCGACAGCAGTAGAACAGACATCGCCTATCGAAACGACAGATACTCGCCACCTCCATCCATCATCATGAAACTTCTCTCTCTCACGAAATTGTGCGCCGGAGTCATGCTCCTTGCCCTCGCCCCTTCCATCGCCCGCGCCCAGACCGGGAACACGGCGTACGGAACCGGGGTTCTCTCCGCTAACACCGGCAATTACAACTCCGGCTTCGGATACAATGCCCTTTCCGGCAACGACTATGGTGCCAGCAACACCGCCACGGGTTACAATGCGCTGACGACCAATCTCGAGGGCAGTCAAAACACGGCGACGGGGTACAACGCCATGCAGGCCAATGACTCCGGGGCATGGAACGCCGCCTTCGGGGCGCAGTCGATGATCAGCAACACCTCGGGGGGCAGCAACGTCGCCTTCGGCGCCCTGACCCTCTACAGCAACACCTACGGGTCCGACAACACTGCTGTGGGGGTTTACAGCTTGTACAGCAACACCACGGGCAACTACAACACCGCCACGGGATACAACGCCCTGTTCGCAACCACCACGGGCAGCCAGAACTGCGGCTTCGGCCTTTCCGCATTGTCCTACAACACCACCGGATCGTACAACGCGGCCTTCGGCTCGCTGGCTTCGAACAAAAACACCACAGGAAGCCAGAACACCTCCGGGGGTTATGAGGCCCTCCTCACCAACACCACAGGAGGCAGCAACACCGCCATCGGCGCCGGTGCGCTGTACAGCAACACCACGGCCAGCAACAACACGGCCATTGGCGCCTCCGCCCTCTACTACAACACCACGGGCTACTACAACGTGGCCGGTGGCTACCAGGCGCTCTACAAGAACACCACGGGCAACTCCAACACGGCGAACGGCTATCAGGCCCTCGGCACGAACACCACGGGCAATGGCAACACTGCGACCGGCTTTTTCACTCTCACGCTGAACACCACCGGTGGCTGCAATCTCGCCGAAGGCTATTCGGCGCTCGCCAACAACACCACCGGAGCCAACAACGTGGGAGTCGGCTACGACTCCCTGTTCTACAACACCACCGGCAGCGCCAACGTGGGTGTCGGACTCAATGCGCTGGCGGCCAGCAGCACCGGCAACTACAATACAGGGCTGGGCTATTCGAGCCTCGGCAACCTGGCCTCAGGCAGCAACAATGTGGCGGTCGGCAGCAATGTGGGCACCACCCTCACCAGCGGCAGCTACAACATCTACATCTCCAACAACCTTTGCGCCGCAACTGAAAGCAACACCATCCGCATCGGCGACTCCAACCAAACCGCCACCTACATCGCCGGCATTTCCGGGGCGACCGCCGCCAGCGGCGTGGCCGTCTATGTCAATTCCAACGGTCAGCTCGGCACACTCACCTCCTCCCGCCGCTTCAAGAAGGACATTGCTGACATGGATGCCGCAAGCGAGGCCATCCTCTCGCTGCGGCCCGTCGCCTTCCGCTACAAGGAGGAATTCGACAAGACTGCGACGCCGCAGTTCGGCCTCATTGCCGAAGAGGTGGAGCAGATCGATCCGAAACTCGTGGCCCACGATGACAAGGGCGGCATCTACACCGTCCGCTATGAAGCGGTGAACGCCATGATGCTCAACGAGTTCCTCAAGGAGCACAAGCGGGTGGAAAGCCAGCAGGAGAAGCTCTCCAGCCAGGAAAAGAAGATCGCGGCGATGGAGGAGCAACTGGCCAGGATGAGCCGCCTGCTGCAAAAGGTCGCCGACAAGATCGAGTAGCCGGCGTTCATGGACCAGGGCCCCTCAGGCTTGGCCTGGGGGGCTTTTGGCGTCGCTCTACGGACCGCTGCCGGACTTCAGGACGCGGTAGAACCTCGCACCAGGCGCCGGGTTCGAGTCGGTGAACTCGGCGATAGTGTCGTAGTACTGGGTGTTGGTGCTGAGATCCGTCCAGTTCACCAGATCGGAGCTTGCCTGCACTTTGTAATACATGCCGCGCAGGGTGTTCCACTTCACCACCACGCCGCCGCCGTTGAGGAAGCCGAAGGCAGGATTGATGGTGTCGTTCTGGATGTTGCCCGTCCAGTACTTCTCCGCCAGCGTGTAGGCGGAGATGCCTACCTTGGAGCCGACGATGCGGGCTGAGTAATCGTCTTCACTGATGTGGATGCCACCCCAGCGGCGGGAGAGGCCGGCCTGGTCGGCGGCATCGTAGTAGGTGGCCCATTGCAGATCCACAGGAGCGCTGGGACCCAGGTCGTTGGACAGGGTGTTGACCTGCTTGGTGTAATGATGGAAACCGCCCGGGAAGGCGGAACTGCCGGTGAGCAGCGTCAACGCCTCGGCCCCGGCGCGCGAGAAGGCGCTGTGGCCGGAGATATAGCCAGGGAAAGACGGGGTGTTGAAGGTCTTGCGCTGGTAGGTCAGCCAGTCCTGCGCCAGCATCCAGCGCACGGGATTGGCGTTGGTGGCGATGGAGGGGGCGGGGGCGTTGTTCGGGTTTTCACCGGGCCAGGTGTACGTGACGATCTGGCCGATGTGGAGGGCCCCGGGATCATAACTCTGGGTGTACATGTTCCAGATCTGCTGGTGGTCACCGGTGGTCG
Source organism: uncultured Verrucomicrobiota bacterium (assembly GCA_903854655.1). Classification (GTDB taxonomy): domain Bacteria; phylum Verrucomicrobiota; class Verrucomicrobiia; order Verrucomicrobiales; family Verrucomicrobiaceae; genus CAINXC01. Next base: position 11,695 of record CAINXC010000728.1, on the reverse strand, counting down.
CCGAGGTCTGGGTGACGACTTCCACCACTCCAGGCTCCAGCAGCAGGCCCTGTGGACTGTAGGATGGCTGGTTCGGATCAGACGACTGCCCCTGGGTGCCCATGTAGCGGATCATGGTGATGGGGCGCGGGCCGTTGTAGAAGCGCTTCACCGCCCAGGCGGCGCAGGCGGCATCATGCACGGAGGCGGCGACAGAGAAGTAAGCCTTGATGTCCCACTCCAGGTTGTTCAGGACCGGGCCGGTGCCGCGAATCTGCTTCACCAGCAGGGGGTCGTCCGCCACTTCATTGGCCAGCACATGCCAGTGGCCGGGAGGGGTTTCTGAGTTCGGTCCATCCGCCCAGAACTCCGCCAGGCTGCGCCCGAAATCGCCGAGTTGCACCAGATCGGGCGAATAGCCGCCGCCAGTGACGGGATTGACGCCATGCCCCACGCCATCATCCGTGCCAAGATCATTGTTGCCGAAGACGGCGGGACAGATGTTGATGATCGTGGTGTCGTTCAACTTGCTGCTGTACTCGATCACCGCCAGGGCCTCGGCCTTGTAGTTGGCGTCGGTCGGGCTGGTGACACCGCCAAGGCTGAGCTGTGATGGGGGGCCCGGATCAAACCAGGGCTGGGTGTTGTCCCCGCGCTCCAGGCTGAAGGGCACCGTGGCCAGCGACTGCACCCCCACAAAGGTCTGGATGCCGCCAGGCGATGGGAAGCCGTTTTGGGTGACGACTGTCGAGAGAGAGAGTGGCTGCCAATAGTTCGGGCTCATGCCGGAAGGAATGCCCACCCCGAGCTGCATGTTTTTCACCGACGGGAACTGGCCGTTGTTGCCCAGCACGTCCATCGCTAGCTGGGGGTCCATATTGGGATTCACCGCCGTGGTGTAGGCCTGCGGATAGTTCACCTGGGAGAAGCCGTCGCTGGCGCCCCAGGCAAGAATGGCGTCCCCAACACGCAAGCCAAGCTGGTCCGGGGTCGAGGCGGTGGTATGCGCCGCCTGCCCGATGGTGGTTGAGAACCCTTGTGCGGTGAACTGGGCGTCCAGCGCCGCAAGGATGGTTGGAACATTCAGCGGACCGGCGGAATAGCGAGTGCGCAGCACGCGATAGGCCGCGTAGCTCACGGCTTCATAGCGGGCGGCCTCGATGGCCGCCGTGCCGGAGGGCAGCGGGGAGATCTTCTCGTTGTAAATGTAGCCCACGGCGGTGGTGTCGTACGCCGCCCATGCATCGTACATCGCCACGGCGTTGTGGAACAGGTTGCGTGCATGAGCCGGCGGGTTGGGCTGGCTGAGGCGGATCGCCGCCAGATTTTGCTCGTTCCAGGTGCGTGCGGCCGAGGGGGCCGTGGTGATGACTTGGTAGAAGGCACCGGGAACCGGACTGGAAATCGAAACGCTGCCGCTGGTGGTGTACTCGTAGGTGTTGGAGCTCGCGTCCGTCCAGGTGACCTGGTCGGTGGAGGTCTGCACCTTCTGGTACTGACCCACGGTGGCCGTCCAGGTGATCAGGGCGCTGCCGTCCCCCTGGATGGTCACAGTCGGGATGGTTGTGCTTTGCTCGATGGCGCCGGTCCAGTACTTCTCCGCCAGGGTGTAGGCGGAGATCCCCACGGTCGAACCAATGACTCGGGCATCATAGTCGTCGTTGGGGGGATGAATGCCACCCCAGCGGCGGGCCTGTCCGGCCTGGTCGGAGGCATCATAGAAGGTGTTCCACTGAAGATCGACGGTGGCGCTGGGGCCAAGGTCGGTCTGCATGGTGTCGGGCTGGATGGTGTAGTGATGGAATCCACCGGGGAAGGAAGTGCTGCCGGTGAGCAGCGCCAGCGCCTCTGCGGCCGCGCGGGAGAAGCAGCTATGACCGGATGCATAGCCGGGGAAGGCCGGTGTGACGAAGGTCTTGCGCTGATATGGAAGCCAGTCCCTGGCCAGCATCCAGCGCACGGGGTTCGCGTTGGTGGCGATGGCTGGAGCGGGCTGGTTGTTGAGGTTTTCACCCGGCCAGGAGTACACCGCGATCTCGCCAATGTGGGAGGTGCCCTGGTCGTAGCTGTTGGTGTACACGTTCCAGATCTGCTGATGTTCGCCAGTGGTGGCGGTGGTCTGGGTGATGACTTCCACCACGCCGGGCTGCAGAGGCAGACCACCGGGATTGAAGGAGGCCTGGGCGGGATCAGAGGACTGCCCAAGCGTGGCCATGTAACGGATCATCGTGATGGGGCGCGGGCTGTTATAATAGCGTTTCAGCGACCACGCAGCACAGGCGGCATCATGCACTGCAGAGCCAACCGACAGATAGGTTTTCACATCCCACTCCAGATCGTTCAGCAGCGGGCCGGTGCCCCGGATCTTCTTTACCACCAGCGGATCATCGGAGACCTCGTTGGCAAGCACATGCCAGTGGCCGGGCGGCGTCTCGGAGTTGGGACCATCGGCCCAGAACTCTGCCATGCAGCGCGCGAAGTCGCCGCGTATCACCGGATTGCTGGCATAGGGCTGGCCCGTGACCGGATTGACGGTGTACCCCGTACCATTGTCTGTTCCGAGCGTGCTGTTGCCGATCGTTCCAGGCGAGATATCTATCACGGTGGAATCGTTCAGCAGAGCGCTGTGCTGCAGGACATCGAGGGCCGCAGACTGATAGGTACCGTTGCTCTGCTCGCCCGTCGGGCTGATGTAGTTGGGACCACCAAAGGGATCAAGCCATGGTTTGGTGGGATCGGTGCGGGTCAGGCTGAACGCCTTCGTCGCCAGCGACTGGACGCCGACGAATGTCTGTGTGCTGGCGGTCACGATGCCATTCTGCGTGATGCTGGTGGCGAGATCCAGCGGCTGCCAGAAATTGGGGTTGGTGCCCGCCGGAATGCCCAGCCCCAGAGGCTGGTTCGAAGCGTAGGGAGTGTTGCCCTCAACGCTCATGGGGAGGGCAACATTGGGATTGACCGCCGCCGTGTAGGCCTGCGGATAGGCGGTTTGGGAAAAGCCGTCCGTGGCACCCCAGTTGAGCACCGCCTGACCGATGCGTTTGCCGAGTTCCGAGGGCGTTGTCGCATTGGAAAGGGAGCCCTGGCCGATGGCGGTGTTGTAGCCCAGGTTCGTGAGCTGGGTGTCCAGATTGGCCAGGGTGGTCGTGGAGCCGTTCCCGGTGGCATACCGGCTGCGCAACACACGGTAGGCGGCATAACTGATGGCCTCCGCCCTCGCTGCCTCGACATCCGCCGGCAGAGGAGAGATTTTTTCGTTGGTCAGGTAGCCCACTGCAGTGGCGTCATAGGCGGCCCAGGCATCGTACATGGCCACCGCCGTATGGAACAGGTTGCGGGCGTGTGCCGGAGGGTTCGGCACATTGATGCGGATCGCCGCGAGATTTTGCTCATTCCAGGTTCGTGCGGCGGACCATTGGGCCTGGCCGAAAACCTGGCCCAGGCTAAGGACCAGTGCTGCTGAGAACGCCGTGGCGAAGCGGTAAGATGAGGTCCACATGGCTTGGTCGGATGGGGTTGGCGCAGTTGCTCGGAAACGGTTTGGAGGCGGATGTTACAGGACGCCCGACATGCGGGAGCCCGGGCGGCGGCGGCGGTAGTTCAGCACCACGGCCCCCAGCATCAGCAGCAGCCAGCTTCCAGGCTCGGGCACGACACTGAGCGCATAGTTGCCGCCCAGACTGCTGCCGCGGATGACGTCGTTGATCTTGTTGGAGGCCAGCGTCTGGGAGCCCAGCGCGGCGGGGAATTCCCATCCCGAGGTGGTGGTGAAGATGCCCCACTGCGTCGCCTGCAAGGGATCGGCGTTGTTGAAGACCCACACCGCCAGCTCGGTCCCCGGCGTGCAGAAGTTGGAGTCGATGCCCTGGATCTGGCCGAAGATGTTGCCCGTGCCAAAGAGGTTGTTGATCACCAGGTCCGTGCCCGTCGCGCCGGTTTCAGTCACCGTGCCGGAATTGGCTCCGCCTTCAGCCAGCGGGGTGAACAGCGCGTTGATCGCCGCATAGTCGTCGCTGGTTTCCAGCGTCGTCAAATTCGCCAGGGTCGAGGTGTCGAAGATGCCAACACGGACAACATCACCCGCCGCCAGGAAATTGCCAAGGCTGTCAACGTACAACGGGTTGCCGGTGCCGGCGGTGCTCACCGTGATGGACACGGTGGCGGCCTGCGCGGACGTGCCGACCAGCGCAAGCAGGGCGATCGCGGGAAGAAGGATGCGGGATTTCATAGGGATGAAGGCGGGCTGGAGAATCACTGCGGCGTGATGGAGACGATGCGCACACGCCAGAAGCACTTGGTGGCGCCGGTGGGGATGGTGCACTGACAGGTGTCAAAATTCGCATTGCTGGAAACCACGGTGCTGGGGGTCGCGCTCCAGGTTTTCAAATCCAGCGAGCATTCCGCCGAAACCTGCACATCGGGCAGCGTTTTGGGCGAAAGGAAAGTGAAGGTGGCCCCGCCGTTCGAGGTGGTTCCGGTAAGCGAGGTGGGAGGAGTCGAATGCGAGTTCGGGTCCAGGCCCCAGGCATACTTGGCGAGATTGGCGATGCCGTCACCCGAAGGGTTGGCGGTGGCAGCCGTCTGTGCGGCCGAAGTGCCCGCTGCAAAAGCTTTGGCGCTCCAGTTGCCAAAGCAGGGCTTGGGCACCACCAGCCCGAGCTGGGTGGAGGACACCGTGCCCTGCAGGGCGGTCACCGCCGCGCTCGACGACAGGGTCTGGGCGCCCAATGACTGCGGGGCCACCCAGGTGGCGCCGGTGAAGATGCCCCACTGGTCGGCGTTGTCAGGATTCGCATTGTTAAAGATCCACAGGTACAGAGGCGTGCCCGCCGGCATGTAGCTGTTGCTGATGTTGCTGATGAGGCCGAAGACATTCCCGGCGGAGGGATAGCCGTTGACCCTCAGCATGAGGCCCGCGCCATTGACCTGGCTGGCCGTGCCCGCCCCGGCAACGCCTTCCGCCAACGGCTTGAACCAGCTTTTCAACTGGGCGTAGTCGCTGGTGATGGCCAGCGTGTGGTTGCGTGTGGCATCCGGCAGATTGAAGCTTCCCACCCGCACGGCATAACCGTTCTGCAAGACCAGGCCGTCTTTGTTCACAATCTGGCTGCCGTCCGCCGTGCTCACCGTCACCGTGCCCGCCAGGGCGCCAACGGAACCGAGCATCATGCCCGCCACACCAAGAAGAAGAGAAAGGGATTTCATGAGGATGAAACAAGGTTGCGGTTAGGGGCCCACTGTCACCGGCGTGAGGGTGATGTTCTTGGTGGTGTTGACGTTGACGACCACGCTCGTCCCGGCCGGGAGCGAGAAGCCGTTGGAAACAGTGCCCAGTCCGTTGATGAAGTTGGTGCCGTCGCTCAGGAAGGTGCCCGTCTGGGCGAGGCTGCCCGGGTTCAGGGTGACCACGGAATCGTTGAAACTTTCCAGATTGCTCACAATGCCGAGGGCGCCAAGCGTGGTGGTGGAAGAGAGCGGATTAAGCGCACCTGCCAGATTTGGCACGTTCGCCGTTGCAGTGACCTGGGTTGGCGTGGTCTTGACGTAGGCCACCTCGCCTTTTCCGAGGGTCAGGCTCAGCGCGGAGCCGACCTGGATGATGAACCCCTGCCCGGGATGAATCACCACGTTGCTGGCATCCGCCCCCAGGATCGTGATCCAGGTTCCGGAGATGTTGTTGAAGAAGTAGGTCGTCTGCGCCCCGTTTGTGCCGTAGATGCTGATGCTGTCCTGAAACGGAGCGAAGCCGCCGCCGTCAGGAATCAGCCCCTTTAGGGTGGCGTGCTTGCGCACGATGAAGACCATGCCGCTGGTCAGCCCGGCGGCGGCCGGCGTGGTGTTCAGCTTCAGCGTGGTGGTGGTGTTGGAAATGATGTCCAGCGCGAGCCCCGCCCCGCTGCCGCTCTGCGGTTCGGCGTAGTGCAACGGAAAATCCCCGCCGTTCCAGCCTGGCAGGGTGAAGGTGACCAGTGCCAGCCCATCGACATCGGCGGCCACCGATGCCGCCGCGCCCTGGAACACATCCGGCCCCACCAGCCCGGAGACCCAGGCTGAATTGCCCTGCGGCACCGGCACATTATAGTACCCCACAATGGAGGAGTTTGACGCCCGGCTCGCCGCCGGGGAGAGTGCGAGCCAGCCCATCACGGCAACCAAGGTGGCACGCCAAATGGAAGCTGAGGCCTGACGGTCAAAATTGAATGCGATCATGGGCCAGGGTGGGGTATATTAGTTAATTCCAGTTAATATATCACATGAAGGGTTGAAGTGGCTAGCGAAATTATTGTTTTTTTAGATTGTGCGTTGGGCAATTGTTGTGATGGTTTTGTAACAATTGGATTCGCACTCGTGATCGAACAGTTCCCGCACAAGGAGCCAATGCAAGCTTCCGGGCTCCCATGGGTCCTGCCAATTCCCCTGCCCTGCTGTTTTTCTACAGCTCCAATTGAATGCCCAGCTCGATGACCTGGCGGGGAGGCAGCTCGAAGTACCCCGTGGCCGGACGCGCAACGCGCGACAGCAGCACGAAGAGATTCTTGCGCCAAAGGGCGATGTGTCCCGGACCATTGGTCAGGAGCAGTTCCCGGCTCTGGTAAAAGGTGATGCCTGCGGGCTTGATCGCGCTTTTGCCGCAAAGCGCGGCCACCAGATCCTCAAACACCTGCGGCGCTTCAGAGAAGCCGTAGTGCAGCACCACACGGAAGAAATTGTCGTACAGGACCTCCACCTTCGTGCGCTGGTCAGGTTCGATCCTGGCCTCCTCCTGGAATTTCACCGACAGCAGGACCACGTTCTTGTGCAGCGCCTTGTTGTGCTTCAGGTGGTGCAGCAGGGAAAGCGGCAGCCCTTCGGCCGAGGCGGACATGAAGACAGCGGTGCCGGGCACGCGAATCACGCGGTCGCGCCGCAGTTCCTCAATGAGGTGCTCCACCGGCAGGCGACCGCGCAGCATGGCTTCGCGCAGGATTTCGCGGCCGTCGATCCAGGTTTTCATCACGATCCAGATCGCAATCGCCACCAGCAGAGTGAACCAGGCGCCGTCCAGGAACTTGCTCAGGCTGCCCAGCACGTATGAAAGCTCCACGGCGGCGAAGATCGCGCAGGGCACGGCGGACTTCCACAGCGGCCAGTGCCACACCTTCCATGCCACGCCAAAGAACAGGCTGGTGGTGAGCAGCATGCCGAAGCAGACGGAAAGGCCGTACGCATTGGCCAGGTTGCTGGAGCTCTTGAAGCTCAGAATCAGGGCGATGCAGGCGATCAGCAGAAGAAAATTCACCTGCGGCATGTAGATCTGGCCACGCACATCCTTGGACGTGTGCACGATCTTGAGCCGAGGCAGGAAACCGAGCTGCACCGCCTGCTGGGTGAGCGAAAACACGCCGGTGATCATCGCCTGGGAGGCGATGATGGTGGCGGCGGTGGCCAGGATGATCGCTGGTGCCAGCAGGCTTTTCGGCATCATCAGGTAAAACGGATCACTGGCCGTCTCCGAGTGCGCCAGCACCAGGGCGCCCTGGCCCAGGTAATTCAGCGTGAGCGAGGGGTAAACCACCCAGAACCAGGAGCGGATCAGCGGCGGGCGGCCAAAATGGCCGATGTCGGCGTACAGGGCCTCACAACCGGTGACGGCAAGCAGCACCATGCCCATGATGACGATGCCGTGCGGCCCGTGCTGGAGCAGGTACTCCACGCCGTAGTTGGGCAGCAGCGCCTTGAAAACCTGCGGTGCCTCCAGCAGATGCGGCACGCCGATCGCGGCCAGGAAACCGAACCAAACGATCATGATCGGCCCGAACGCCACGCCAATCAGGGCGGTGCCATGCCGCTGCACCATGAACAGCCCGATCAGGATGCCGATGGAAATGGGCCCCACGTACTCCCCCAGGCCGGGATTGAGCAGGGTCAGGCCTTCCACCGCCGAGAGCACCGAGATCGCCGGCGTGATCATGCCATCGCCGTACAACAGCGAAGCGCCGAACAAGGCGACAAGCATGGCGCCGACCAAGGTCCGGGGCCCAAAGGCCTCCCGCCGCCCCCGCAGCAGCGACAGCAGGGCGAACATGCCGCCCTCGCCCTGGCTCGTGGCATGGGTGAGCATGAGCAGGTACTTGATCATGGCCATCAGCGTCAGCGACCAGAAGATCAGCGAAATGGGGCCGGTCACCGCCAGCTCCGCCCCGTTGGCGGGAGCATGCACAAGACATTCACGAAATGCGTACAACGGACTGGTGCCAATGTCCCCATACACGACTCCCAGCGCAAACAAGGCGAGGGACCAGCTCTTCGACGAATGATGTTCTGACATGTTGGATCGCCGGGGAATGCTCGGAGCCCGGCGAGAGGAGCGGGGATTGCCCAGACGCCCGATGCGTACCAGGGGCAGATGGAGGAGCAAAGACCGCCCCAAGTCCACCTTTTATTAACACTTTATTAACAAGTAGCGGCCAGTCCTTAACTTAAGACCCCAAGACCCCTTAACACCCCGGCGATTGCTTCGTCCTTGCCAGCTCGTCGATCAGGAGGTGGTAGCGCTTGATCAGGCAGCACTCACTGAGCGCCGCGCGCAACGCCGGGGAGCGGCGCACGAAATGGTAGATGAGAATGTCGCAGATGAGCTCTGGATCGCCACACAGCCGCAACTGTTCGCTGAGGGACTCCATGGCCTTGGCCGCTTCGTGCGGGCAGGGCGGAATATTGCTCAGCGCCTCGTCCCGCAGGCGGACCACCTCCGCCTGATCCGCCTCGTGGGTGACCAGCGGCTCGACTGTGGCGATGCGAAACGGCTTCTCCTGCACCCAGCCGGTGAGCTTGATGCGCTGCATCCCCATCAGCATGAGGTGCGAGGTGCCGTCCACCTGCGTCACGCAGGAGCGGATCAGTCCGGCCGTGGACACCATCATCACATCCGCACCGTGCTGCGACCGGGGAATGCGCGTGCCCACGCAAAACATTCGGTTGGTGGCCAGCGCGTGCTTGAGCATCTGGCAATAGCGTTCCTCAAAAATGAACAGCGGCAGAAAGCACCCGGGAAACAGAAAGCAGTCGGTCAGCACCATGACGGGCATCTCCGCAGGCAGCGAGAACTGGCATTGGTCCGTGGGCTTCTTATGATCGTGTTCCATAGTGTCGTGGCGTCCGCGCCTGCCGCCGCCCCACCGGGGGGGGCGGACAGCTACAGTTACGATGCCTGTCACGATCGAGGTGCGGAGCGCGAAAAAAATCTTTCTCTATTTCAAGACGCCAAGGCTAGGATAAGGATGGCGCGAATGGTCCGCCGCCTCTTCCTCCCCACCTGCTCATGAAACCAACCTGGCTCCTGGCAATGCTCTGGGCCGTCTTGTGGCTGGGCGGCTCCGTCTGGTCGGCTGGGCGGTTGCGTGCGCAGGTGGAGCATGCCGCCGCCGCCAGGCTGGCGCAGGCGGGCGAGCCCCTGCAAAACATCCGTGCCCAGGCCTCCGGGCTCACGATCACACTCACCGGCAAGGCCAGCCGCCAGAGCGAGGTCGAGCGCGCCATGAAGCTCATGCAGGAGGAGGTGCGCCTGCCAGGGCTTCTGGGCCAGGCCCCGGACTTCAATCCAGTGCGACAGGTGGACAACGAGATCGTGCTTGAGCTGCGCTCCGAAGGCTGGGGCGTGCTGGCCGCGACCCCGTCGGCCGTGCATCTGCGCGGCATCGCAGCCTCTGAAAATGAAGCCAACCGCATCAGCCTTGCCGTGCGTTCCGCCGGGCAGCTGGGCCCGGCCTTCACCAGCCAGCTCACCGCCGATGGCGAGGCATTCATCGCATCCGACCAGTTGGAAACCACCATCCGGTCCACCCCGCCTCTCACCAGCCAGGTCGTGAAGCAGGGACTGCTGGCCGTCACCACCTGGGGCCGCGAGTGGCAGGTGCTCGATATTTCCAAGCCTGCCGAGGCCCTTCGGCGCGACATCGTCGCGCTGGGGCTTCCCGCCGACGCCTGGGACACCGACCTGTTTGCCGAGGTCGTGCGCATCGGCGATGCACGCAGCGACTGGGAGGCCCAGGAGGAGGAAAAGCAGCGGCTGGCCAGCCTCGCTCCAGGTCATGTGGTCATGGCGTTGCGCGGCGACCAGATCCTGCTGCGCGGCGAGCTCGGCAGCGAGCAAGCCTGCCAGCTCATCGCCGATTCGGTCAGGATCACGGCCAAGGATTGCATCGTCGTGGACGAACTGGCGCACAGCAGCCACCGCAGGCCCGCCGAATCGCCCCGCCTTCTGGCCACCAGCCTGCCGCCGCTGCCCACCGGCCTGCTCGCCAAATTCATCGCGGTGGGCACGCCCGATACGGGCTGGAAGGTGCTCAACCTCAACCTGCTGGAGGTGGAAAACCCCGCCTCCTTCACCCAGGCCATGCTGCCCGCCGGGCTCGATCTTCGCCTCGTGCGGCCGGACCTGGCCACCGCCCTCGTGTGGATCAACTCCATCGACAGCGCCCCCGCCCAGCAAGACGGTTCCCGCATCACGCCTTACTTCATGATCACGGCCGTGGGCAGTCATGTGTACCTGCGCGGGGCTGTGGCGGAGGAGTCCGTGCGCACCCAGGTGGAAGCCGCCGCCCGCCGCGTCTATGCCGGTGGCGAGCTTGATGTCGATGTGCGGCTCGATGCCACCTGCCTTGCCATCGGCCAGGCCTTGCAAACCCTGGCCACCCTGCCACCACCACCACCGCCAGACACGGTGGGATTCATCGCCTTCGCCTTTACAGGTGACGAGTGGCACAGCAAACCCATCAGGCCCCGGCTCCTGGAAGCCACCGGCCTGCAGCAGTCCGGCCTGCTTCCCGAGGGCGTCTCCGCGAACACGATCATGCCGGATCTGCTTGCCGTCACCCCCGCAGTAAGGGCGCACCTGGCCCGCCTTTCGCTCAACCCGCCCGGCATTCCTCTGCAACCCGCAAGCCCACCGTGACCCTCTTCAATCCCCAACTCCTGCTCAGCACCCAGGTGGCCTTGCTTGTGCTGGCCGCCTCGCTCCTGGCTGCCGGCATTGCCTGGCTCTGGTGCCGGCAGCTCCCGGCAGCCGTCCCACCGCCTGCCGCCTCAAGCCACGCCGAACTGGAAACGGCCCGCAGCCAGTGTGAAAAACTGCGCCATGAACTCGCCGCCACCGAAACACAGTGCGTGGCAGCCCTCGAACAACGCGATGAAGCCGAACGCCAGGCCGTGCTGCGTGCCGGTGAAACGCGCCGCCTCACTGATGAACTGGCCCGGCTCAAGAACAGCGAAGCATCCGAAAAAGCCAGCGAAGACGCCGTGCAGACTGCTCAAGAACCTGCCGATGCCGAAGCCTCCGCCCGCCTGGCAGAGGTGGCCGACAGACTGGAACGGGAGCTTAACGAGACCCGCGCTGCGCTCGAAGCCAAGGAGCTCGAACGTGCCGAGGCAGCGGGCGAGAAAACACATCTGCGCCGGGAGCTTGACGGGTCCCGGGCCGCGCTTGAAGCCAAGGAGCTCGAACGCGCCGAGACAGCGGGCGAGAAAACACATCTGCGCCGGGAGCTTGACGTTCTGCGCCAAGCCCACGACGGCATGCAGGCCGAAGTGGCCGGCCTCAAGCAGCAGTCTGCCCAGGCCCAGGCGCTCGCCAGCCTGCGTCAAGGACAGTTGGAGCAACTGGCCAAGGAGAAAGCGGAAGCCGAAATCGCGCTTAAAACCCAGATCGACAAGCTGCTGGCGGCACCCGCCCCTCCCG
>CAINXC010000727.1 GCA_903854655.1 uncultured Verrucomicrobiota bacterium | reverse complement strand
GACCTCGATCTGGACCTGCGCAACGACAACGATCTGGCGCGCAGCCATCTGCTGCACCGGCTGAGATTGCTCGGCATCAAGTGGGGCGAGGTGCGAACCGCAGGCCGCAGCACAAAAGGCACCTTCCATGAGATCTGGCAGGTGCGCTGGCAGCCGGAGTTTGCCATCAGCATCATCGAAGCGAGTCGTTGGGGCCACACGATTGCAGATGCCGCGAGCGCCATGGCGGTGGATCAGGCGCAACGCGCCACTTCCTTGCCCACGTTGTCCGCGTTGGTGGACCGGGTGCTGCTGGCCAACCTTGTCCAGGCTGTGGGCCCCGTCACACAAGCCCTGGAGAACCATGCCGCGACAGCAGGCGACGCCTCGGAATTGCTCAAAGCCATCCCGCCGCTGGCCAACATTTTCCGCTACGGCAATGTGCGCCAGACGGACGCCTCGCTGGTCGGTCACGTGTTGGACGGGTTGGTCGCGCGCGCCTGCATCGGCCTGGGCGGTGCCTGTGCCTCGCTGGATGACGAGGCCGCCGCCGCCATGCGCCAGTGCATCGTCAATGCCCATCAGGCGCTCAAGCTCATCGGCAAGGAAGCGCACATCGCCGTCTGGCTGCCTGCTTTGTCGCGACTGGCGATCCTTGGCGGCACGCATGGCCTTGTGGCGGGTCTCGCGGCACGGCTCTTGTTTGATGAACGGGCTGAAGACGCCGACGCGACCGCGCTGCGTGTGAGCCAGGCACTTTCCGTTGGCAACGATCCGGCACCTGCCGCCGCTTGGCTGGAGGGGTTCCTGCATCAGAGCGGCATGATACTCCTGCACGATGACCGCCTCTGGCAGACGGTGGACTCGTGGGTGGATTCGTTGTCTGATGATCATTTTACGCGCATCCTGCCGCTGGTGAGGCGCACCTTTTCAACGTTCCCAGGCATGGAGCGCGCGCAGATGGGCGAGCGCGCCAAGCAGTCGGGCGGCACGATTGCGGCGGCGCCTGGCACAACCCATGACTGGGACGATTGGAACATGGAGCGCGCGATGAAGCCGCTCGCAGTGCTGAAGCAAATCCTTGGCCTCCCCGAAGACTCATGAGCGACGACAACCAAAGGCAGCGCCGCTGGCGGCTCATTCTTGGTGGCAGCGCGGAGCCCTCCTGCGGCGCGCTCAACGGCACCGATTTGGAAATGGATCGCGCCTTGTCCGCCCTCTACGATCCTGATGGCCCCGATGGCATGAAAGGTGGAAGGCGCGGTGGCACGGAAAAATCAGCGCCGCGAGTGGCGCGGTGGCTGGGGGACATTCGCAAGTACTTCCCCGCAAGCGTGGTCCAGGTCATGCAGCAGGACGCCTTCGATCGCCTGGGCATGAAGGAGATGCTCCTGCAGCCCGAAATGCTGGAAGCCGTGCAGCCGGATGTGCATCTCGTCGCCAGCCTGATTTCACTTGGGCGGGTGATCCCGGCCAAGACCAAGGAGACAGCGAGACTGGTGGTGGGCAAGGTCGTGGATGAATTGATGCGCCGCCTTGCGGAGCCCATGCGGGCGGCCGTCACTGGCGCTCTCAACCGGGCGGTGCGCAACCGCCGTCCGCGACTGGCGGAGATTGATTGGAACCGCACCATACGCGCGAACCTGCGGCACTATCAGGCCGACTTTAGGACGATCGTGCCGGAGACTCTCATCGGCTTCGGCCGCAAGTCGCAGAAAACCCAGCGCAACATCATCCTCTGCATCGATCAAAGCGGTTCGATGGCCGCCAGTGTCGTGTATTCCAGCATCTTTGGCGCGGTGATGGCCTCCCTGCCGGCGGTGAAAACCCAGCTTGTGGTATTCGATACGGCGGTGGTGGACATGACCGAAAAGCTTGATGATCCGGTCGAACTGCTTTTTGGCACCCAGCTTGGCGGCGGCACCGACATCAACCGCGCTGTCGGTTACTGCCAGTCACTCATCGGTGATCCGCAGAACACCATCCTGGTGCTCATCTCCGATTTGTACGAAGGTGGCGTGGAGAAGAATCTCCTGCAACGCGCCAATGAGCTGGTGCAGAGCGGCGTGCAGTTCATCACCTTGCTGGCTCTCAGCGATCAAGGCGCTCCCGCCTACGACCATGCGCTGGCGGCGAAGCTGAGCCTGCTCGGTGTGCCCAGTTTCGCCTGCACGCCGGACAAATTTCCAGCACTGATGGCCGCCGCGATCAAGAAGGAAGACATTGCCCTCTGGGCCGCCAAAGAAGGCATGGTGACGACGCGCGGAGAGTGAAGCGCCTTGCTAAACTAAGCCCGGGATTCATTGTCATTCCCCTCCATGAATCGTTCCTGTTTCTTTGCCCTGTCCTCGCTCCTGCTCTTGGTCTCGCTCAGCAGTTGTGCCTCACACATGAGCGCACCTGCCATCGCCGGTGCTTCTTTGCCAAAATTAATGGCGGAGCGCCTGTCGTGGATGGATCAAGTGGCGCAATTCAAGCTGGCAAAGGGGCTGCCCGTCAATGATCCCAAGCGCGAGCTTGAGCTGCTCGTGGCAATGAAGAAGGCGGGCGCTGAGGCAGGCATTCCAGCGGCCCCCACGGTCGCCTTCTTCAAGGGCCAGATGCAGGCTGCCAAGACCCGCCAGGAAGAGTGGCTTTCCACTCATTCAGCCGCCGGCCAAAAGGACAAGCCCGTGCCGGATCTGGCCCACGAAATCCGGCCCGCGCTGGACACGATTGGCAAGACCATGGTCAAGCGGCTGGCAGAAGCACGAGCCTCCAAGCAAAATGATGGCATGATCAGCGCCACACGCATGGAGTTGGTCAAGGCTGGCTGCTCGCAAGCCGTGGTGACTCAGGCGCTCCAAGGTCTGGAGGCCGGGTTGAAATAGATCCTTGATGGTCAGAGTTCCCCAGGTGCCAAAGCTTCCACGATGCGGCGCTCGATTTGAAACGGCAGCGGCTGCAATAGAAGCGCGGCGTTTGGCTTTCCACCCTTCCACAAAAAAGCCGTCCGGCATCTTTCGATGCCGGACGGCTGAAGCATCATCGGAAACCTAACAACCGGCTCAGATGAACTCGTTGATCAGGTTCTCCAGGAACTCCTGGCGGCCGCTGCCGAGCATCGGCTCGCCGTTCTTGAGCGCGTAGGCTTCGAGTTCGGCGAAGCCGACCTCGCCCTTCTCGATCTGGGCGCCGATGCCGCTGTCGAAGGTGCTGTAGCGCTGCTTGATGAAGCCGTCGAGACGACCGTCCTCGATGATCGCCGTGGCGATCTTGAGGCCGCGGGCGAAGGCGTCCATGCCGCCGATGTGGGCATGGAAGAGATCGACGGGCTCGAAGGACTCGCGGCGCACCTTGGCATCGAAGTTCAAACCACCCGTGGTGAAGCCGCCGGCGTTGAGCAGGCTGAGCATGATCTGGGTGGTCAGGTAGATGTTGGTGGGGAACTGGTCGGTGTCCCAGCCGATGAGCTCGTCACCGGTGTTCGCGTCGATGGAGCCGAGGGCTCCTGCGGCGGCGGCGACTTCCATTTCGTGGCGCATGGAATGGCCGGCCAGCGTGGCGTGATTGGTTTCCAGGTTAAGCTTGAAGTGCTCCATCAGATCATACTGGCGGAGGAAGTTCAGGCAGGCGGCGGCGTCGCTGTCATACTGGTGGGTGGAAGGCTCACGTGGCTTCGGCTCGATGTAGAAGGGGCCTTTGAAACCGATCGCCTTCTTGTGTGCGACCGCCATGTGCAGGAACTTGGCAAGATGATCCATCTCACGCTTGAGGTTGGTGTTCCAAAGCGTGGCGTAGCCTTCACGACCGCCCCAGAAGGTGTAGCCTTCGCCGCCCAGGCGATGGGTCACTTCGAGGGCCTTCTTCACCTGCGCCGCCGCGTAGGCGAAGACGCCGGCGTTCGGGCTGGTGGCCGCACCCTGGCAGTAGCGGGCATGGGCGAAGAGGCATGCGGTGCCCCAAAGGAGCTTTTTGCCGGTGCGCTGCTGCTCGGCTTCGAGAACGTCAGCCACGGCGTCGAGCGCCTTGTTGCTTTCGGCCAGCGTTGCGCACTCAGGCGCCACGTCGCGATCATGGAAGCAGTAGTAGTCCACGCCGAGCTTTTCCATGAACTCGAAGCAGATGCGGGCGCGGTTCTGCGCGTTTTCGATGGAATTGGTGCCGTCATCCCAGGGGCGCACCGCCGTGCCGCCGCCGAAGGGATCGGACAAGGTGTTGCGCATGGTGTGCCAGTAGGCGACGCCGAAACGCAGGTGATCGCGCATCTTTTTGCCTGCGACGACTTCGTCGGCATTGAAATGCTTGAAGGAAAGTGGGTTCTTCGATTTCGGGCCCTCGTAGGCGATCTTGGGGATGTCAGGAAATGCTTCGGCCATAGAAGGCCAGATTGGAGCCTGTCGGCGGGGGTGCGTCAAGCGTCGGTTCTGTGGTGAATCGGCAGTGTTTTGTGGAGATTCAGCATCTTGCCCCATCACCGCTGCGCTATTCTTTCAAACCATCTCTTCGCAGGGATCAATCCGCCCTTCGCGCAGGTCAGCGGCTTTCCAGTCGGGCATCAAACCGTGGCTTCCTCGCTCGGTCGGTTCCCATCCGTAGCGGCTGCGAAACGTGTGGTAGGCCGGTGAAAACGGCAGGGGGTAGCGGTCAAAGACGTCCTTCCAATCCGCAAATAGCCGCCAGTCATCCCGCTCGGGGAAGATGCCGAAATCAAACGCGCCACAGATGCGCTGCACATAGTCCGCTTTGTCCTCCGGCGTTACAAGCTCGGTGGGTGGGGCGGCGAGATCGGGATAGACGGAGTGATCCAGATTCATGGCGCGGCGGTGGGGCAAAATACACTGCGAAACCACGATCGCAAGCTTGCCGCCCGATCACGCTCCTCCTGGGACTGCATTTTGTCCAAAGGCCGTTGCTGCTCCAGCCGCTCAATGTAGAACAGCACCTTCTCCGGGCCTTCACGTTCATCCCGCCCTGGATTCTTTCGCTTCCATAGCATCCAGCATTCTTCGCGATTGGTGATGCCGCGAGCGCAGAGTTCAAAGATGTCCCGCATGTCACGAGGCGCCCCACGTTCACCAGGGCTGTCATTTTAGAGGCCACGTTGTCACGCAGCGTCTCAATCCACAACGGCTGCCATTCGGCAGGAATGGCAGCATCCAGATACAGGGTGCGCTTGCTGATCTGGAAAGAGAACGTTTTTTGACTGCCGCGCAACAGCTCCAGGCTCTCCGTCTCACCCCAGCTACGCCGACGATAAGTGAGGCAATGTCTGGTGGCCAGCTCCATCATGCAGCGCTCAAGGAATCCACTCACCTCCTCACGTCGCTCTGTCCGCCACCACGCATCCACATCCACCGTGTCCCGGTATTCCAGGTAGTGGCTCAAGGCCACTCCGCCGCCCAGCACAATCTCCGCCGCCTCGGCGTGCCCGGCGAGGCTCTCCAACAGTTCACGGGCCAGGGGGTTGAGGTTCTGCGGTGACTTGGGAAGAAGGTCCTGCATTGGCGGAAGATGGGGTTTGGCGCTTTGGTTGGCAAGGAGGGTTTGCAGCATACCGGTTCGAACGTGCCGATTGTTCTTGGCACCCGTCACCAACTCATTGCACAGGTGTGGGTGTCAGTCACCGCACAGCACTCAACACATGACCAACACCGCACACCTATACAAAGACGGCAAACAGCTTTGCCAAGCCATTAACATCACCAGCGAACGGGGGCCAAAGGATTCGTGGTCGTACGGTGACCAGCATTTCATTCTCGCGCCCCCTGTTTTTGCCTATCGAGAAAGGTGCCCACTACGCGATCAGAAATGAAATCGGCATCATGGGTATTGCGCTCACACATTCCAGCGCCACCCTCACTCGCTCGGATGTTATCGCCATAGTTATTTCACGACCGCAGCTATTTGGTCCCAGGGATTCGATAAAGAGGCGCTCCCCCGATTCACAGTGCATCCGTCCACTACTTCGGCACTTTAGTGACACGGCCATAAATTGATAGATTACCGCGCTACAGACCTACCCCCCCAGCCGCGACATCTCCGCTTTGGGCAGGGCTAAGGTCGCGTCTGATCGCAGCTCGCTGTAGCGGTCGTCGCGCACGCGCCAGAGGGCGGCGATGGCTTTGGCGATGGCCTCGTCGCTCAGGCCGCCGCGCAGCAGGGCGCGCAGGTCGTGGCCGGTGGCGGCGAAGAGGCAGGTGTAGAACTGCCCGTCCGCCGCAATGCGGGCCCGGGTGCAGCTTTGACAGAAGGGCTGGGTGACGGAGGAAATGACGCCGATTTCCCCGCCGCCATCGGCATGGCGGAAACGGCGGGCCACCTCGCCGGCGTAGTTGGCAGGCAATTCGGCGAGCGGAATCTCGCGGCGGATGAGAGCGACGATATCGGCGGCCGGCACCATGTCCTCCAGACGCCAGCCATTGGAGGTGCCCACATCCATGAACTCGATGAAGCGCAGGATGTAGTGCGGGCCGCTGAAGCGCTTCACCATCGGCACGATTTGGTGCTCGTTCACGCCGCGCTTCACCACCATGTTGATCTTGATGGGACCGAAGCCGGCGTCGTGCGCGGCATCGATGCCTTCGAGCACGCGGGCGAGCGGAAAATCCACATCGTTCATCGCGCGGAAGATCGTTTCATCCAATGCATCGACGCTCACGGTGAGGCGCTTCAAGCCCGCGTCGCGCAACGGTTTGGCGAGAGCGGCCAGAGCGGAGCCGTTGGTGGTCAGGGTCAGGTCCTTGAGGCCGTCGATCCCGGCGAGCATCTCGATGAGCTTGGGCAGATCACGCCGCAGCAAGGGCTCGCCGCCGGTGACACGAATCTTTTCCACGCCAAGGCCCACGAAGAGACGGGAGAGCCGCAGCAGCTCTTCGAAGGTGAGAATATCGCTCTTGGGCAGGAAGGCGTGATCGCGGCCAAACACCTCCTTCGGCATGCAGTAAGTGCAGCGGAAGTTGCAGCGGTCCGTGACGGACAGGCGCAGGTCATGCAGGCGCCTGCCGAGGGTGTCAGTCGGGGTTGAGCGGTGTTCAGGGAGTGCCATGCTCATCCAGTTACGGCCCGGCCTTGGGCAACGGCACCTGGCTCTTGTGCATGAGGTAGGCGAACAGATCGCGGACCTGGGTGGGGCTGAAGGCGAGGAGGAGCCCCTCAGGCATGAGGGACTGTGACAGCTCCTGGGTGCTGGCGATCTGATCTTTTTCGATGGCCTGCTTTTCAGTCATGGTGCGCAATGTGATCGTCCGGTCGGTGCGGGCGATGATGAAGCCGTTCAGCACGCGGCCATCCTTCAAATTGATCACGGACATGCGGTAGTCGGCGGCGACCACGGCGCTGGGATCAGCGATGTTTTCGAGCAGGTAGTCGATGTTGTCGCGGCCCGCGCCGGTGAGATCAGGCCCGATGTCGTTGCCCTCACCATAGAGCCGATGGCAGGCGGCACAGACGGAGCTGAAGATGAAGCGGCCCTGGCTTTTGTCGCCCTTGGCGATGACGTCCGGCGTGAGCTGCTTCTTGAGCTTGGCGATGAGGTCCTTCTTGTCGGCGGCGGACTCGTGCAGCTCACCCCAGACCTTGGCGAGCTGGGTGTTGAGCGCCTCATCATTGAAGCTGCGGATTTGCCGGGCATGGAAGGCGGACAGATCCGTGCGGGGAATTTTGCCGGTTCCGACCGCATCGAGCAGCGGCTTCGCGAAGGCAGGGCGGGACACCAGGGTCGCGAGCAACTGCGGGCGCTCGCTTTGGTGCAGTTGCTTGTAGGCGGCTACCAGCTTGGTGCCGATGGCCGGGTCATCGAACCTGGCGAGGCCGCGTGCGGCGACGGAGTTGAGGAACTTCACGCCGAGCAATTTTTCGCAGATTTCACGCAGGTCCGGCGGCTGGTTGTCGATGAGCGTTTGCAGGGCGGCGACACGGGCCTTCAAATCCGCGTCTTTGTCCAGAGCCACCTTCTTGACCTCGTCCAGCGCCCGCCCATCGCCGAAGACCACGCTGAGCTCGCGCACGGCGGCTTCGGAGGTCTTGCCAGCCTTCGTGACAAAGGCGTCCCAGGCTTCGGGCTTGTGCGCCTTGCGCCAGCCGGAGAGGCCTTCTGAGATGCCGGCGAGGATGTCGGGTGCTGCGCCTGACGGTGCGAGGGATAGCATCTCGCTCAGCGGGGCCGGGTTCTTGTCCACGTCCTCGGCCAGCCGGCGGGCGATGTACTTGAGGGTGAGCGGCAGTTCGCATTTCGCCACCAGTTTGGCCAGGGCGCTGGGATCGGCATCGGCCACTGGGATCAGCCCATACCAGACGAGCAGCGGCAGGTTGTGATCACTGGCGTCCTCCTTGTGCGACAGGAGCCCGGCGGCGACGGCGGGGCGCAGCGCAGCAGGCAGATGCTGGAGCGTGGAGGCCAGGGCGAGCCGCACCAGCGCGGAGGGATCTTGGACGGCGAGCCTGGCGAAGTCATCGGCCAGAGCCTGCGCCTGCTGGGTGCTGGCGGGATCGTCCTTGCGCACGCTCATGAGGGTGTCGGCCGGCCAGGCATCGGCGAGCAGGCGCACCGCCCAGGTGCGCACGTGCTCATTTTCGGCGTGAAGCTGCCCCCGCAGGAAGGCCTCGTCCGCGCCACCGATGATAAACAGGGTCCACATCGCGCGCAGCTTGATCACCGGATCGGCCTGCGCATCGAACAGAGCGTGCAGGCCTTGCTTCGCCGCCGTGAGATCGGCGCCATCCTGCGCGCGCCAGGCCAGTTCTTTCCTTGCCTGACGGGAGAACCACTCGTTGGCATGGGTGTGCAATTGCACCAGGGCCGCTGTGTCGAGTTTGTGAAGGTCGCCCACGGTGGAGGGCTTCGGGTCGCCGTAGGTGACCTTGAAAATGCGACCGCTGGTGCGGTGGACCCCGGTGCGCTCGTGGCACTCGCCGGTGTCACTCCAATCGAGCACAAACACACCACCATCGGGACCGTAGCTCAGGTCGATGCCGCGGAACCACTTGTCTTCCGCCAGCATGGTGTCCTCGCCATGGTGCGCCACGTAGCCGGAGCCGACGCGCTCCAGGATCTCGTCGTTGGCGCGGCGGCCATGTTGGTTGAGCGTGAACAGGCGGCCATGGTACTCCGCCGGCCAGTTGTCGCCGAGGTAGATCATGCAGCCCACGTGCGAGTGCCCGCCGCCCATCGAGTTGGCCGCTCCTTCACGGGAGTTCGCCCAGCCCTTGCCCTGGTCGAAGTGCCAGTGGTCGGCATGGAAGTCGATCAGCGAATAGGCGCGCGGATTCGGGTCCAGGGTGCTGCCGCGCACGAAGTGGGCGCCGGCAAAATCATGCCAGAGGTGGCCGTTGACTGTGTTCACATTGAACAGCTCGCCGTGCTCGTTCCAGTCGTGGCCCCAGGGGTTGGTGTTGCCGGCGGTGACGGTTTGAAAGACCTTGGTTTGCGGATTGTAGCGCCACATGCCGCCACGCAGAGGGATACGCTGCTCCGGCGGGGTGCCGGGGGCACCGATTTCGCCGGGGGCTGTTCCACCGCAGCGGCCATAGAGCCATCCATCCGGGCCGAAGCGCAGGCCGTTGGCGAAGTTGTGATAGCTCTCCTGCGGGATGCTGAAGCCGTCGAGCACCACCTCCGCCGCGCCATCGGGAACGTCATCGTGGTTGGCGTCCGGAATGAAGAACAACTGTGGCGGGCACATGGCCCACACGCCGTTGTGGCCGATCTCGATGCTGGTGAGCATCTGCACCTCGTCCGTGAACACGCTGCGCTTGTCGAAGCGCCCCTTGCCCTCTTTGTCTTCGAAGATCAGGATCCGGTCGCGCAGCTTCAGGTCGAACTTCAGCGGTGCCTCCGCATAGGTGTAGTTTTCCGCCACCCACAGTCGGCCGCGCCCGTCCCAGGTCATGGCGATGGGGTTCTGGATGTCCGGCTCCGCCGCGAACACGCTGGCTTTAAAACCCGGTGGCAGCTTCATCTTGGCTGCTGCCTCCGCCGCAGGCATTGGGCCGGAGGTGTCGGGCTCGGTGTTGTACGGTGTGGGGAAGTCTGACGCAACAGCGGCAAGACTCGCCAGCGGAAGGAGGAACAGAGATTTGATCGACATGGCAGCGGAATGGCAGGCGGGGCGCAGGAACGCCCCTTTCTGCAACAAGCCAGAGAAAAGCTCGCCAGCAAGCCTGTCCGTGTCATCGTCGGCACCATGCGCCTTTCCGCCCTTTTTGCTTCTCTTGCCCTTCTTGCCGGCCCCGTCCTGGCTGCTGAATTCAAAGCCGCCGACAAGGGCATTGCCATTGAAGCGGGCAGCCTGGGGGAGTTTGAGCTGGGCTATCCCAGCTTTAGCGATGCCGGACAGAAGCCGGTGCACAAACTGGTGGAGGCGCGAGCGGCCGGACAGACGGCCACGCTTAAGTATGAGGGCGGCGGCACGGTCACAGCGACGGTGGACGCCCTGGGCGAGGTGACTCTGACCTTCGCGGACATCCCGGCGGATGTGAAGTCATTCACCGTGGAGATGCTCATCGACATCGGTTTTAACAAGGGCGGCAAGTGGAAGGCGGGGGACAGGGGAGGGGATTTTCCACGCGAGAAACCCGCCACACCGCAGCTTTTCAGCGACCATGCGACTCAGTTCATCCTGACCAACGCGCAGGGCCGCAGCCTGCACGTTCAGGCGCCGGAGTACGCGTTTGTTCAGCTTTCCGACAATCGGGAATGGAACTGGCCCATCTTCGCCTGGAAGTGCTTCGTCCCGTTCAATCCCGATCTGAAGGTTGCGCAATTCCACCTGAGCGCGGACGCTGCTGGAGGGGGCCGGAAGCTGGTTGATGCGCTGGGTCAATCAACGTTGGAAGGCTGGCCGGACAAGCTGAAGAGCGTTGAAGATCTCAAAGCCGACGCAGACAGCGAGAAGGCCTATTACGCCGGACTGAAGGTGCCCGCGCGGGACACATTCGGCGGGCTGCCGGGCAGCGGCGCGAAGCTCGGATTGAAGGGCACGGGCTTCTTTCATGTGGAGACGCAGGGAGGCAAGTCCTGGCTGGTGGACCCGGAGGGAAATGCCTTCTTCCATGCCGGCATCTGTGGTTTCGGGCCCAGTGACGACTACACCTACATCAAGGGTCGCGAGGACATCTATCAGTGGCTGCCGAAGCCCGGCGAAGAATTCGGCAGCGCCTTTCGCCCTGGAGATGGCGACAGCTTTTCCTTCTACGTGGCGAACACGATCCGCAAGTTCGGCCAGCCCTACGATCACGATGCTTTTGCCGCGCGGATGATCGAGCGGGTGCGCAAGTGGGGCTTCACCTCCATGGGTTCGTTTTCGGCCGTGCCTCCCACGGCGGCAAAGAAGGCCAGCTTTCCCTATGTGCTCACGCTGGCCATCAATGAATGGGAGGGCGTGCCGCGCATCCCAGGCGCATGGGAAGTCTTTGATCCCTTCGATGACAAGGTGCGTTCCTTGATCGAAAGCCAGCTCGCCAAGACGTTGCCGGAACATGCGAATGATCCGCTGCTCATCGGCTGGTACATCATCAACGAGCCACGCTACGACGAGCTGCCCAAGGTGCTGCCCTCGCTCACCGGCGGGCAGGCCTGCAAACACAAGCTGGTGGAGTTCCTGCGCGGGAAGTACCAGACCACCGACGCCTTCAATACGGCCTGGAAGCTGGGCGCAAAATCTTTTGAAGACCTTGACGGCATTGGCATGGCCGTGACCACCGAGGCTGCGAAAGAGGACGTGAAAGCCTTCACCGGTGTGTTCCTTGAAACCATGTTCGAACTCATTTCCACGAACTACCGCAAACACGACAAAAACCACCTGCTGCTGGGCAACCGCCTGCAGCCCGTGACCATCGCCGACGAGCAGCTCTGCCGCATCTCCGGCAAGTACCTCGACGTGATGTCCTACAATTATTACACCTACGACGTGGACAAGGAGTTCCTCAAGCGCGTGCATGAGTGGACCGGCGGTAAGCCCATGCTGATGAGCGAGTTCTTCTGGTCTTCTCCTCGCGACTCGGGACTCACTGGCGGCCGCGAGGTGCTGAGCCAGCAGGAGCGCGGGCTGATCTATCGAAACTACGTGGAGCAGTGCGCCTCGCTGGGCTTCGTGGTGGGGATCGAGTGGTTCACGTTGATCGACCAGTCCACCACGGGCCGCTGGTTCAGCAAGTACAACGGCGAGGGCGCCAACACCGGTCTCTTCAGTGTCGGCGACCGACCCTGGAAACCGATGGTGGAGGAGATGGCCAAGACCAACACCGGCATCTATGAGGTGCTGCTGGGCGAACGGCCGCCGTTCGTCTGGGAGCCTGCAAAAGCGCGGGGAGGCAAGCCCTGAGCGTTCACTTGGCCATTTCAAAGATCGCTCCAAAATACTCTTTGAACATCATGACGATGCGGAAGGCGACATACCCCACGACGCCAAAGTAAAGCGCCTTCGGATACCAGTCAGCGGCGTTTCTCTGGGCTTCGGTGGCGAGGGAGATCTCGGCCTCCGCCCAGCGCGCCATCTCCCTGTCCATGCCCCGGCGGCTTCGGCGGTGGCCACGCTGTTGGTGAAATCCTGTGGAAAGCAGCGCGAGTCCGCCAGCCCGCCGCTCAGGGTGCCGCCGCGCTCCACCGTTGCCGCAGCCATTTGGGAGCCCTTGAGCAGAGTGCCGCTCTGTGAGGCGTCACCACCCAGGCGCAGGCACTCCGAAATGCGCATCGCAGCGAGCAGTCCGCTGTGGAAGACCTGGGTGAAGCGGGCCAGCGCCCAATGCCGGCGCACCGCCCCGATCAATGGCAGCCGGTTTAAAAGACGGTCCGTGCCATCGGAGCGAACGGCCGCCCTGGTCAGGGCACCCCAGGCGGCCCACAAAAGCAGAAGAGCGAGCCAGAACAGGATGAGCCGCCAAAGAATGGCCGCCGCCGGATGGGTTTCCTTCCCCAGGGCCCCCTGCATGTAGAAACGCGACACTTCCGGCAGCACCACGCCCAGGTGCAGCAGCAGCATGGGGTAGATCATCGCCCCCCGGGCTTCGCGAATGCCCTTGGACCAGGTTTCAAAGTAGTGCGCCAGGTGGACGCACGATTCCGCCAGCCGCCCGCTCTGTTCGCCAGCCTCGATCAGGCTCAGTTCCATGCTGCCGGCGCTGCCGTGATTGTACACCCGCATGGCTTCGGCAAAGCTCATGCGCTGGGCGAAGCCTTTGTCGATGCCCGCCAGAAAGTCGTGCTTGGGTCCTCGTGGATTTTGGTTGAGCAGCATGGTGATGCTCTTGTCCATCGGGAAGCTGGCCCCCAGCAGCTTGCCCAGCTCGCGATACATCCGCGCCTTTGCCTTCACGTTCATGCCCATGGCTTCAATCTCGCAGGAGGCAAAGGGGCAGGCGAGAGCAAACTTGCTTGTGAGGCGACTTGCAGCAAACTGCGCGGCTCCATGGCTCTAACCCCTCAAGAACAGCACCTTTCCGATCTGCGGTGGATGGCCGCCGCCCTGGACCAGGCGAAGCGGGGCATCGGCCTCACCAGCCCCAATCCGCCGGTGGGCGCTGTGATCGTCAACAACAACACCATGGTGGGCTGCGGTTTTCATCGCAAGGCCGGGGAGCCGCACGCGGAACTGGAGGCGATCAGCGATGCTTTGCAGCGCTCCCCCAAGCTGATAGCGGGTTCCACGCTGTACGTCACGCTCGAACCCTGCTGCACCACGGGGCGCACCCCGGCCTGTACTGACGCGATTCGCTCGGCACGCATACGCCGGGTGGTTTACGGCGCGCGCGATCCGAATCCCAAGCATCAGGGCCGCGCTGATGCCGTGCTGAGGGCCGGGCACATTGATGTCGTCTCCGGACTCATGGAGACGGAATGCCTGGAGATCCTCCGGCCCTTCACCAAGTGGATCACCCGCGGCATTCCGTACGTGATTGCCAAGGCGGGTCAGAGCCTGGATGGCCGCCTCACCCGGCCCGTGGGCGAACCTGCATGGATCACCAGCGAGGCGGCGCGCGCGCATGCACGCCGGCTGCGCGGCAGGGTGGACGCAATCATCGTGGGCGCGGAAACCGTGCGCCGTGACAATCCGCTTCTGACGCTGCGCGAGGCCGACGCCGGGCTGGGCAAGCCGCAACCCTGGCGGGTGGTGATGACGCGGTCCGGGGATATGCCGGCCGGCGCGCACTTGTTTACAGATGAGTTCAAAGACCGGACCGTGGTGATGCGGGGGCTCGATTTTCCCGAGGTGCTGCGAGAACTGGGCAACCGGGGTGTCGTCTCGGTGCTCGTCGAGGGAGGCGGGATCATCCTCGGCAGAGCCTTCGCTTCGCGAGAGGTGGATGAAGTGGTCTGGTACGTGGCCCCACGCCTGTGCGGTGGGGGTCGCCCTTCCATTGCCGGCCTGCCGCTGCCCTTTTCCATCGAGTTGAATCCGGTAAAAATCCTGCCGATCGGCGACAACGTGTGCTTCAGCGGCTTCCCGGTGTGGCCTGCCCAGGGCGCGGCGGACGGAGGGGGGCAACCAGTCTCTTCCGGCGGATGATCCACAAGAGGCAGGTTCGTCACCTGCTGATTTGCGCGGGCATTTGCAAAGGCATCCCGCCTGCCCCACTATCCCTGTCCCATGCCCGAGGCTGAACCCCCAGCAGTGCACCCTACGCGAAGGCCGGTCCCGGAGCGCTTCCTCGCCTCGAAGGGTACGTTGCGGCTGGACAGGTTCATGGCCTGGCTGATCACGGTCGGTGGCCTGGGGGTCATCATCGCGGTGTTCGGCATCTGCTTTTTCATTCTGGCGGAAGTGCTGCCGCTGTTCGGGGGGGCGAGCGTGGTGGAGACGGGCGCCACTTCGCCCGGCGTGCCCGGGGCGATGGTCATCGGTGTGGATGAGTGGGGCCGCCTGCCGTTCATCTACGAGGGGGGGCGCGAAGTGAGGTTCGCCAGCTTCGAGGGCGGCGCGGCCAGTTCCCTTCCCCTGCCATTGCCGGAGGGTGCGACGGTCACTGCCAGCGCCTTGGATGCGAAGCACAACCGCCTGATTCTGGGGCTGAGCGACGGTCGCGTGGGCTCCGTCCTGGTCAGATATGCTGCGCCCGCGGGCAAGGCGGGACCGGTGCCGGAGATTGTTCCGGAAGTTTTTCAGAGCGTAGGCCTGGCGGGTGCGCCCGTGAGCGCCGTGGGTTATGGCGACGGAGGGTCCTCCAAGCTCATTGCGGCCCTGCAGGTTCTGCCTGATGGCGTGCGTCTCAATGCGGTGCTCATCAAGGAAAGGCGCACACTCATGGGCAAGCCCAGACCCGGCATCGCGGGCACGTTCGACCTTACACAAAAATTGCCTGGCAAAACCGTGCAGATCCTTGCCTCCAGCGTGGGCGACAGCCTGCTCGCCGTGACGGATGCCGGCGAGGTGTGCTACTTCTTTCTCAATGACGGCGTGCTGGAACTACGCCAGCGCTTCAAGCCCTTTGCAGACATGCTCGACCCTGCGATCAGCCGGATCGACTATGTGTTCGGCGATGTTTCCATCATTGCCAGCGGTGCCGGAGGACAATGCCGTGTCTTCAGCCTTTACAACCAGAAGACAGAGGGAGGCAAACAAGAGCAGCGCTTGTTTGGCGAAACCAAGCGCTTTCCCGACCTTCCGGGCGCGGCGACCTTTTTTGCCGCCAGCCAGCGCAACAAGACGATCATCACCGGCTCCGGCCACACGGTGAGCATGCGCTACACCACCACCGAGAGTGTGCGCTGGGAGCGCACACTGCCGTTCAAGACCCAGCTCGCCGCGCTCGATGGCAAGGCCGAGCATCTGTTTTTGCTCGACGATGCCGGTGTGCTGCATCGCTACCTCATCGATGATCCGCATCCCGAGGCCGGATGGCGGGCGTTTTTCGGCAAGGTGTGGTACGAGGGGGCGGGCGCGCCTGACTACGTGTGGCAGTCCACAGGAGGCTCCGATGAGTTTGAGTCCAAGCTCTCGCTTACGCCCCTGATCATCGGCTCCTTCAAAGGCACCTTTTTTGCGTTGCTCTTCGCGGTGCCCATCGCGCTGCTCGCCGCCATCTACAGCGGCTGCTTTTTGCCTGCGGGCATGAAGCGCATCGTGAAACCGACGATGGAGCTGATGTCCTCGCTTCCCTCTGTGGTGCTGGGTTTTTTGGCCGGCCTGTGGCTTGCTCCTCTCATCGAAGAGAAGGTGCCTTCGGTGCTGCTGATCTTTGTCATGGTGCCCTGTGCCGCCCTGCTCTGCGGCTGGGTCTGGGCTTGGCTGCCGGTGCAGCAGCGCCGGCGGGTTCCCGAAGGCTCGGAGTACTGGCTGCTTGTGATTCCGGTTCTGCTCGCGGTTCTTGTCGGCTGGCAGCTAGGACCTTGGATTGAAAGCTGGGCTTTTGTGGTGAGGGATCAGGCGAGCGGCAAGGAGACTGCCGATTTCCGCCTGTGGTGGCCCAAGGTGACGGGGCTGGCCTTCGATCAGCGCAATTGTCTGGTGGTCGGTTTCATGATGGGCTTCGCGGTGATTCCGGTGATCTTCACCATCGCCGATGACGCCCTGAGCAATGTGCCGCCCTCGCTGAAGGCGGCCTCCATGGCGCTGGGCGCAACTCGCTGGCAGGTGGTGCGCACGGTCGTTCTGCCGGTCGCCAGCGCGGGGCTTTTCAGCGCGGTGATGATTGGGTTTGGCCGTGCGGTGGGCGAGACAATGATCGTGGTCATGGCCACCGGCAACACGCCGATCACGGATTTCAACCCTTTCACCGGCATGCGGACCCTTTCTGCGAACATCGCGGTCGAGCTGCCGGAGGCCTCCGTCCACAGCACCCACTACCGGGCGCTGTTTCTTGGGGCGATGATCCTGTTCGGCCTCACCTTCGTGCTGAACACCATCGCCGAACTGCTGCGGCAAAGGCTCAAGGAGAGATTCAAGATCGTCTAGCACCGCATGAACTTTCCCATCCGAGCGCCCATGAAGTCCATGCACGGAGAGCCCAAAATCTGGCTCTGTGCGCTGGGCCTCTCCGTGGGCCTGGTGATGACCGTCCTGCTCCTGGCGCTCATCATCGTGCGTGGTGTGGAGGTGTTCTGGCCCAAGGATGTCGTGCAACTCACCCTCAGGCCCGTCAAGGCTGGCGGCAGCCCGGAGATCATCGCGGGCGAGATTCGCAAGCACCAGGTTCGGCGCGATGCCAGCAGCGCTGCGGATGTGGAGGAGTGGCTCGTCTTCATGGGCAACAAGGACGCCTACGGCCAGACTTTCCGCTACGTGGACTTGAACCGGGTGACCCGAATGGAAAGGCCGCTCGAACTGATCGTGGCTGACCGCCTGGAGTACGGCAAGGCGATCTTCCGGCCCCTGTCCCTCAAGCTGGCCGATGGCAAGGAAATCAACGTCGGCGCGGCCGGGTTTGATGGCGTGCTGAATCGCCTGATTGAAGAGGGCAATGGCCGGCGCATCCAGATCAAGCACATTGAAAAGGACCTGATCGGCGACATCAACCATCGCATGCTCAAGCTCGACAACAGCCTGAAGGCTTTCAAGGTTGAGCCCGATGCCCGGGAACAACGCCTGAACGATGTCACGGCGCGGAAGAAGTCCTTGCAGAGCGACTACGAGAAGCTCGCTGCAGAAGCCGCCGCCCTGCGCCTGCGGCAGAAGGCGGATGTGCTGATGTACTCGCTTGTCACCGGCGAGACCCGCAGCCAGGCGGTGGGCGAGATCCTTGACTGCTACCGGCCCAATCAGCTGGGCCTTCTCGGCAAGACTGGCTGGTTCTTCCGCAACGGCTGGGAGTTCCTGTCCGGCGAGCCGCGCGAATCGAACACCGAAGGCGGCATTTTTCCGGCCATTTTTGGCACGTTCGTCATGACCCTGATCATGAGCGTGCTGGTGACGCCCTTTGGCGTGATAGCGGCCATCTATCTGCGCGAGTATGCCAGGCAGGGGCTCGTTGTCCGCGCCGTGCGTATCAGCGTAAACAATCTGGCCGGGGTGCCCAGCATCGTCTTCGGCGTGTTCGGCCTGGGCTTCTTTGTGTACACGGTGGGCACCACGGTGGACCAGCTTTTCTTCAGCAGCTCGCTGCCCACGCCCACCTTTGGCACCGGCGGCATTTTGTGGTCGGCCTTCACCCTTGCGCTGCTGACCCTGCCGGTGGTGATCGTGGCCAGCGAAGAAGCCCTGGGGGCGGTGCCGCGCGGGGTGCGCGAGGCGGCGCTGGCCTGCGGCGCCTCAAAGTGGCAGACGATCCAGCGCGTGGTGCTGCCCTGCGCGCTGCCCGGCATCCTCACCGGCGTGATTCTCAGCATGGCACGCGGAGCGGGCGAGGTTGCCCCGCTCATGCTCGTGGGGGTGGTGAAGCTCGCCCCCAGTTTGCCGGTGGATTTGATCCCGCCTTTTGCGCATGCCGAACGCAAGTTCATGCACCTGGGCTTCCACATCTTCGACCTGGGCTTTCAATCACCGGACAGCGAGGCCGCCAAGCCCATGGTCTTCGCCACCACCATGCTGCTGATCCTGCTGGTGATCACACTGAACCTGGCCGCGATCCTTCTGCGCAACCGGCTGCGCAAGCGCTATGCGCTGAACATGTTCTGAACCATGGACTTGTCGCCACCAGCCACGGCAGCCACCAGCGGCAGCCTCAGCAACCCCTGCATGATTGAAGTCGATCACTTCAGCTTTTTCTATGGGCCGGCGCGGGCGCTGGATGGCATCACCATGCAAATCCCGGAGCACAAGATCACCGCGCTGATCGGGCCCTCGGGATGCGGCAAGAGCACCCTGCTGCGCAACCTGAACCGGCTCAACGACCTTCTTGATGACGTGCGCCACGAAGGGGACATTCGCATTGACGGCACCAGCCTTTACGATCCAGGGGTGGAGGTGATCAGCCTGCGCATGAGAGTCGGCATGGTGTTTCAGAAGTACAATCCCTTCCCCAAAAGCATCTATGAGAACGTTGTCTTCAGCCTGCGCGTGGCCGGGCGGAGCAGAAAGGCCGAGCTGGACGAAGCCGTTGAGCGCAGCCTGCGCGCCGCCGCGCTGTGGGACGAGGTGAAGGACCGCCTGCACGAGAGCGCCTACGGCCTCTCCGGCGGCCAGCAGCAGCGGTTGTGCATTGCCCGCGCCATTGCCAACCGGCCCCAGGTCCTGCTGCTGGACGAGCCGTGCGCGGCTCTCGATCCTGGCGCAACACTCAAGATCGAGGAGCTCATGATGGAGCTGAAAAAAGAATTTACCCTCGTGATCGTCACCCACAACATGCATCAGGCCAGCCGCTGTTCCGACCGCACCGCCTTCATTTACCTGGGCAGGCTTGTGGAGTTTGCCGACACCGAGCGCATCTTTAACAATCCCGGAAATCCCCAGACCGAAGCCTATATTACGGGACGGTTTGGCTAGCGGTGCTGAGAGCCCATGTCATCAGCCGACACGCCCAACCAAGAACCCCGCCCCATGCCTCCAGCGATCACCATGACCCATGTGGACTTCCATTACCCAGGGAAGCAGGCGCTCTACGACGTGACGTTCGACATCGCTCCGCAGGAAATCACGGCGCTCATCGGCCCCTCAGGCTGTGGCAAAAGCACCGTGCTGCGCTGCTTCAACCGGATGAACGACCTGGTGCCCGGCGCGGGGGTCACCAAGGGAGACATCCGGGTGCTTGGGCTCGACATCACCGACCCTGCGCTGGACGTGATCGATCTGCGCCGGCGGGTGGGCATGGTCTTTCAGAAGAGCAATCCTTTTCCGCAGAGCATCTACGACAACGTGGCGTACGGGCTGCGGCTGAAAGGGGAGAGGCGCAAGGCGGTGATCAACGAGGCCGTGGAGCAGAGCTTGCGCAGTTCGGCGCTCTGGGATGAGGTCAAGGACCGCCTGCATGCAAGCGCCCTGGGTCTGTCCGGCGGGCAGATGCAACGCTTGTGCATTGCCCGCTGCATCGCCGTGCAGCCGGAGATCCTGCTCATGGACGAGCCTTGCTCCGCCCTTGACCCCATCGCCACCGCCAAGGTGGAGCAGCTCATCAGCGAGTTGAAGGAGCGGTACACCATCGTCATCGTCACCCACAACATGGAGCAGGCCAAGCGCGTGGCGGACAAGACCGCCTACTTCCTTCTCGGGCGGCTCATCGAACTGGGCGAGACGATGGAGCTGTTCACGCAGCCGAAACGCCGGGAGACCGAGCGTTACGTCCGGGGCGCTGCGGGGTGAACTCATGGGAACCCAGGGCCGTGCCGATCTTCTCGCTCCAGCCTTTGGCCGCCGAGGCGAAGTGCACGCCGTTCTCGGCATAAAGAATGCCGCGCGACACGTTCACGAGAATCGGCGCCTTGCGGTTCGTGCCGGCCAGCGCGCTGAGGTCGCCCCCCTGGGCGCCCAGGCCAGGAATGAGAAGCGGCACATCGGGAATCTTGGCGAGCACGTTCCCGGAGGCGTTGGTGAGGCCCACCACGAGGCCCGTTTGGTCACTCCCCTGGGTCATGTCCGCCACGATTTCGTATACATGCCGCCTCCCCACCTTCTGCAGCTCGATGTCTGCGGCTCCGGGATTCGACGTGACTCCCAGCAGGTACAGGCCCTTGTCCTTGTACTTGAGGAAGGGCTCCAGCGTGTCCCTCCCCATGTAGGGATTCAGGGTCACCGCATCCACGTTCAATTCGTCAAAGCAGGCCCTGGCGTAGTAGGCCTGGGTTTCGCCAATGTCGCCGCGCTTCACGTCGAAGATCACCGGAATGTCCTGCGGCACGGTCTTCAGCACCTGCGAGAGCATGCGCATCCCCTGCCAGCCCAGCGCCTCAAAGTAGGCGGCGTTGGGCTTGAACGCCGCAGCGTAGGGGGCGGTTTCTTCAATGACGCGGATGATCCAGCGCTTCACCTGCTCGGTGGCGGCGTCTGCACGCACGTCCAGGCCGACGCAAAGATGTGAGCCGGTGGAAGCAATTCGGGCTTCAAGTTTTTCACGGAATGTCATGCGATGTTTTAGGCGGGAAGGGCGGATCATGCCACGTCACTAAACAAACGCATGACATTTGTTACATGACATTTTTCGTCCTGTTTTGGAACCCGTTGACGCCCCGCCCCTGCCGCGCCACATCTGCCTTCTCATGAGCGCCCCAGCCATCCCACCCCAGCCACTTGTCGGCATCATCATGGGTTCCAGTTCCGACTGGCCCACCATGCAGCATGCCGCCCAGGTGCTCACGGATTTCGGCGTGCCTTTCGAGAAGCGCGTCATCAGCGCCCACCGCACGCCGGAACTGCTGTATGAGTATGCCAGCTCAGCCGAGGCGCGCGGCCTGCACTGCGTCATCGCCGGCGCGGGCGGCGCCGCCCACCTTCCCGGCATGACCGCCAGCATGACGACGGTGCCGGTGCTGGGCGTGCCGGTGCAGAGCAAGGCGCTCAGCGGCGTTGATTCGCTCTACTCCATCGTGCAGATGCCCGGCGGCATTCCTGTCGCCACCTTTGCCATCGGCAATGCCGGGGCCATCAATGCCGGGCTTTTCGCCGTGGCCATGCTGGCGCGGCACGATCCGGGGCTGGCGCAGAAACTGCACGCCTTCCGCGAGAAGCAGCGCGGCAAGGTGATGCTGAGCCAGAGCGAGATCGAGAAATGACATTCATGCCTTCCCCCTTCCTTCCCCCCTCCACCATCGGCATTCTCGGCGGCGGCCAGCTTGGCCGGATGCTGGCGCTGGAGGCGCGGCGCAGCGGCTATCGGACGGTTGTTTTCACCAACGAAGCCAGGGGCTGCCCTGCGGGCCAGGTCGCGGATGTGGAGATCAATGCGGAGTACGATGATGCCGAAGCCTTGCGCCGGTTCCTCGACCAGGTGGACGTGGTCACGGCGGAGTTTGAGAACATCCCCGACGCCTGTTTGCAGGCCGTGGAGGCGGTGAAGCCGTTGCGCCCCGGACGCAAGGCCATCTACACCACGCAGCATCGCGAGCGCGAAAAGCTGTTCCTGCGCGACCAAGGCATCGCCTGCGCAGCGTTCCGCATCATTGAAGACCTTGCCGGGCTGGAAGCCGCCGTCGCAGAGCTGGGCAGGCCGTGCGTGATCAAGACCG
>CAINXC010000726.1 GCA_903854655.1 uncultured Verrucomicrobiota bacterium | reverse complement strand
GAGGCGCGGAACTCCAGTTTCAGCACAAAGTCCTTCGGGAATTCCTGCACCGTCCACATCTGAGCAACGAGCCGTGGCACCCCTTTGGCGAAATTCACCGTCAGCACGCCATCCTTGGCTGAATAGCGGCCCTGGTCGTTGGACTCCGTCTTGCCGTCGAACTTGTCGGTGATTTCCTGCGTCTTGGTGCGAAAGCACCAGCCCGTGAGATCTTTGCCATTGAAAAGGCTCACAAAGCCAGGTTCGGGCGCCCAGTCATCGGCATAAACAGATGCCATGGACAACACGCCCAAACCCAGGGCCACCATTCCGCGCGACAAAAACAATTGGAGAGACATGCCCGCACTTTTCGCAGGAAGGCGTGCAGTGCAAGCGGTCGTTCCTGGGGGGCCTGCCTTAACGATGCAGGCTGCTGGTCAGGTTCAGCCAGCCCTTGCCCTCCACCCCGGTGATGGCGACGTGGTCTGCAGCCTCGGGCCCAGCACCGGCCTGGTAGCCGAGATGAAGAGTGAGGGGCACGTCCCTCCATTTGCCCTCATTGAGCTGGTCCAGAAGCGGGGCGAACAGGGGATCGTCGCGGCGGAAGAACGCCAGCACCGTGCCAGGCTGCTCTGGATGCCTGAGTTCCAGCCACTCGGCACCCACCACTCCCTGGGTGGGGGCGGCTGCGGCGCGCGACGCCTTGACCCGCAGCAATTTTGGTTCCGCTGGGCGCAGCCTCAGAAAATCGCCCCACGACATCTCGCCGTAGCGCACCAGGCATTCCCAGTCCACCCGAAACCCGCCATCATCCATCTCCTCGATAATGAGCGTGACTGCGGGCGCATTTTCAAACAAGGCCTGCACGTAGCCAAAGCGGTAACCGGGTTCATCCACCTGAACCAGGCGGCCGAGACCTCGCCACGCCAGATCGGGCATCGGTTGGCGGGAGTAAAAATCCAGCATCAGAGGTTTCACGCGCTCAGGATCACGGATGAATGGAAGCTTTGCCTCCACGGTCTTCGCTGCTAAAAACCCTTCGACGGCGCGGCTGATCGCGTCGCGTTTGGCCTCAATGTTTTCAATGCCATCGGCCAGCGGCACCGCCTTGGGCACCTTGCCCGTGGTGTCATTGATCAGCTTCGCTGCGGCCGGAGAGGGCTGCTTGCTCTCGACCCTGGCGACAGGAGCCGCCGAGCGCGCGATGTCGAACTGCGCCGGCTCGGTCTGCTGCCTGCCGGACCATGACCGCCCTTCCGGCTCCTCCCTGGCCGCCGACTTGTAATAAGCCTCCGCCACCACAGGCGACGACCTCATGATGTGCTGGCTGCCCACCGCAACGATGGAGGCGATGATGCCCACCACGGCGGTGCAGCCCACCATGAAAGTCAGCCGATCCCAGAAATCCTCGCGGCGTCTGGCCCTAGCGGTCTGACCCGAGCTTTTGGACGGTGACATGTGGGGGTGGCAATCAACTGGAGCCGAAGGCGGGACTCGAACCCGCGACCTACGCATTACGAATGCGCCGCTCTACCACTGAGCTACTCCGGCCTCGAACTGGGTAATCGGTAGGAGGAGCCTAGATTATATGAGCGTCACCTGCGTTGTCATTCGCTTTCTTTGTCATTTGGCAAAATTTGCTGGCCCGGAGGCGTTCCCAGTCCATCACTCAACACACCATGCTTGTCAATCTTCGCGCCCTCTGGCTACGAGTACCGTTCCGTCACATGACTGCGGTGGTTCTGGCCCTCTTTCTCATCAAGGAGCAGTTTCCCTTCTCAAATTTCCCGATGTATTCCAACTTCGACACGGAGGCGGATGTCATTTTTGTGACTGATCAGAACGACCAGGTGCTGCCCATGACCAAGGTGTTTCGCAACGGCTCCAGCACGGCCAAGAAGGCCTACAAGAAGGAACTGGGCAAGCTCACCGCCAAGCGCAAGGCGGACTCCAGCGAGGCCAACGAAGCCGAACGTGCCGCCGCAGGCAGGATTGTGCTGGGCGACTGGGCGACCAAGGTCAAAGATGGCAGCCTCACGGCCGGCACCAAGTCGCTGCGCCTGTACCGGCGGACCTTCCAATTGGTGGACGGCAAGCTCTCAGACAGAAAACCCGAACTGCTCGCCGAACAATCCCGATGAACTCCCCTACCCCTGACTCACTGCGCCCCAGACCCTGGTGGCAGCCCGGCATTTTTGACTACAGCCAGTTTGAGGCCTTCATCATGCGTGCGGGTTTCGCCACGTTGTTCTTTATCAGCATCAAGTGGGAGACCGCCCCCTACAAAACCCAGCGCAACCCCACCGGCCTGGCGAATTTCTTTGACTTCACCTGGCTGGCCCAGCACCCGCCCGGGGTCGGCTGGCAGGCCCTGACAATCCTTGGCCTGGCGATGTATGTGATCGGCTGGATGCCCGCCCTGGGCCTGGTGCCGGGCTGCGTCTTCGCCGTCATGATCGGCACTCTCATCACCTCCACGGCCATGCACCATAGCTGGCAGGCGATGACGCTTATCGCGCTATCGCAGTTTCTGGTCTATGCCTGGCCGCGCACGCCACGCCTGCATCGCCTGGTGCAGTGGACTGCGTTTGCCGCCCTGGCGGCGCTGGCGGTGCGGGAAATGGTCCTCCTGCCGCACCCTGGAGGTCCTGCCACCGTGTTTTTCACCTGGCTGGGACACTGCGTGAGCATCACTGGACGATATGCCGTCCTGGGTTTGATCGTGCAGTTTCTGAGTGGCGAAATCCATCGGGCCAAGAACCTCCCCCTGGCCGATGCCTCGCCCCTTCGGCCGGGGCTCATGACCCACCGCCTCGCCATCTACGCCAGTACCGTCACCTTTGCCGCCGCCTACGTCGTCTGCGGCATCGTCAAACTGGTGAACTCCAACTATCAGTGGATCCAGAAGGTGCCCTACCTTTCCGTGCAATTGCTCAAGACCAACTGGGACGGCTACTATGATGTGCTCCGGCCCATCCCCTCATGGCTGCCACAGGTCACCCAAGCCATTGTTGACCACCCCAATCTGGCCAGGCTGTTCTTTGGCTTTGGCCTGCTCATCGAGCTGGCCGGTTTTGTGATCCTCATCAACCGCCGGTGGGCGTTTGCAGGAGGCATGGCCATCATCGCCCTGCATATGTCCATCAGCAAGATCATGGATCTCAACTTCCAGTATCACATGGCGGCCGCTCTGATCTTTCTGGTGAATCTGCCTGCTTTGCGCAAAACCTTTGGACCCCGTTCGGCGGGCATGTGAAAAACCGCAAATACCTGCACAAAAAAGCAGGTTCAAAAAATAAGGGATGCTTGAAATTACAGGCATTTAAGGATCTTTTATGGAATGGCAATAATCAGTGAATAACTCGGTAAATATACCTGCCGGACACACCCATCGAATTCTTTCGCAGCGCGCTCAAACTGTTAGCGTCGCTTGCCATGACTCTTCAAGCCCTCCTCCGCATCACGCGATTGCAGACCGCCGTGCTCCCCACGCTCGCCGCGTCACTTGCCCTCACCAGTTGCCAGCTCCCTGACCAAGCACGTCAGTGGCTGTCTGACATCACGAGTCCACGAACCGTTACTGGCGGCGACGTCAATGTTCGTCGCACCGTCGCTTCGGAGGAACACCGCCAATTGTCCGCCTCACCCGTATCATTGAACCTGCCGACCCAATCCTCGGCTCCGTTCAATGACACCGCCCGGGTGCTGGCTGGGCTGCCCGCCAGCGGGCGGGACTATTTCCCGGAGATCCGGAACAACCCGTCCTGGGCGAATCACAAAGCCAAGCTCGACCGGCTATGGGCGGACTTTGGTTCGCGGCACGAAGCCCCCATCCGCTCCTGGGCGAGCTCCCAGATCGGTGATCTGCAAAGCTCAGGCGCCCTTTTCTACCCGTTCGGAGGCCCCGACTTCCTGTACGCCAACGCCTTCTTCCCCCGCACCGAAACCATTGTGCTCTGCGGTCTGGAATCTTGCGAGCCTCTTCCATCGCTCTCCCAGCTCGGTGCCGGTGAAGTCAGCAGCAGCATGGATGGCCTGACCACTTCCATTAAAACGGCGATGCAGTTCAGCTTCTTCATCACCAAAGACATGCGACATGACCTCGTCAACACCCGCTTCAAAGGCGTGCTGCCGCTCATCCTTACGTTCATGGCGCGCAGCGGCCAGCGTGTGGAGTCGGTCGACTTTGTTCGCCTTGATGGCAATGGCCAGCCGGTCGTCGCCAGCAGCGGCAACGGGCTGCTGATCCGCGGCTACGGGCCCAACGGAGGTGCCAAGCGTGTGTTCTACTTCCGCCAGGACTTGTCTGATGGCGGGCTGAGCCCAGGCAGTCCCTTGCTGCGCTTTGTCTCCTCGCTGGGCCGCCCTCCCGCCTTTGTCAAAAGCGCCTCGTACCTGATGCATGAGGAAGGGTTCCACAACATCCGCAACTACTTGATCAACAATTGCCGGGGCATCGTTCAAGATCCCTCCGGCGTTCCCTATCGCAACTTGGTTGCGTCTGGCGCCGACGTGCGTCTGTATGGCAACTACCAGGGCACGCTCGACATGTTCCGCAGCCACCAGCA
Source organism: uncultured Verrucomicrobiota bacterium (assembly GCA_903854655.1). Taxonomy (GTDB): domain Bacteria; phylum Verrucomicrobiota; class Verrucomicrobiia; order Verrucomicrobiales; family Verrucomicrobiaceae; genus CAINXC01. The sequence goes on along the minus strand of CAINXC010000726.1, from coordinate 5,701 downwards.
GCAGGATCTTATCAATGCCTACCAGCAGGGACAGACCCAGCCGCTGAACTTTGGGATCGGCTATCTTTACCAGCCCACCCGCACCAGCCTCATGGTCGCCCGCCCCGGTCTCCACGTATCTTCACGATAGACCTCTATCCAAACCAAGCCGCAGGACCATCCGCACCAGATCGGAGTGGTGGTCCTGCGGGTTTTCCGGCTCCGGCTGACTGACAGGCCCGACCTTTCACCACAGCGTTCGTCGCGCAAGAGTCGAAGCGATGTCAACGCGGCCCTTGGCGGTGATTTTCGCGACAGCGGGCACCGTCTCTCGTGGGCTCAAATGGGCGAAGGGACAGTATTCCTGGCGGTTGTGGGCGGAAGGAAAGAACTCCAGGAACTCGATCCAGCACCAGCCCTTGGCGGGGTCAATGCTCGTCACCCGCGCGCGGCGGGGCGGGGTCTGATCATCGTTCGGGTTTTTGTACACGACTTCCTGGCCGATGGCGGGCCGGAACTCGACGGCCACAGCCGGGGTCATGGCTGGCGCCACCGTGGACCAAAGCATGAGCCAGGTGAAAAGACGACGTAAATTGTTAGGCATAGCGGGGAAAATGGAGGGTTGCGGGGCCTAGCCCCAGGCAGCCGACCATTGCCACAAGTTCCGGGTTTTGCAACCCCGGCCGGTTGCCCCCATTCCTTTCAGAGCAGTTGCGTCAGATCCGTTGTCTTGGTGTTTCCCACCATCACGTAGGCATGCCCGGCATCTTCCCAGGCCACGACGGGGTAGCCGCTGGCCGTGGCAACGCTCTTCAGGTCCACGTCACCGCTGTCGTTGATGACCTTGCGGTCCACCACGAAGACATGAGCTTCCAAGCCCTCACGGCCCACGCAGATGATCGACACCTTCTGGCCCCTCCACTCAATCACACGGCAGGCCACGGGCTTCACCTTGCCAAGACCGCCCGGAGTCTGAGGATTGCCCAGCGGGGAGCCCTGGCTGCTCACGTACTTCGCCACCTCGACCATGCTGCCGACCCCCAGCGCCGGCTTGAAGCCGCTGGCGTTGAGTTGGGCAAATGCCGCCCCCACATCGCTGCGATACTCACCAAGCGTCGCCACCTTCGTGACGCCGTTCTGGAACCGCTGCAGACTAACAATTCCAATGATGACAAAGGCAGCGGCCGCCGCCATCCACGTCAGCGAACCGCGCCACCAGCTTCTGCGACGGGAGACATGGGCGCCCGCCAGAATGTCCGCCTTCAAGGACTGCGGCACGGGCACCGACGCGAGCTTGCTGGCAAGGACGGCGTCCAGCGCCTGATCCTCGGCAAACCATTGGGCAAGCTCGGGATCACCGTGCATAGCCTCCAGGGCCGCGCGCATGGCGGGATCATCAGCATCCAGGCCGCCAGGATGGCAGGCGGTCAACAGCAACTGGGCTTCATGCCTGTTCATGGGCGGCTTTCCTCCTTTTGTTGATGGGAAAGGTGACAACGTTGGCAGGGGTGTTTTCGTGGTTTTCAGAGGTGGACAGGCGGGATCGGAGCTGGGCCTTGCCTCGCGAGAGGCGCGACATGACGGTTCCTATGGGGATCTCCAGCAGCCCGGCGATCTCCAGATAGGAGTGTTGCTGGAGGTAAAACAAGGTGAGCGGCGCACGGTACGCTTCTTCAAGCTGCTGCAGCGCTTCCATGACTGCGCTGCCATCCATCTGGTTGACCGTGGTGGCCTCCAATCGTGGAAGCTCGTGCTCCACGCTGCCGATCTCCACATGCGGGTGGCGAACGTCACGCCGCCGGCTGCCCAGGTGCTCCCTGTAAAGGGTCGTGAACAGCCACGTCTTGGCCTTCGAGCGATCTCGCAACTGAAAGCCGCGCTGGGCCCAGCGGTAGAAGGTCTGCTGGGTGAGATCACACGCCTCCGCCTCGCGCCCGCTGAGACTGAGCGCAAACCGATACAGGTTCTCGTAATGCAGAGTCACAAGGGACTGAAATTCACTGTCATCCATGGGCGCGTTCATCGGTGAGAGAGAGACGGTTGAAGGCTTATTCCCGCGAAAACACAATTTTCATCACTTCTCGCGAAGGCAGCAAGCGGGCATTGCACACTCCTTCGGTTCGCCGCCGTATCGTGAATGGATTCAAATTTCGTTGTTTTCTGCCCTCTTGCTCTCAGAAATACCCTGCGCTAACCGTCGCCCTAATCTCACCATGCGCATCGTTCATCTCACCCCCGGCACCGGCACTTTTCACTGCGGCAGCTGCCTGCGCGACAACGTCCTGATCAAAGCCCTGCGGGTGCGCAAGCACGATGCCACCATGGTGCCGCTGTACCTGCCGCTGGTCACCGACGGCACGGCGGCCAGCCCGGAGCAAGGCGTGCAGGTGGGCGGCATCTCCCTTTTCATCACCCAGAAACTGCCCTGGTTCTCGCGAATGCCGGGTTTTGTACACCGTTTCCTGAACAAGCCGCAGCGCCTGCGCAACGCCGCCAAACGCATGGGCATGACCAGCCCCAAGGCTCTTGGCGAGATGACCGTAGGCAGCCTGCTGGGGGAAAAAGGCCGCCAATGGGGCGAGTGGAGAAAACTGGTCGCCTGGCTCAAAAGCGAACCGAAGACGGAAGTGGTTTCGCTCTCCAACAGTCTGCTCAGCGGCCTGGCCAAACCCTTGAGCGAACTCGGGGCCAAAGTCGTGTGCTCGCTGCAAGGCGAGGACTCCTTCCTCGACACCCTCCCCGAGCCGTACCTGACCCAGGCCTGGGACGCGATGCGGGAGAACGCAAAGTATGTGACCCGCTTCATCGCCCCAAGCCGCTATTATGCCGAGCTGATGCAGAAGCGCCTCGGCGTAGGTCCGGAGAAGATGGCGGTGGTGCCCAACGGCATGGAAGTCACCCCCTTCCCTTCCGCCGAACCTGACCCCAATGTCCCGGTGATCGGTTTCTTCGCCCGCATGATCCATGGCAAAGGGCTCACGTTGCTCGTGGATGCCTTCATCGACCTCGCAAAACGCGGCACCCTGCCACGGCTCAGGTTGAAGATCGGCGGTGCAGTCACCGCCGTGGATGAAAAATACATCGAAGGTCTCAAGCAGAAGCTCAAGGATGCGAACTGCCTGCAGCGGGTGGCCTTTCATCCCAACCTCACCTTTGACCAAAAGGTGCGCTTCTTCCGCGACCTCACCGTGTTCTCCGTGCCGGCCACCTATGGCGAGGCCTTCGGCCTTTATGTCATCGAGGCCGTGGCCTCGGGCATCCCCGTGGTGCAGCCCCGCCACGGCGCCTTCCCCGAACTCATCGCCTCCACCAAGGGCGGCGTCTTGTGCGAGCCGGACAATGCGAAGTCGCTGGCCGACACCTTGGAGAAGCTGCTGCTCGACGACCAGCAGCGCGAGCAATACTCGATCCAGGGCATGGCCCAGGTGCGGGAAGAATTCACCGCTGCCCGCATGGCCGAACGCTTTGAGCAGGTGCTCAATGAAGCGGTGGCCGGGTAGGATTGCAGGGCCAGGCGAATCTCAACGCGGCCGAAACTCCCTGCCAGCACGTACACCCCACGCACAGAGCTTCCGCCCCCCAAGGGCCGGTTCTGTGGAGATTCTATTGGTTGCACTCACCCAAAAGCAAACCCCTTGACACTTCCGAACAAATCGCCTCTGCTCACCGCCCCTATGCCCAAGGCCCTTATTATTGCAGAAAAGCCCAGTGTCGCCACCGACCTTGCCCGCGCGCTTGCCAAGACGCCAGGCATGACGCCTTTCGTCAAAGAGAAGGACTACTTTGAAAACGACACGCACATCATCTCCAGTGCGGTGGGCCACCTGCTGGAACTGAAGATGCCGGAGCGCGACGGCAAAAAGCTGGGCTGGGGCTTCACCACGCTGCCGATTGTCCCGGATGAGTTTGAGCTGGAGCCCAAGTCCGAAAGCACGGACCGCTACAAACTGCTGGTCCGCCTCATGAAGCGCAAGGATGTGGACAGCCTCATCAATGCTTGCGATGCCGGGCGCGAGGGAGAGCTGATCTTCCGCTACCTGCTGGAGTCCAGCGGCGTGAACAAGCCTGTGAAGCGCATGTGGATGCAGTCCATGACCAATGGCGCGATCCTGGATGCCTTCAAAAAGCTGCGCACGGATGATGACATGCGCCCCCTGGCAGACGCCGCCAAGTGCCGCAGCGAGAGCGACTGGCTGGTGGGCATCAACGCCACCCGCGCTCTCACCGCGCTGAATTCGCGTCACGGCGGCTTCCGCCTCACCCCGGCGGGCCGGGTGCAGACCCCCACCCTTTCGATCCTGGCCAAGCGCGAGCGTGAAATCCAGACCTTCGTGCCCCGCACTTATTTTGAGGTGCACGGGAACTTTGGCATCCAGGCCGGCAATTATATGGGCCGGTGGTTTGACGAGTCTTTCAAGAAGGACGAGACCGACGAGCACCGCCGCGCCGAACGCATCTGGGACGTGACCAAAGCAGAGGCCATCGTCGCCCGCTGCACCGGCAAGCCAGGGACCATCACGGAGGTCACCAAGCCCACCCGCCAGGCCGTGCCGCAGCTCTACGATCTCACCAGCCTCCAGCGCGAGGCCAGCAACCGCTTTGGCTTCAGCGCCCGGCGCACCTTGCAGATCGCCCAGGCTCTGTACGAGAAGTTCAAGGTGCTCACGTATCCTCGTACCGATTCGCGCTACCTGCCGGATGACTACATTCCCACGGTGGTCGATACGATGAAAACCTTCGCCAGCCACCCGGACAGCAAGCACGACGCACTGCCGCACGACTTGATTCCGCATGCCGCTACGGTAATGCGCAACGGCTGGGTGCGGCCCAACAAGCGCGTTTTCGACACCGGCAAGGTGAGTGATCACTTTGCCATCATCCCCACCGGCCAGATCCCGCCCAAGGAACTGCCCGAGGCGGAGCAGAAGCTCTTCGACATGGTCACCCGCCGCTTCATCGCGGTGTTCTTCCCCCCGGCGGAATTTGAAGTGACCACCCGCATCACGCGCATTGAACAGGATGCCTTCAAGGCCGACGGCAAGGTGCTCAAGGAGCCCGGCTGGCTGGCGGTGTACGGCAAGAAAGGGGCCGAAGAAGCCGCTGCCGATGGCGAGTCCAGCGGCCGCCTGCTCGTGCCCTTCAACGGCACCGAAAAGGCCCAGACCCGCAGCGTCGAGCTCAGTGAAGAAGTCACCCGCCCGCCAGCGCGTTTCAACGAGGCCACCCTGCTTTCCACCATGGAGACCGCCGGCAAGCTGGTGGATGACGAAGAACTGGCCGAGGCCATGAGCGAGCGCGGCCTGGGCACCCCGGCCACGCGCGCCGCCATCATTGAGGGTCTCATCAGCGACCAGTACATCGAACGCAACCAGCGTGATCTCGTGGTGACGCAGAAAGGCCTGGGCCTTATCGACCAGATCGTGAGCCTGGGCATTGATGAGCTCAGCTCACCAGAAATGACCGGCCAATGGGAGTACAAGCTGCGCCAGATGGAGCACCGCAAGCTGGACCGCCCCACCTTCATGAAGGAGATCAAGGCCATGGCCACCGCTGTGGTTAACAAGGCCAAGAACCACGCCAAGGCGGAGAAGGAGCGTGTGTATCCAGAGTTCGACGCCACCTGCCCGTTCTGCGGCACACGTGGTTTCAAGCAGGCCGATGAATTCTACCAGTGCAAGGGTCCGGGCTGCAAGCTGCGCATCCGCAAGGTCATCGCCAGCCG
>CAINXC010000725.1 GCA_903854655.1 uncultured Verrucomicrobiota bacterium | reverse complement strand
TTTGAATGGCAGCGAGACCGCTTCCCCCCCCGTCCTTCAAATCCCGCAAGGCGAACAGGTCGGACTCTGCCTGGCGCAACCTGCGGGCTCCTGTCTTGCGTTTAGCTCCGAAGCGGTGGCGATGGGAGTCAAAGAGGCCCTCGACCCACTCCCGGCTGCCCAGCGCCAGTCCCTGGGTGAAATGCCGCACACGGTGCCGCAGCAATGCCGGGGTGCTGAGCTTGCCTTTCCGACCTTCGGTCACCTCTCTGGATTGTTCTTCGCTGAATCCCCTCTTGGTCACCCTTCCACTGAGATCCCTCCGCTCCACGCCCTCATCAAACAACCACTGGCGATAAAGATCCGCCGCGCTGCCATAGCCCTCCGCCACTGCTTTCGACCAAGGCTTATCGCCCGTGCCCATGACCTGGCACAGCCCTCGCTGTGCCTCCTTGTTGCCGCCCAGGGCATTTGCATAGCCGCACCAGCGGTAATCTGCCGGGTCTTCCACCAGCTTCGCCCGTACCGGATTGAGGTCAATATAGGCCGCCATGGTCCTGAGCGCCTCGCCGTCTTGCACCAGCACCGATTTGAACCGCTCCATCCATAAGGTGCCCTTGCGTCCGTGACGGCGGTTGTACCACCGTCCAAAGCGCTCCTTGATCTCCTTGCACCAGATCGACAGGTCGCAGAACCGCCGAATGAAGACCGCCAGCCGCTCCTGGGCGTATCCTTCTTGTCCTGCACTCCGCAGCTCCTTCAAATCGCCGCGCAGCTCGTGCATGAACGACCGGCTGTAGAAGGTGCCCAGGTGCCTCAGCAACGCCTCCTCGCCGCCAGTTTCCATCAAGTTTGCCAGCCATAGGTCTTTGTGCGGAACTTCCACCAGAATGTGGAAGTGGTTGTTCATCACGCAGTAAGTAAGCACTCGCATGCCCAGGAAGCCGCTCATTTTGCGTATCAACCTGAGCAGGGCTTCCTTCTCCACCTCATCAAACATCACCGCTCCGCCGCAGGTACGGGACATGACGTGGTAGCAATGCGACGCCGCATTGGACGCACCCTTCACCCGCCAATGTCCACCCGCACGAGCTTTCGACCGGGGGTAAACCGTCGTCCTGGCTTCGATGCCGACAAACGGGCTGTTCGATGTTGGAGAAGAGGCAGTGTTCACCAGGATACGATGGCAAGCTGCGGGCAAATGTCAATCATAGTTTGCCAGTCATATTTCGAGGTTGCATCGGGTGCTGGCGGTCCATTTTTCAAACCGCGCAGAGCTCTTTGCCCGCAATCTTCGCGCCCCCTTGAAAGTTTTCTGGGATCGGCACAAAATGTTGCCATGCCCCCCGCTCCTTCCTTCGACCTGGCCGCCGCCCACCGGTGGTTTGCGGCGGACTGTTTCAACCGTGTCTGGGATCTTCTCGACAAGCCGGACCGCTCGCGGGACGATGACGAGCGCATGATCTCGCTCTGCCATGCCTCGCTGGTGCATTGGCGGGAGCGCCCCGACTGCGCTCCGCTGAGATTGTCCATCGGCTACTGGCAATTGTCACGGGTTTATGCCGTGCTTGGGCTTGTCGAGGGGGCGGGACGATATGCCAACCTGTGCCTGGGAGCGAGCGCCGGTCTGCCACCTTTCTATTTGGCCTACGCTCATGAGGCCTTGGCAAGGACGGCAAAATTGATCGGCCATTCAGAAGCCCTGGCGTATCATCGTGCCGAGGCCGGACGCCTTGCCTCGGAAGTTGCGGATGCGGGGGAGCGCCAGGCGCTCGCGGCGGATCTGACCGCCCTGGACACTTGATCAAGTGAACAGCGCTTGAGCCTGCGCCCAGCCACGCCATGATGAGGGTGTGACCCAGCCCGACATCGCCGACCTTTCGCCCCGCATCCACGATGCGCGCGCGGCCTTGCAGCAGTACTTCGGTTTTCGAGAGTTCCTCGAGGGCCAGGAGACCGTGATCGGCAATATCCTGTCCGGTCGCGATTCCATGGTGATCATGCCCACCGGCGGGGGCAAATCTTTGTGCTACCAGCTTCCGGCCATGGTCATGGACGGCGTCACCGTGGTCGTCAGCCCGCTGATCGCCTTGATGAAGGATCAGGTGGATGCCCTGCTGAACCGGGGCATTCCCGCCACTCTCATCAACAGCTCCATCAGCATGAGCGAACAGATGGAGCGCATCAACGGCCTGCGCCAAGGGGATTACAAACTGGTGTACGTGGCCCCCGAGCGTTTCCGCAGCCACGCGTTCATCAACGCGCTGCGCACGGTGGACATTGCGCTCTTCGCCATCGACGAGGCGCACTGTCTGAGCCAGTGGGGGCACGATTTCCGCCCGGACTACCTGCGCCTTCACGAAGCCCTGGAGCCGCTCGGGAGGCCGCAGGTGGTCGCCCTCACCGCGACTGCGACGGCTGATGTGCGCAGCGACATCCTCAAGCACCTGGATCTGCGCGATCCCTACATCAACGTCAGCGGCTTCGCGCGTCCCAACCTCAGCCTCAATGTCACCCAGACCAAGCGCCACGAGGAGAAGTACGACCGCATCAAGCGCATCATCAGCGCCCACAAGACCGGCATCGTCTATTGTGCCACGCGCAAGCGGGTGGAGGAAGTCATCGCCCTGCTCGACGAGTGGAACATCAATGCCATCGCCTACCATGGCGGCATGGACGAGAAGGGCCGCGAGCGGGCGCAGAACCTGTTCATTTCCAAGGAAAAAGATGTCGCCGTGGCCACCAACGCCTTTGGCATGGGCATTGACCGCAGTGACGTGCGCTTTGTCATCCATTTCGACGTGCCCGGCAGCGTCGAGGCCTACTACCAGGAGGCCGGGCGGGCCGGGCGCGATGGCGAGCCGGGCTACTGCGAGCTCTTGTTCAACTTCGCGGACACCAAGACCCAGGAGTTCTTCATCGACGGCAGCAACCCCA
>CAINXC010000724.1 GCA_903854655.1 uncultured Verrucomicrobiota bacterium | reverse complement strand
CCAGCGACACCACCGGACCCTCACGCAAACCGATCCGCACCCCGGCAGGGCGTGCCAGCAACAGCCTTACCGTCCCTCCGCACTCAGCTCCTCCAAACCAGAGTCTTGCTTGCCACCCGTTTTCCCGTAAACTCCAGTCATGCAAGCCGTCATCACCGCCGAGTTTCTGGACAATATTCCAGCGGCCATTCGCCAGCGCTTGAACCTCAAGGCCGGCGCGATCATGGATTTCGACGAGCAGACCCCCTACCTGAAGGCTGTTCCGGCCGCGCCCACCAGCGCCACGGAGCTGGCGGAGTTTCAATCCTGGCTCGCCTCCAGCGTAGGTCTGGCGAAAGGCAGGCTCACCACCGATGAGCGGATGAAGGAAACACGGGGAGAGGACTGATGCCAGACGGAGGGGTGTCTATCGCGATGGCTTGGGTGGCGTCCTAAAGTCTATGCCAACGACTTTGAGTCCTTTAACCCCTGGGGTCTGGACGACCAGCTCCTGCGCCCTTGCTTCGAGCCGCCCAATCAAGTCCTCGAAAGACAATCGTTTGCCATCGCCGTCCTCCCAGTGCGACTTGTCCCCTACATAGCCCACGAGGAAAACGCCATACCGCTCCTCCCGTGCCCGCAGGTACTGCCCAACCAATTGGACTTCGAGCCTCTCCAAAAGAGTCTTCAGTGTCCAGCCCTTGTCCGCGAGTTTTGCCTCAATAGCGACTGTGCCTACAACACCTGGCCTCGAGACGGTCAAATCAGGCCGCTCATCTCGGTCAATGAGTCTCTCTTCAACAATCCCATAGAGCTCATGCGAGCGCCGAATGAGTTCAGAGGCAATGAAGGCTCGGAGTTCTGCTTCATCGTTCCCTGGCTGCACTGAGCGCCGCAAGCTGGCGCTATCAGGGGTTTCCACAGCTTCCCGGATCGTCTGCAATCTCCTGCAAACGAGATTGAACAAGTCATACGAACTGGTGGGATTTTTTTCGTTTCGCTCAGCAAATTCCCGTACGCTCGCGGGAGTCCAGGGTTGCCCGTCGGCATGGGAGCTTAACCGTTTGTCCAAGAGGTACTGGATGTTTGCTCGAATACCCTGAAAAACGGTATCGGAGAGCAGTCCGCGCAGTGCAATTTCCGCCTCTTCGCCCGGCATATTGGCGAGGATGGTCAACAGCGTGTCACAATAGCGCTCGGCTGAATCTCGCGATCCCATTTCATAGACCTCGCCCGATTCCCTTGTAATGTAGCCGGTGTGGAGCACCCATTGAATGACAAGACGCAGCCACCTTAGTAAATGAGGCAGTTTGAGCAGATCCGACTGGGTTAAGCGGGGTGCCAGCTCGCCGAAATTCCCCGCAAGCGAGGCAACGAAATTATCTGCTACATCGCCTGTCTGCATCGCTGGCGACAGCACCTGCTCTGCGTATTGCAACGCAGCCGTGGGATCAGCGTCCAGCCACAAACGCAGCCATTGCGAAAGCCGGGGCGCTCCAAAACCAAGCTGCGCTACCTTGTTTGACGCCAGGACTGCCCACTCAGGGCGTGTTAGAACGCTGCTCCGCGTGAGGACACTGAGGGCACAGTCCAAAAGGAATGGCTCCCCAGGGTCGCATTTGCGCATTTGCTCAAGAATCGCAGGGGCCATCAGCCCAGCGAGGGGGCATTCCTTCTGGGACAGGGTTTGAAGGACGTTGGGGAATGTTCCTTTGCGTTCTGGAGACCCCCATTCAAGGGCTATGCTCTGTGTCAGCACTGCTGACACAGATGCGGGATGGTGAATTGCGAGAGTGTATAGCCATTCGGGCAGCCCATTCATCTCGTTAGTTGCATAGATACAGGCCAGCTCGGCCTCCTGCGGGGAAAGTGCGCAGAAAAAAGGAGTCCCCGCCTTAGCGGCCTCACACAACGACAAGAGCGGGCCACAAGATTCAACCCTCTCCCGCAAGTGTTCCGTGACGAGATACTCCAGGGTTTCTGTAAGAGTGCCCAGACGGTCGTGCTGATTCCAGAAATCCAGCAACAACATGACATCGAGAGGTCGACCGGCCAACTCCCATGCATGTCTGCGCTCGATCTCATCGAGAAAGTGCTGGGCCCTGCCATCGCTCTTGGCTGAAGCGAGCACTCCAATTCGGTGGGAGTCTAGCGGGACCATTTCTACCACCACGACTTTCCCATCAGCTTTGATGGCAGGGCTTGATTTCGGGTTCGCCACAACCAGCCGCTTCGCAACCTCGAGGCGATCTGTGTTGGGACACCATTCGCTTATTCGCGAAGAGAGAATGATGTTTGCACGATCAACGCGACCCGAAATCGAAGCCGCAAGCCTGTCCAAAGCCGTGTAAAAGTCGGCAACGCGATCCAGCTTGGCTTCGTCCACGGAGTCGAGAAGGAATAGGGCTTGGCCAGCTCCCCGTTTCCATTGCTCCAAAACGCCTCCTTCTTCTGGCTGGAGGATAGCCTCGACTGGTTCTCTAACCAGTCGCTCCAACGGTAGAAAGAAGGCGATTCGGCCTGCCGCCCGCTCCTGTTTGACCACCCATTGAAATTCCCAGGTCTTGCCGCAGCCTGGCTCCCCAAGGACGACCACGATACCTTTGTGCGAGAGCAACTTTGTCCAATCGTGGGTAGCCCATCGGTGGTTTCCCCATTCACCGATGTAGCTGTCTAATGCGTTTTGCTCCTGGTTTGAGTCAGGTCGAAGCTCTCTGAAGACGCGATCTAGGGGAATGTGATCGAGTGTATCGGCCATTTGTGACCTATGCCGCCTGCGGTAGCGTAGATCAAGCCCGGGACCGCTGGATCCCATTCGCAATTCCCTTGTGAAAGCCGCCAGCAACGCTCCGTTTCCCACCCATGAACCTCCCACGACTCACCGCCCTGGCGCTTCTGTTGGTGACCCTGCCCTCCTCCGCCGCTGATCTGTGGCTCGCGGTGGGGTATGGCGGGCGGCGCATGATTTCGACGGACGGCAGGAACTGGGAGGTGACGGCCGAGTGGGCGGTGAACGGAGGCGATGATTCGAACAACCTCATGGGCGCGGCCTATGGCCACGGCAAATTCGTGGTGGTGGGAGGCGGCGGGTTCTCCAAGGCCACGCAGGGCGGCCACATCCTGACCTCGACCGACGGACGGGAGTGGAAGGAGGTGCACAAGGAGCCCTTTCGCATCAATCCGGTGGTGATCGGCGGCGAACGCTTTGTCGCGGGCGGCCCTGACCGCACCCTGCTGTGGTCCGACGACGGCGAGCATTGGGAGAAGGGCGCGCAGGTCGCGGCGGAGGGCTTTCCGGGCTGGGCGATGTGGTTTCGCAACGGAGCCTACGGCAACGGCACCTATGTCTTCATGGGCGAAGGCGGGGCGAAAAAGGAGTTCTACTGGTGCATCACCTCCCCGGATGGCAAGACCGCGAGTTTCCGCCGCGACCTGCCGCAACTGCGGGCGCTGGCCTTTGGCGCAGGCACCTTTGTGGCGGTGGGCAACGAAGTGATCACCACCTCCGCCGATGGCAAGGAGTGGACCACCCAGCCCCACCCCGGCGACAAGCTCGACTGGATCCTGTGGACCGGCAGCGAATTCCTCTGCGGCGGCGGTGGCAAATCCTATGCCTCCGCCGATGGCAGGACCTGGAATCCCAGTACCTTCAAGCCGCAGGGTCGCCCGGTCTGGACCGATGGCCGGCGATTTGTGAGCACCTCCTGGCCTGGCAAGATGAGCTTCTCGCCCGATGGCAAACAGTGGCTGAAAGGCAACGACCTGCCACCCAATGGCATCAACCGGGTGGTGAAGGCGGAGACGAGGTGACGCTCTTACGTTCTGCCTTTGCTTGCCGTTGACCATGCCCGGCTAAACCGTTATTCTTTCTCCATGTCCACTCAGCAACTGACCGCCGAGGCGATGGCGCTGTCACTTTCTGAACGAGTTTCCCTCGCGCAGAATCTTTGGCAGAGCATCGATATTGATTTGGCTGACACCGACGAACACAAGGCGGTGAGCGAGGCCGTTCGACGCGACCAGGAGCTTTCTTCGGGCGCTGTCGTGGGCCGTAGTCACGAAGAAGTCATGCAGGCCGCGCGGCGCGCCATCGGATGCGCCTGATCTATCATCCCCACGCGGAGGCCGAGGTCATTGAGTCGGCCCGGTACTATGAGCATCGAGTTCCGACGCTTGGTGCTCAGTTTCTAGACGCAGTCGATTCGGCTGTGGGTGTCATTTTGGATGCACCGGAGAGATGGAGAGTCATCAAGGCTGATGTCAGGCGCTACCAGATGCCACGCTTCCCCTTTGCAGTCTACTACCGGGTCTATTCCGACCATCTCCGTGTTCTGGCTGTGACGCATCACAGCCGTCATCCCGATTACTGGCGCTATCGCCTTTCCAACTGAGGCCCAAGGGACTTGCCGTGAGCCGTCGAGATTTGGAGCGGTCGTTCTGGCTGTGGTCTCGGAACAGATCCCGGCCACAGGCTTGCATAAGTGCAGCGCCGCCTGAAGATCCATGCCGGAGTGCGCGGGCAGCTTTCGCCGTCCCGCAGACAAGGATTGGCAAAAACTGGATGTGAGGGCGCCCCCTGCGTCTTCTCAACTTCTGGCACTCGATCTGCACTGGCGGGTTGAGTCGCCGCAAAGGCTCGTCTAGTGTCGCGGCCCTGCCCTCCTGGCAGCGACCTCAAAGCCCCCAACTTCCGCCTACCATGCCCAAGTTCATCGAAATGCCCAAGCTCAGTGACACCATGACCGAGGGAACCCTCGCCAAATGGACGATCAAGGAGGGTGACGTTGTCAAGCAAGGGCAGCCCATCGCGGACGTGGAGACGGACAAGGCGACGATGGAAATGACCTCGTATTTCGAAGGCACGGTGATCAAGATCATCACCCAGCCCGGCGGCAAGGTGAGCCTGGGCGGCCCGATGGCCGTGGTGCTGGAGGAGGACGAGGAGAAGCCCGCAAATCTGGACGAGCTGATTGCCGCCGCCACGGCCAAAGTCGGCCAGGCAGCCGCCCCCAAGGCCGAAGCCGCGAGCGCTCCAGGCTCCAAAGGCAAAGCCGCCGCAGGCGCCAGCGGTTTGAAACTTCCCCCAGGCGCGCCCAAGCACACCCGGCCCGCGCCCGCAGCGAGCGGTAACGGCGTTCGAGTGAAAGTCTCGCCCCTGGCCCGCAAGGTGGCGGAGGAGCGCGGCGTCGATTTGTCCCGCCTCACCGGCACCGGCCCTGGCGGCCGCATCATTCGCAGCGACGTGGAAAGCGCCCCTGTGGGCGGTGCCTCCGCCAGCCCGGCGAAGGCGGTGCAGACCATCCGCCCCGTGGCGGGCCCTGACGATGAGCGCGTGCCCGTGAGCACAATGCGCTCGATCATTGCCGACCGCCTGCTGGCCAGCAAGACACAGATCCCGCACTTCTACCTGAACATTGAAGTGGATGCCGCGCCGCTGATGCAGCTCCGCGCGCACGTGAACGCCACCAACGAGAAGACCGGCGGCAACAAGTACTCCGTCAATGATTTCATCCTCAAGGCCGTGGTGCGCGCCGCGCAGGCCGTGCCCGCCGTGAATGCCGCCTGGGATGGCGACGCCGTGGTGAAGTACAAGAACGTGGGCCTCAGCGTGGCCATCGCGGTGGAAGACGGCCTGGTGACCCCTGTGATCAAGGACGCCAACAACAAGACCCTGCTGCAAATCAGCGAGGCGGTGAAGGACCTGGCCGGTCGCGCGAAAAACAAGAAGCTGACCCCCGACGAGTACGCCGGCGGCACCATCACCGTTTCCAACCTGGGGGCCTACGGCATCGACTCCTTCAGCGCGATCATCAATCCGCCCCAGGCCGCCATCATCTCCGTGGGCTCCATCCGCAAGGTGCCGGTGGTGGGCGAAAAGGGAGCCATCGTGGCCGGCGAGCGCATGTGGATCGGCCTCAGCGGCGATCACCGCGTGGTCGATGGCGCCGTGGCGGCCACCTACCTAGCCGAGCTGCGCAAGCTGGTTGAGAATCCGGCCCTGATGCTGATTTAGTCCGCTTGCAAGTGAACCCATGTGGCTCCCCAGCCGCCGTAGGTGGCGGCGGCGGGCCACGTCCAGGATGCCACGCCCGGGAGCTTCTCCAGCACCCGGTGAACGCCTTCACGCAGCGCCCCGGTTCCCTTGCCGTGAATCACCCGCACCGAAAGGATGCCGCGCTTGCGGCATTCCTCGAAGTAGTCCGGCAGCAGCGTGCTGATGTCGCCGGGCCGGAACGTGTGCAGGTCCAGCTCGCCGGTGATCGGCAGCTCGACTTCGTCTGGTAGGTCCTCGTCGGCCATGATTGCACCTTTAAGGTGTCATTCATGAAATGGCAGACAAAATCGATACGCAACCCAGTCAATGCATGGGCGATATCGCACTGCGGGGCGGCAGGAGCCCGAACTGAGCTGTGGGCCCGGACTCTACAGGGCTTGGGTTCGCTTCAGCGCTCTCGCCTGCTCGCTCGGCAGCTTCACATTCCAGGCGAGCCCCAGTGTTTCCAGCAGCCGGATCACCGCATAGCTGGCGTCCATCTGCCACCAGCGCAGACCATGACGGGCGGAGTTCGGAAAAGCGTGATGCGTGTTGTGCCAGCCATCTCCCATGGCAAAAACACCAAAGAAGAAATTGTCCCGGCTGTGGTCATTGCTTTGGAAGGGGCAGCGTCCCCACAAGTGGCAGGCCGAGTTGACGCTCCACGTCAGATGATGAACCAGGAAGATACGAACCAGCCCGCCCCAGATGAGCCCAGCGAGCGCCCCCCTCCACGTGCCTGTCAGCAGACCGCCCAACATTGCTGGGATCAGGAGACTGAGGGTGACCCAAAGCGGAAAGAGAGCGCTTGCGACCTGCAATGCGGCGTTTTTGCTCAGATCCTGCACATAGCGGGAGATGTTGACCGGATCGGCCTCAAAGAACCACCCTATGTGGGAGTGCCAGACACCGCCCAGCAGCCCCCCGGTGCCCGGTCCATGATGCACGGGCGAATGGGGGTCGTCTGGCGAATCGCTGAGTTGATGGTGCCGCCTGTGCACGGCCACCCAGTGCAGCAACGATCCCTGGACCGCCATGGAGCCCACAGCCGCCAGGATGAATTTTACCGTGTCATTCGTCTCGAAAGCCCCGTGAGTGAACAACCGGTGATAGCCCACCGTGATCGCCAGCATGGTCAAGATGTAGAACCCTGTGAGCAGTCCCAGGTCAATCCAGCCAAAGCCCCAGCCCCACACGGAAACGGCCCCGGCCACCAGTCCGAGAAAAGGCAGGACGATGGCAACCAAAGTCAGCACCCGATCCTTCAGCGGTGCCAAGCCTGGGGTCTTTCCTGCGGAACGGCCATCGCCGAGGTCGAGATAGGACCCAAGATCTTCGTGCTCGGCAGGTTCCTCGCCCACGGGTTTTGGGGAAGCCGCTGGCCCATTGCGGGCCAAGCGCTGCCGCTCGCAGCTCTGGGAGGAAGCTTTTAGTTCACTACCCAGTTCATTCTTCATCCACCAAAAATACGGCGAAACGAACCTCGGCGCAATGGGGTGTAGTCCTACCGGGCGACCCGCTTGTGAAATTTTTCACAAAATCGTGTTGCCGCTCTTCACGCAGGTCGGATACTCGCTGCCAAAGTCCCCCATTTGCCTCGCCATGCCCACCGTCACCCGAGAGATAGAAGCGCTCGACCCAGCCTCGAGAGCGGCCCTCCAGCTTGAAGCCAGCGAGGAGACCAGCACCGACATCGTCGGCGAGAAGCTCACTCTCAACATGGGCCCCTCCCATCCCGCCACGCACGGCGTGCTGCGGCTGGTGCTGGAGCTGGATGGCGAAATCATCTCCAAGGCCGATCCGGTGGTGGGCTACCTGCACCGCGGCGACGAAAAGATCGCCGAGAACATGCATTACAACCAGTTCGTGCCGTACACGGACCGCTTGGACTACTTGGCACCTCTGGCCAACAACGTCGCTTACGTGATGGCGGTGGAAAAACTGCTCGGCTGGACCTAGCCACCACGCGTCCAGGCCAT